>JAAYGU010000143.1 GCA_012727535.1 Bacillota bacterium | reverse complement strand
TTGTTAGGATTGGGCGATCTTTAATTCCAAATTAGGAGGAGAAGTGTAAATGACAACAATGGAAACAAGCCCATTTGAAAGATTGCAAGCGGTGAGTGATGATTTTGAGATTTGGTGGGATTCTTCGCCTTTAGTCTATGCGGCCTGGAGGGAGAAGTACCTGCAGACGATCCCGGAGGCGAAAAGGGAGAAGTTTGCCGGCTGGCTAGAGCGGCTTTATAATGAGAAAAATCCGGAAAAATCAGTCTTCCGGGGAGTGACGACCAACCCCCGGTTGACCAGAGAGACCCTGGACTGGATTCCGGAGGGCTGCAAACCCTGGATTAAAGAATTGAAATAAAAGTACCAGGGTAGTTCCTTGGCCGAGTTGGCCTGGATGACCTATACCAAAATCACCAGTGAAGGGGTTAAAAAATACCTGCCCATGTTTGAGGCCTCCAACTATAAGTATGGTCACGTCAGTGCGCAGGTTGATCCGCGCTTAATTACGGATACCCGCGAGATGTTGCGCCAGGGGATCGGGTTGAAAGCGCTTGCACCGAACATCATGATCAAATCCCCGGCGACCAAAGAAGGGGTTTATAACATGATGCTCCTGACCGCCCTCGGGATTCCGACCAATGCGACCGTCTGTTTTACTCTTCCGCAGATCCTGGCGGTGGCCGAGGCTGTCCGTCAGGGGAAAGCGATCGGCGAGGCGAACGGGGTGGACTATTCACAATGGCGTTCCGTGATCACCTTAATGCTGGGCCGGTTTGAAGGAGCCAAAGAATTTAAAGAGCAGGCGGCCGCCGCTGGGGTGGAGCTGACCGATGAGGTTCTGCGCTGGTCCGGGCTGGCGATCGCGAAGAAAGCCATCCGCATCCTCGAACAACAAGGTTATGAGAGTAAACTGTTACTCTGTTCTTCACGGTTAGGTCCGGTAGTCGACGGCAAACAAAAGGTTTGGCATATTGAGAAGCTGGCCGGCGAACCGGTGGTCTATACGATCAACCCGGAGATGATCGGTGACTTCTTGAAACTCTATGAGGATGAGCCGATTGCCAACCACCGGGGTGAGGAGATCCCCGACGAAATTCTTGCCCAATTGATCAAAATCCCCTATTTCCGGCAGGGCTATGAAGCCCATGGGATGACCGCTGAGGAATTTGTTAACCATCCCTGCTCCGTGAGCACTGCAGAAGGGTTCGCCGGGGATATGGGTCTCTTGGAAGAGTTTGTCGAAAAGGTTTGAACTCCTTATTAATCCCGTGAGCAAAGTAATGGTGTTGTAGGCAATCAGGCGGTCCTACTTTAGCAAGTCCCCCACCCCAGCAAGCTTGAACAAGCGAAAGACAGAAAACTGTGCAGCAAGATGCATTTTGCCGGGTTATTGGCAGGCCTTGATTGATAACACAATCGTGTTTCTGTAGGTAGCCAACATGAATGAATACGCGCTGCTGACGCGGCGAACTGGCTCAATGAAGCTTGGTTGCCGACAACCCGGCCAGGGTGCTCTTTGTTGTTAAAGGAAGTGATTCAGAAATGCCTTTAGTAAGTACCAAGGATATGTTACTGGATGCGCAGCGGAAAGGCTATGCGATCGGGGCTTTCAATGCCAATAATTTAGAGATGGCGCAGGGAATAGTAAGAGCGGCTGAACTGGAAGAGGCACCGGTTATTGTTCAGGTGAGCCAAGGGGGAGCAGAACACGCCGGGGTCGAGGAGATGGCGGCAATCGTTCAAGTGCTGGCTAAGAAGACACGGATTCCCGTCGCGTTGCACTTGGATCACGGGGTGGACTTTGTCTATAATCTTCGTTGCCTGCGGGCGGGCTTTACTTCCTTGATGTACGACGGTTCACAGCTCAGCTTCGACGAGAATGCGCGTATTACCCGTGAGGTGGTCCGTGCGGCGCATGCCGTCAATGTTCCGGTCGAAGCCGAGCTTGGTATGGTGCCGAGGGATCCGCACAGCATCACCCCGGAAGAGTTAAAGAAGTATATGACCACTCCGGAGGAGGCGAAGCGCTTTGTTGAACTGACCAAGGTCGATGCGCTGGCTGTCGCGGTGGGCAGCATGCATAAGATGAAGGTCAAGCAGGCCGTCCTCGATATCGAACGGATTAAAGCGATCCGTCAGGCGGTTTCGGTTCCGCTGGTCCTCCACGGTGCTTCCGGTGTCCCGGATGAGGCCGTGCAGGCCGCGATTGAAGCCGGGATCAGTAAGATTAACGTCCACACGCAACTGGCGAAGAGCTTTACGGAGAAGATCCGGGAGATTCTCACCCAGGATCTTAACGTCGTTGATATTAGGAAGTATCTGCACCAGGCCCGCGAGGCCCTAATGGAAGAGGTCAGAGCGAAGATCCGGCTTTTCGGCGCCAGCGGCCATGCTAGCGGGATCAGCCCCTTCGATGAGACGATGATCGAACCGGAAGAATACGTCAAGCAGGAGATTGTAGAATAGTGTTTTGTGTAATATTAAAAAGAAAAGCCCTTTCTTTAATATAAGAGAAAGGGCTTGTCTTTTTCGCCGAGGCGGAATGGTGTTCCCTTGTTCCGGTGAATTTCTTGGAGTATTCTAAAGTATAAACCCGCTTTTCGTGTGCTAACAAAAATTGGTCCCTTCAAAAAAAGTAATAGTTGAACTTTACAAATTAATTTATCGTAATATAATAAATATAGGATAAAAGTACCCCACATTCTTTTAGATTAAAGACGAGTAGCCGGGGTTGAGCGGCACTATTATTGTCGAAGGCAAAGTCTACAGCGTAATATAAGCTTTTTGCATTATCAGGGATAACGCAAAAAACTAATATCAATGGGGTGGGGGTAGTAGGATGGAGAAGTTGCAGGAGAGGGAGCGGGAGGAACTCAGGGTGGTGGCGGAACTGTTGAAGCTGCTTGCCCATCCGGTACGGTTATGTATTGTGAAGAATTTGGCCAAAAACGGAGAATGCAATGTTAGCCGTATGCAGCAGTGTGTTGAAGCGCCTCAATCAACCATCTCTCAGCACTTGGCGAAGTTACGTTCCGGCGGTATTATTGAAGGGAAAAGGGTCGGCGTGGAGGTTTACTATACCTTAACCAACCCGGTAGTGGAACGGATTGTTAAGCTACTTTTATAATTTTATAATAAGGATAAATTTTTAGCATATATATTGTATTATTATAATAAACAAATTAATCAATAAAGGGGACGATCAGATGAAGAAACGCATAGTAATTGTTGGCGGAGTGGCCGGGGGGGCCAGTGCAGCCGCCCGTTTGCGAAGAGTTGACGAAGAAACAGAGATTATTATGATCGAAAAAGGCGAATATATCTCTTATGCGAATTGTGGTCTTCCCTATTATATCGGCGGAGTGATTGCCGACCGGGGTAAACTATTTGTCCAAACGCCGGAGGGAATGCATGCCCGTTATAATATACAAGTCCGTACCGGTCAGGAAGTGTTGAAGATTGACCGGCAGAAAAAAGAGGTTGAGATTAAAGAGGGAGAGAGTGGGCGTATATACCGTTTAGCTTATGATCAGCTCCTCTTGTCGCCCGGCGCTTTTCCGGTCCGGCCCCGGCTGGCCGGAATGGATGCTCCGAATGTCTTTACCTTAAGAAATGTTAGTGATACCGATCGGATTAAAAACTATATCCGCGAAGTTAAACCTGAATCGGCGGTGGTTGTCGGCGCGGGCTTTATCGGTCTAGAGATGGTAGAGAATTTGCACCAAGCCGGTCTCCAGGTCTCACTGGTGGAGATGGCCGGACGGGTCTTGCCGAAGAATCTTGACTTTGAGATGGCGGCCCCTGTGCACAAGCATTTACGCGAGAAGGGTATTTCCTTATATTTAGGCAACTCCTTGCTCTCCTTGGAGCAGCGTTCTGGGGAGACTTGGGCGCTGCTGAAAAACGGTGAAAAGCTCCGCACCGGGATGGTTATTATGGCGGTCGGCGCCGCGCCCGATCATCGACTGGCGAAAGAAGCTGGACTGGAGATCGGCCCGACCGGGGGTATTCTGGTCAATGAACGCTTTCAAACCTCCGATCCGGATATCTATGCGGTTGGCGACGCCATTGAGGTAAAAAATAGTCTGACCGGACAACCGTGCTTGATTCCACTGGCCGGACCGGCTAACCGCCAAGGGCGGTTGGTTGCGGATGCGATGACCGGTCGTCCGGTGGAGTATGAAGGGGCGATGGGTACGGCGATCGCTAAAGTGTTTGATCTGACCGTTGCTTCAGTTGGGTTAACTGCGGAGAATCTACACCGAGAGCAGGTGGAATTTTTCTCTTCGCTGACCCACTCGGCTTCCCATGCCACCTATTATCCGGGTTCCTTTTCTTTAAGTATGAAACTGAACGTTGCGCTTGACGGCCAAATTTTAGGAGCGCAGGTGGTGGGTTATAATGGAGTGGACAAGCGGATTGACGTGCTAGCGACCCTGATGAAACTAGGCGGAAAGGTGACGGATCTCACCAAATTGGAATTGGCCTATGCGCCTCCATATTCCTCCGCCAAAGATCCGGTTAATATCGCCGGCTATGTGGCCAGTAATATCCTGAATGGGGATATGGAGGTTATCCATTGGGATGAGCTGCCACAGCTCGCCCGGAGCCGGAGCATCCTGCTTGATGTCCGGGAAAAGGTCGAAAACCAGGCCGGATGTATTGAAGGTTCCTTGAATATTCCTCTGCCGCAACTGAGAAAACGGATCGGAGAATTACCGAAAGATAAGGAGATTATCATCTATTGCCAGGTTGGGCTCAGAGGGTATGTCGCCTACCGGATTCTGAAGCAACTCGGGTTTAAAGTTAAGAACCTCAGCGGGGGTTACCGGACCTGGAAAGCCGTGCAAGATGAAATGGAGATGCAGCGGAACGGGGAAAAGATTAACCAAGACCGAAGCGGTCACCGGGAGGCTAAGGCGGTGCTAAGCGAGGAAAGCCCAAAAACATTAGCGCAACAGGAAACAGCCGCCACCTGCGAAACGGAAGTGGTAACGGTTGATGCCAGCGGTCTGCATTGTCCCGGTCCGATCATGCGGGTGGCGGAGGAAATCAACCGGCTACCGGCCGGCGCATACCTTAAAGTTGTAGCGACGGATCCCGCTTTCCCCGATGACATTGAAGCCTGGGCAGAAAAGACTGGACATGTTTTGGTGGAAAAGGGAAAAACGGAGAATGGTTTCACCGTTCTGCTCCGGAAAGGTACGAAGCAGTAAGGATTAGAAATATTGAGGCCGATGATCGATCACAAGATACGTTTAACGGAAAAGAGAGCCTAACTGAAGGGGCTCTCTTTTCTTGTTCATTTTTCTAAATCAGCAGTGTTAAAAAGGGAAATAGACGGATCGGTTTATTTTCGAGGCGGGATAATCTCAATCCAATAACCATCCGGATCATTGATAAAATAAAGACCCATCTCCTTATTCTCGTAACAGATACAGCCCATTTTTTGGTGGTGCGCGTAGGCGGCTTCAAAATCGTCGACGGTGACAGCCAGATGGCTCTCATTATCCCCCAAGACATAGGGCTGGGTTCGGTCCCGCAGCCAAGTCAGTTCTAACCGGTGTCCGGTCTCGCCATCACTGAGAAAGACTAAAATGAAACTGCCGTCCTTGGCTTCCTTTCTCCTTACTTCGGTGAAGCCGAGTGCTTCCCGGTAAAAAGCCAGACTTTTTTCCAGGTCTAGAACGTTAAGGTTGTTATGGTCAAACGAAAACTTCATTTATTTACCTCCTTCGCTCACGTGCCCACTATGAATTTAGTTTAATTAATATTTCCTCTATTATATCCCAAAAAACAACATAAACAAGGGGTACTGGGGAATAAACAGTCTTAGTCCAGTTTAGAGTAGAACGGTGAAGAAAGTTGAAAACGGTGGAGGAGATAATGAGGAAGGAGAGAAGAGGAAGGGGTAAAAGCATTACGGTAGGAAGGAGGAAGGGGCATGGCCAGTGGTGGCGTGAAGATTACATATCTCTTCAACAGCGGTTTTTTAGTGGAAACCACTAACCATCTTTTGTTATTCGATTATTACCGGGCGCAAGCCAGGCAAGATGACCCGCGGCGTTTTGACCAAATAAGCGCGGAGGCCTTTTTTCAGACGGACAAAGCGATCCTGAACTTTGTTTCCCACCGGCACCGTGATCATTATAACCCGATCGTCCTGCGCTGGTTGGACCAAGATCCGAGGATCAAGTGTATTTTGAGTAATGATATCAGACCAGGCCGGGAAGACGACCGGCTCATATTGGTGGGACCGGGGGAAGAACGGAGCGTAGGCGCCCTCAGGTTCAAGACCTTCGGTTCAACGGATGAAGGGGTTTCTTTCCTGGTCGAGGTCGACGGCGTTACCCTCTTTCATGCCGGCGATCTGAACTGGTGGTACTGGTGGGATGATTCTCCAGCCGAAATTGCGCTGGCAGAACGGCGGTTTAAAGCAGAGATCGCCCGCCTGAAAGGGGAAAAAATTGAGATTGCCTTTTTCCCAGTCGATCCGCGGCTGGAACATAATTTTTACCGGGGTGGAGAGTATTTTATTACAGAGCTCCAGCCGGAAATTTTTGTTCCGATGCACTTTGGCGAGGCCTATGAGACGATTGACCGGTTTGCCGAGTGCGTCAGGGGCATCAAAACCAGAGTAGTACGGATCAACCGTAGCCCGCAGGTGATTATGGTCTAAAGCCAAAAAGGCAATCTTTTTCGGGGATTGGCGGCCTGTGCAGTGGCGATTTTAAACCGGTTAACAAGCTAATAAAGTTCTTGTGCTTTATTGCTCAGCAACTCGCTGGTGGAAGAGATCTCCTCGACCATAGCGGGATTATTCTTAAGTTCTAAAAGGAATTAAACCGTTTGAAAGGGATACCTTTAAGAATCAGTACAAATTTGGTAAGGGATTGCAGATTAGAATATGGGTATGTGTATGGGTCTATAAAGAGCGACCGTCTGGATCCTGGAGCCGGATTTAGCCGGTTTTGAAAATATAAAAGAAGATAAAACATACCCCACGGGTTTTTATCCGTGGGGTATGTTTTATTTAAGGAACGATAAATGGTCGGGTCTATGTTATAATTCCGGACATGATGATAAGATAGAAGCATAATGAAAAGGAGAGAAAATCATGTCCAAAATCCGCCAACAATATGATGAGGATTTCCGCAAGAATGTGGTCAAGCTCAGTT
>JAAYGU010000142.1 GCA_012727535.1 Bacillota bacterium | reverse complement strand
TCTGGATTATGTGGCCTTATTGGCTTGTGATGACGATACCAGCACAGGGGCCAAGGTGGTTGAGGCCTATATTAGAGAGCACCCGGAGACCGATTTATTTTATTTCTCCGGCGGGTGGGCCTTTTTCGGACCGACGGAGTCAATGCCCTTGTACCAGGAATGGTGCAATAACGGTGGAATCGCCGTCTCGATGGATACTTTTTACTCAGTATTACAAGCCGCGAAAAAAGGATTTGCCCAGGCCTTAGTGGGACAAGATTTTCGGAAAATGGGGGAACTGACCGTTAAATACCTGGTGGATGCCATTAAAGGGCATCCGGTGCCAATGGAATATATTGATACCGGCTTGGAACTAGCCGATCAATCTAATTTTGATCTATTATTGAGTCAGAAAAAACCATGGGAAATGAAATAAAATGAATGCTTTAAAATCTGTTTTTATGGGAATTCAAACCTGGTTGGTCAATGCTTTCAAGTTGCGATCGTTACGGTCCAAGTTTATCTTGTCTTTTGTTGTTTTAAGCACGATCCCTCTGGTTATACTGGCTATTTTTTCCTATGGTGTTTATCATGATATCTTGCAACAAAATATTCAATCATACACAAGCGAGGTTATTGACCGGGTCGCCCGGAATCTGGAGATTTACCTGAGTGATCTGGAACGGATTTTGGAGCTACGCAACGATTATTATAATCTGCAATTTATCAAATTAAGTTTAGCGGGGGATGTTGAAGGGAATCGTAAGTTTATCTTTCGGCTTTGGGAAAATCTGAATAACATCCGGAATTTTAAGACCGAATTAAGAGATGTCTCTATTGCGACGATCGGCGGGGTAACGGTTGGCTGTTACGGCGTGACCCATACGGATTTGGCGCAAAATGAATTGTTCCAGACTTTGGCGAACCGGACAGCCAAGGATGATAGCATCGCGATTTGGGGGCCGCACCCGGACTGGTTGGGTGGTCCTGTTTTTTCAGTCGGGAAGGCGATTCACGGTGATTATGATAATTTTTTGGGCATGATGAGCATCGATGGGGATGTGGGATTATTACACCGAATTTGCGGGAATATCAGGCTCGGCAAGACCGGTTACATCATGTTGGTTGACGAAGATAACCGGATTATTTATCATCCGGACCCGGGATTAATCGGAAAAAGAATCGGCGCTTTGTTGGGAGAATCGTCGCTCGCCGATTGGGAACAGGGTTTTACGACGAAAAGGGGACCGGGCAACCAAATAGTCAGGGTTAAGACTTTTGCCCCGGCGAACTGGAAAATTATCGGGCTATCAAACAGATTCGAGCTGGCGACGGAGATGCAAAAGATTACTGGGCTTTCTTTAACCATCATTGTCAGCACGATTCTGGTTGTGACCTTAATGGCGGTCTATTTCGCTCATTTGCTGACCAATCCGTTGAAAGAATTGCAGCAATCCATGCGGCAAGCCTCGGAGGACTTAAATACCAACGCGGAAATTCATACCATGGATGAGATCGGGGAACTGAGTGAAACCTTCAATCAGATGTTGGCCCGAATTCGGCAATTGATGAAGCAGAGTGTTCAAGAACAGGAAAAACTGCGGCGTACCGAAATGAAAGCGCTACAAGAACAGATTAAACCCCATTTCATCTATAACACGCTGGATCTCATCATCGGTCTCTTGGAAACGAATAAAAATGAAGATGTGATTAATATGGTTGAGGCATTGGGCGCGTTTTTCCGGACCAGCCTCAGCCAAGGCCAGGAGTTAATCACCATCCGTGAAGAGGCGGAGCGTGTCCGTAATTATCTTTATATTCAAAGGGTACGCCATGGGGATAAATATGATTATTCCATCGAAATCGAGGAGCGGTTACTGAATAAGAAGACAATTAAATTAATCCTCCAGCCGATTGTGGAAAACGCAATCTATCATGGGGTTAGAGAGTTGGAAACCCCAGGCGGCCTGATCACGATCAAGGGTTTTTTAATTGAAGCCTCGAATACGATCTGCTTTCAAGTGATCGATAATGGAGTCGGAATGGAACCGGCTAAGATGGAGGAGATCAATCGCTGTTTGCGGGAGAGCGGGACCGAACAACGATATTTTGGGCTTAGCAATGTTAATGAACGGATTCGACTGGCTTTTGGACCGGAATACGGTTTAAAGTTGCGGGCGACACCGGGCGGTGGCGTAACGGCGACGATTAAATTGCCGGTTGTTGTAGGAAAGGGGTGATCGAGTGTTCGGGCTTTTACTGGTCGAAGATGAAGAAGCGATTAAAGATAAACTCATGAACAACGTGGCTTGGGCCGATTATGGCTTTGGACCGGTTTTAGGAGCGTCCAACGGACTTGAGGCGCTGGCTCTTCTCAAGAAGCATCCCGTGAAGATTATGGTGACTGATGTGCAGATGCCGAAGATGAATGGGATCGAACTGATTAAAGAGGTCAAACGCCGCGGCTACCAGATGAAGATCATTGTGATCTCCGGTTTTGCCGAGTTTGAGTATGCGCAGGAATCGATCAAACTAAATGTCTCTGATTATTTGCTTAAACCTTTCGCCAGTAAAAGACTGCTGGAGGTAGTGCTGCGTTTCAAGGAGGAGCTCGAAAGGGAAGAAGCGGAGCGGGCGGAGATGAATGACCTGCGGGAACAGTTAGAAAAAAACAAGGCCGCTTTGGTGGAAAAACTCCTGTTAGACTTGCTTAACGGCAATGCGGTCGCCAATATTGACGCCCAGTTGGAATTTTTGGGGATCAGCGGGATTTATAACCGCGACTTTCAAGTGGCGGTGCTCGAGATTCCTGAGAACCAATTAGCAGAGATGAACGAAGAAGAAAAGTACCTCATCAGCTTGCACCTTTATCAACAAGCACAACGGTTGGCCAATGCCAACGCCTATCAAAACTTTGTCGTCAACCACCATCGCAACCAAGTGGTATTAATCTTCATTGAACCGGATCAAAATTTGCCGCTGCGCTTAGAGGAGATATTATCCCAGGTTCATTTGGCTTTAAAGCTTCCGCTCGCCTGCGGATTGGGCCGTCTCTACCGGGATTTGGCGGATTTGGCTGTTTCTTACCGGGAGGCGTGTTCCGCGTTGCAATATCGTTATTTATACGGAATGAATCAGGTTTTCTTTATTAATGATCTTAATCCGGATAATCAATCCTATCATAAAATCCTCAATACGCTCCACCGCCATCCGATTTTCGACAACATAAAAATCGGAGCGGCTTCCGCGATCGAAGATGATTTGGAAAGGATCATCAATGAGATACGCCTGGCCAAGCTAAAACCCGAATTAGCAAGGATGGTGGCGAGTAATTTAATTCTGTTGACCCTTGCTACCCTAAATGAACTGGGGTATAATGCCGGGGAAATATTCGGGGCCAATCACACTACGCTGGTCGATCTGAATCAGGTGGAAAGTTTGGGGGAGTTGAAGCAGCTCTTACGTTCTTTTTTTAAACGGATTAATAATCATATCCGGCAAAAACGTGCTTCCCTCAATCATCAACTGGTGGAGGAGATCCGGCGGTATCTTGATGAAAATTTCGCCGCGGATATTACTCTTTCTGCCATGGCCAATCGTTTTCATATCAGTCCCAGCTATCTCAGTCTCTTATTTACAGAACGGACCGGGAAGAATTTCATTGACTATCTTACAGAACGCCGGATCAAAAAAGCCAAAGAGTTGCTGAAACATACCGATCTGAAAATTTATGAGGTCTCCACTGCCGTCGGGTATAAGGATTCCTTTTATTTCAGCAATTGCTTTAAGAAGATGGCAGGGATGTCGCCCAGCGAATATCGGGAGAATACTAAGTGATTAAAAACCTGCATCAAACCGCTGGAATTTTCGTCATAACCTGGGTTCTGGGTTTAGATTGTAGGAATATTATGGTTCTCCAGATCATCAACTTTGGTTTGATCGGGCTATGGGTGTTAATCAAAGTCATTAAAAAGTAAGAGGTGACACCATGAAACCTCTACAGTTTTACGGCCAGGTGGAATTTGCTCGTGAGCTCGGTGGGAATTGGAGTAGGCAAAAAATAGCCGTGTATTACAGCCGAGGACTACTCCCAGAACCTGTGGGCTATGTAGGCAAAAGACCGCTCTGGACAAAAGAGCAAATAGAGGAGTTCAAAAAGAAGCTAAAAGAAAAAGAACAGCGATGAAGAGCAAACCCCGAGGCCCGGAACGGTTGAGAGCATGATGCGGCGAATGACCGGTGAAAGCCGGTCTTTTTAATTGCCCCGAATTTGATCGGCATTTGATCGGCATAAAACAAAAATCCCGGCTACTATGAGCCGGGAAACCCTTGTCATTACTGGCGCGCCTGAAGGGATTCGAACCCCTGACCTACGGATTAGAAGTCCGTTGCTCTATCCTGCTGCGCTACAGGCGCAAATCGATGATAACCTAAGATATAATATCATATTTAGAGAAATAGTTCAATCCTTTTCGTCGTTGGTTTTGGGTTTTTTAGTGTAAATTCCGACAAGAGTCTGGACGGCGGGCCGAACTACTCTTGCCTTTTACATAAAATGGTCTCTTCGACGACCGAGGCATGCTTCCGCGTGGTCTTTGGGAGAATAGTGGTTAACGGCGCTTCCGGAAGAGGGGGAAATTAGTAAATTAAAAAATTGCAAAATTCCACCAAATCCTTCATAATAAAAGAAGGCCAAGATCCGGCCTGGCAGATTTTAAATTAGCCTGAGGTCGGGATAAAGAAAAAAGTAAGCGCTATGGCGGTCAAATACAGATTTCGCAGGTTCATCCCCTTAATGGGAAAAACGCTTAGAGAACTTAAATACTCAGAGAGGAGGAGTTGTCATGGAGATGATTAAAGTACAACTTCCGGAGGGAACTAAGACCGTACCCAAAGGTACAACCATTCAGGAGATCTTGGAAGCGTGGCCGGGGAAGAGTCAGATTATGGCGGCCAAAGTGGGTAATGATCTCCGGGAGCTTTCTTACCGGCTGGAGGAGGATGCATCGCTCACTCCGGTTTATTTAGGCAGTCGGGATGGGGTTCGGATTTATCGACGCAGGTTAAAAATTGTTCTGATGCGGGCGGCGAAAGAGGTTTTTCCGAATTGCCGGATTAAGATTATGTATTCGTTGAGTAAGGGTCTTTACGGGGAGCTCGAGATCGGGCGGCATGTGATGGAGAGGGACTTGCGGCGGATTGAGGAACGGATGAAGGAAATTATCGCGGCCGATGAAAAAATCGAAAAGCTCAAACTCCCCTTGGATGAAGGAATTCGTTATTTTGAAAAGGAAGGGTTAAAGGATAAAGTCGACCTGATGAAGTATAAACAGAACGACGAAATCTCGGTTTACCGCTTAGGATGGTACCATGATTATTATTTTGGCTATATGTTGCCGAGTACCGGCTTTTTGAAAGAGTTTGAGTTGCATTATTATCTTCCCGGTTTTATTCTCCGTTTTCCGGCGGAGGATTCCCCGGACAAAGTCCCGCCCTTTGTGGAGCAGAGGAAACCCTCCCAGATCTTCTACGAATACGAAAAATGGGGTGAAGTATTAGAGGTTACTAATGTTGCATCTCTCAATCAAATTGTGGAGGCGGGTAAGGGCGGGGATCTGATCCGCTTGGCTGAAGCCCTCCAGGAAAAGAAGATTGCGCAGATTGCCGACCAAATTACGCAAAACCGGGAGCGGATCAGGTTGGTGATGATCGCCGGGCCATCTTCCTCGGGCAAGACAACCTTTGCCCAACGCCTCTCGATTCAACTGCGGGTCAATGGGGTCAGGCCGGTATCGATCTCCCTGGATGATTACTTTGTCAGCCGGGAGCATACGCCGTTAAATGAAAAAGGGGAGCCTGATTTTGAGGCTTTAGAGGCGATCGACTTAGACTTATTTAACGAACAATTGGCCGATCTGATCATCGGTGAACCGGTCAAGATCCCCCGTTTTAATTTTATGACAGGACAACGCGAATACCGGGGCGAAATTTTACAGATTAAACCGGATCAGCCCATCATTATTGAGGGGATTCACGGACTTAATGAAAAACTGACCCAGTCTGTGCCGAAGGACCGTAAATTCAAGGTATACATTAGTGCCTTAACCCAATTGAATATGGATGATCATAACCGGATCCCGACCACCGATAACCGGCTGCTCCGGCGCATCGTCCGTGATAATCAATTCCGTTCCCATGATGCGTTAACGACTTTACGGCTCTGGCCGGCAGTCCGAAGAGGGGAAGATAAAAACATCTTTCCCTTCCAAGAGGAAGCCGATGTGATGTTTAACTCCGCATTAATTTATGAGCTAGCGATCTTGAAAAGATATGTGGAACCGTTACTGAAGGCCATTCCCCGGGATTGCCCCGAATACTCGGAAGCGAAACGCCTGCTCAAATTTACTTCGTACTTTTTGCCAATGGATGACCATGAAGTGCCTAGCAATTCGATTCTAAAGGAGTTTATCGGCGGCAGCTGTCTTGTGCATTAAGCAATGAGGGTTGACTAATTTTACCTGCTGATGATAGAATTGTTTCATCTTTTTAAAAGCAGACCAGACTTAAACCGAACGATGTTTTTAGCGGATTGGTGTTACCAGTTTAGCGGCTGCTTAAATAAGATAGATCAGGTTTGGTGAAGGAACATCGTAAGGGTTGCTGTCTTAAGGAGGAATAAGATGATCGCCGCTCAATATTTTCAACGCAACTTTACTATTAACGATTTAGGGCATTTAGAGATCGGCGGGTGTGACGTTGTCGATCTGGCCAAAACTTATGGCACGCCCCTTTATGTCCTGGATGAGCAGCAGATTCGGGCGAATTGTCGTCAGTATGTAGATACATTGGCGCAGTTATATCCGGATTTTGAAGTGGTCTACGCCGGCAAAGCGTTTTTGACTAAAGCGTTTTGTGGTTTACTTTACCAGGAAAGACTTGGTTTAGACGTCGTCTCCGGGGGCGAGCTTTACACGGCGCTGCAGGCCGGGTTTCCACCGGAGCGCCTCTATTTTCACGGCAATAATAAATCCCGCGAGGAGTTACTGTTTGCCCTCCGACATCAGGTCGGGCATATTATGATCGACAATTTAATGGAGCTGGAGACTTTAATTCAACTGGCGAAGGAGACCGGGACGAGGCCGCGGGTGATGTTCCGACTGACTCCGGGGGTCGAAGCTGAGACTCATGCTTATGACCAAACCGGACAGGATGATTCGAAGTTTGGGCTGGAAATTAAAGAGGGAACTGCTTTAAAAGCGGTTAAGCTCGCTCTTCAGTCTCCCCAGCTTAGACTGGTGGGTTTTCATGCCCATATTGGTTCCCAGATTCTCGAGATTGCTCCCTATGAAGCTACGATCGGGGTGCTCGGGGAATTTTTAGCTACGGTCAGGGAAAAAACCGGCTTTCTGGCGCCAACCCTTGATTTGGGGGGCGGGCTAGGGATTAGATATAATAAACATGAAGTGCCGCCGCCAATTCGGGAAGTAGTGACCAGGATCGTGCAAAAGGTCCGGGAGACACTGGGCGCTCTCGACTATCCATTACCCCGGTTAATTCTGGAGCCGGGCCGTTCGATTGTTGGTGACGCCGGAACCACTCTCTATACAATTGGTAATATAAAAGAGATTCCGGGGATCAGGAAATATGTAGTGGTGGACGGGGGGATGACAGACAACCCTAGGGTGGCCTTATACCAAGCGGTTTATGAGGCAGTGATTGCCAATAAGATGAATGAGCAACTCACCGAGGAGGTAACGATTGCTGGTAAATGCTGCGAAACCGGGGATATGCTGATCTGGGATCTACTGACTGCTCCGCCGGCGCCCGGCGATATCCTGGCGGTGCTGGCGACGGGGGCCTATAACTATTCGATGGCCAGCAATTATAACCGTTTACCGCGGCCGGCGGTTGTTTTAGTAGCCTCCGGTCGGGCTGATCTGATTGTGGCCCGGGAAACTTTCGAGCAACTAGTGCAGAATGATTTAATCCCCGAACGCTTAAAGATCTCCGCGCAGACGATCGCCCAATAAAGCACTTTTCAACAAAGCGACAGACGGGAGTAATCCCGTCTGTTTTTCTTTGTAAGCAGCGCCTGCTTTTGGCGGACGAGCGTTAAGACGGCGGGGACTGTCGAAGGATTGGCGCTTATTCTACTCGAACATGTAAAACTATTGCGGAGTTAAACTGGTACAAGTAGGAAACTTATGATATAATATTTGGTGTTTATGTATTAAGAGATGGGGGTTTTTGTTAATGCCCGAACTAAACATGCTAATCTTAGCCGGGCCGCTCATTCTCTTTTCCCTGGTGGTGCACGAGTTTGCGCACGGGTATACATCCGTAAAATTAGGAGATCCAACCCCACGTTGGCAAGGGCGTTTAACCCTTAACCCATTAGCACATCTAGATCCTCTGGGTACTTTAATGTTAATCTTGACGATCATCAGGGGTGTCGGTTTTGGCTGGGCCAAACCCGTGCAGATTAACCCGACTTATTATAAGAACCCCCTCAAAGGAAGTATGCTGGTGGCGTGTGCTGGGCCGGCTTCCAACTTGCTGTTAGCCCTACTTTTTGGCCTGCTGTTTCGACTGCTCAATCTGTTCTGGGGGCAGGTCGCTTTCAACCCTGAATTTTTCAAATTACTCTTCAATTTCTTATATATCGGTTTCTCCCTTAATTTAGGCCTAGCATTTTTCAACCTGATTCCGATCCCTCCCCTTGATGGATCCCGGATCGTCAGTTATTTCCTACGTGGGCGCGCCGCTGAATTCTATTATCAATTAGAACAATACGGTTTTTTGCTTTTGTTCTCTTTCTTGCTCTTATTTCGTAACCACCTCAGTTATTATCTTTCCAACCTAATCTATAATCTTTTCATCATAATCGCCCTCGCCTAACCGGCGCTGCACAAAAAGAGAATACCGGGTTGGACGGAGAGGAAGGATGTAAGATGGCCGGTCGGATTTTTGCGTTGTTGCGGATTAAACTTAAGCCTGCCGATCGTGAATTTGTGGAAAAATATCTTGATGATGCTGGTCTTTTTCTCTTTAATCAAATGAGTTTCCTCGATCAGAAACACTCCGTGGCCGTTGCTCGGATCCTGGCCGCGGAAGAGGTTAAAGATAATGGTTTTAATCAACAACAGTTGATTCAAGCAGCTTTACTTCATGACTGCGGAAAAGTGAAAGGGGAAATTAAGTGGTTTCTCCGGCCGTTGGTTGCCGTGATCCGGAGATGGTTTCCCCGCCGGCGGGAGAAGTGGGGCGCCAGAGGTAAGTCTGCTTTGAGTCATGCCCTGTATGTTGATCGGCATCATCCTTCCCGTGGAGCCTATCTCGCCGAAAGCCTAGGCCTTGATCCCCAAGTGGTTTCTTTGATTAAACGCCATCATGACCCGCTAGTGGAGGACCAGGACCGAGAGCTGGCTTTGTTACAATTTGCGGATAGGAAAGGTTAATCATGGGTGAACAGGAAACTTACCAAATCCGGTTGGAGGTCTTTGAGGGCCCGTTAGATCTACTTTTACACCTTATTGAACGGGCAGAAATTGATATTTATAATATTCCAATTGTCGAAATTACTGATCAATTCTTAGCTTATCTGGAAAATATGCAATTCTTTAGTCTCCAGGAAGCAGCGGATTTTCTTTTGATGGCTGCGACTTTAATGCAGATTAAAGCCAGAATGTTACTTCCCCGTCCCGTGGTCGAAGATACTGAGCTGGAGGGGGAAGAAGAGAACGATCCCCGGCAAGAACTGGTGGAAAGATTGTTGGAGTATAAAAGGGTAAAGGCGATCGCCGCTGAGCTTCAGAGTAAGGAAGCAGAATCCCTAAAGCTTTTCCCCCGCGCCGGGGGTTACTTTGCCGACCAAGAAACCGCAGCTACCTCTGATCCGATTGGCGAAGTTACCCTCTGGGATCTGGTCCAAGCCTTTAGTACTCTGCTGGAGAGTCTGGTTCCCCGTCTTGAGCTTGAAGGTATGCCGCGGGAAGAGTTTTCGATCCAGGAAAAAATGGAGTCGATTTTGGCCTGTTTAGCCAAGCAGTCTCAAATTTCTTTTCACGCTCTTTTTACCGGTCAAACCTCGCGTCCGGCGATTGTTGCTACTTTCCTTGCTTTACTGGAGCTGATCCGGATGCGTAAGGTTGGGGTACGGCAGGATCGGGTTTTCGGTGAAATTGTGATCCAACGGTGGGAGGCGTAAGGAATGAACTTAAGATTTGCGACTGCAGTAATTGAAGCCTTAATCTTTGCTTCCTCGGAACCGGTGAAAAGCAAAGAGATGGCGACTATTCTGGAGTTAACAGAAGAAACCGTCAAAGAACTGATCCGCGGTCTCCAGCAGGAATATCAAGAGAACGGGCGGGGAATTCAAATTATCGAAGTAGCCGAAGGCTATCAGTTCCTCACTAACCCTGAATGTGCGCCTTACGTTGAAAAACTGAAGAAAGTGCCCCGCCAGCCTTCGCTCTCGCAGGCCGCGTTAGAGACCTTGGCGATTATTGCTTATAAACAACCGATCACCAGAGCGGAGATTGAAATGTTGCGTGGGGTCAGGGTGGATAGTTCTCTCTCGACCTTGTTGGAAAGAGGTTTGATCCAGGAAGCGGGCCGGAAAGACGGGCCCGGTCGTCCCATCTTATATGTAACGACCACCGACTTTTTAAAGTATTTCGGCCTTAATACCTTGGATGATTTGCCAATGGTTGATGATTGGTCCAATAATCAACAACTAGCGATTAATTTAACCGCCGATTAGAGGGGAAAGAAAGATGGGGGGATAGTATGAAGTTAAAAATTCGCTTTAACAGGGATACGAATTATTATTTTGGCTTGTTTCTGCTGATCCTGGCCTCAGTCTCCATCGTTTGGGCTTTTTTTAATGATGGTTTTGACCCCGAAGACTTTTTGGTCTATTTTCTGATTTATGCCTGGGGCATTACTTTACTCTTGAAAAGCGACACGGAATTCCGCTTGAAACGGCTCGAAGAGGAGACCACAAGAATCCTTTCGCGCCTCGACCGGCTTGAAGAGAATTTAAACCCACCTGCTGTGGAAAGCGGGGAAGAGACTCCGGTGGAGGATGAGTCTCTCCGGGAGGAGACGGCAACGGAAGAGGGAACGGCCGCGGGCGGTGAGGCCATGGAGTCGCCCGGTGAATTTTAAGGACCTGATGTATCTTTAAAGAAACGGTAAAACCATTGACAACGATTATAAGCAAGAGGTATGATAAAGAGAAAGTGTGGGTGTTAAACTGGGGACTACGCTATAAGTCCAAAATTAGATACGATGATCTGAAGGAGTAGCCCGACAGTACCGACCAGAGAAGGGGTTCAGCGGCTGGAAAACCCCGCGGATTACCAAGGGCGAAGTCGTCCGGGAGTTCTTTCCTTGAAAGTCAACAATTTTCGTTGACGAGTAGGGGAGAGCGGGTGGGCCCGTTAGTGCTGAAAGAGCCTCTGCCATTATTGGTGGAGGAATTAAGGTGGTACCGCGAAATGAACCTTTCGTCCTTAAGGATGAAAGGTTTTTTAAATTGGTTTTAAGGGTTCGGGGTAAAAGGGGAGGAGTTTATAATGAAGAATCGACAATTACCGAAAGCTTATGATCCACAGGCCGTGGAGGCGAAATGGTATCAGTATTGGCTGGAAAAAAACTATTTTCATGCGGAAGTCGATCGGGGGAAGCAGCCGTTTGCGGTGGTGATCCCTCCACCCAATGTTACCGGGAGGCTTCATCTCGGACATGCATTAAACAATACCCTGCAGGACATTCTCGTCCGTTATCACCGAATGAAGGGTGACAATACAATGTGGATTCCCGGTACGGACCATGCCGGGATCGCTACCCAAGTTAAAGTGGAAGAGGAACTGGCCAAGGAAGGAAAGACCCGGCATGATCTGGGCAGGGAACGCTTTTTGGACCGGGTGTGGGAATGGAAAGAAGAGTATGGTGGGGCGATTATCCGGCAATTAAAGGAGCTTGGCTCTTCCTGTGATTGGGAACGGGAGCGTTTTACCATGGACGAAGGATGCTCCCGGGCGGTACGGGAAGTCTTTATCCGTCTCTACGAAAAAGGCCTGATTTACCGGGGTAGTTATTTGATAAACTGGTGCCCGAAATGCGCCACGACAATCTCAGATATTGAGGTGGAACACGAGGAGCAGGAAGGGCGTCTGTGGCAGATTAGGTATCCTTTAGCGGAAGGAGATGGTTATATCCAGGTGGCGACCACCCGCCCGGAAACGATGTTGGGTGATACCGCGGTTGCCGTTCATCCGGAAGATGACCGCTACCGTGGTTTGGTGGGGAAAAAGGTGCGTCTGCCTCTGGTGAACCGTGAAATTCCAATCATTGCCGATGAGATGGTGGACCGCGAGTTTGGCACCGGAGCGGTTAAAGTGACTCCGGCCCATGATATTAACGACTTTGAAGTTGGCCTCCGGCATAACCTCCCCCAGATTACCGTGATTGGTTTTGATGCCAAAATGACCGACGAGGCTGGAAGATACGCTGGTCTTGACCGCTATGAATGCCGGAAGCAAGTCTTGGCCGACCTGCAGGCTGGAGGTTTGTTGGTTGGCGAAGAAACGCTGCACCATGCGGTCGGCACCTGTTACCGTTGTGATACGGTGATTGAACCTTTAATCTCCAAACAATGGTTTGTCAAGATGAAGCCGCTAGCGGAACCGGCGATTAAGGCGGTCCAAGAGGGAGAGATCCGCTTTATCCCGGAACGCTTCACCAAGATTTATTTGAACTGGATGGAGAATATTCGCGATTGGTGTATCTCCCGCCAATTGTGGTGGGGACACCGGATACCCGTATGGTATTGCCAGGATTGTCAGGCGGAATTTGCTGCCTCTGAGACGCCGGCGGTTTGTCAAAAGTGTAAAAGTGAGCGGATTGAGCAAGACCCAGATGTCCTTGACACTTGGTTTTCCTCGGCTTTATGGCCTTTTTCCACTATGGGCTGGCCGGAACGGACGGAAGAGCTGGAACATTTCTATCCCACCGCTGTTCTGGTGACCGCGCGGGATATCATCTTTTTCTGGGTGGCCCGGATGATCTTTATGGGCCTAGAATTTATGGGGGAAAAACCGTTTCATGATGTCTTGATCCATGGTTTAGTGCTGGATAGGGACGGGAAAAAGATGAGTAAGTCTCGGCCGGAGACCAATATCGACCCACTCGATGTGATTGAGAAATACGGGGCGGATACTCTACGCTTTACTCTGGCAACGGGAACAGCCCTGGGTCAGGATCAGCGGCTCCAGATGGAGAAGATCGATGGGATCAGGAATTTTTCCAATAAAATCTGGAACGCGGCACGTTTTGTTTTGATGAACTTAGCTGATTATGATCTGGAACAAGAGGCGAAGGTTAACCTGGACTCCTTTACGCTCGCCGATCGGTATATCCTCTCCCGTCTGCAACGGGTGACGAGGGAGGCCAGTGCCATGCTTGAACGCTATGAGCTTGGTGCTGTGGCTAACTTGCTCTATGATTTTATCTGGAGTGAGTTTTGCGACTGGTATATTGAGATGGCTAAGCCGTTACTGAAAAACGAAGGGGAAAAACGGCAGACAACCCAAGTGGTACTGGTGAAGGTCCTCCGCCAAGTTATGGAGCTCCTCCATCCGTATATGCCGTTTATCACGGAAGAAATCTGGCAAACCCTGCCCCACCAGGGGGAGACGATCATGCTGGCACCCTGGCCAACTGTAGACGACGCTTTAATTGATCCACAGGCGGAGGCGGAGATGGGTCTGATTATGAATCTGACCCGGGCGATCAGGAATATCAGAGCAGAGGCCGGGGTAGATCCGGGGCGTAAAATCGAAGCGATCTTTTTAGCAGAGGCGGCTCAACTACGGATTCTGGATGAAAACCGTTTATATCTTCAAACTTTAGGTGGGCTGAACAAAATGGAGATCAGAGCGGCTGGTGCGGAAAAGCCGGAGAAAGCGATGACCGCTGTGGTGGGCGGGGTGGAGGTTTATCTCCCACTAGCCGGCCTGGTCGATTTGGACTTAGAAAGAAAGCGGCTCCAAAAAGAACTCACCAATCTGGAAGAGGAGAGAAAACGGTTAACTGCCAAACTGGCCAATCAGCAGTTTGTGACGAAGGCGCCGCCGGCGGTGGTGGAGAAAGAACGGAAGAAGCTGGCTGATTTGGAGGTTGACTATGAAAAGATCCAGCGTCGGCTGGCTGATCTATCATAGCTTTGGGGATAAAAATTTAAGTGGCAAGGTTGCTCCCCGGCCCGCTGGGGGAGAGCGCCGGATCTTGAGAATGGATAGGTGAAATCAAGTTGCAAATTCGCCTCGCTAAGAATACTTGCCAAGAAATCCAAAGTCACTTGAGAAACACCATTCAGCCCCGGCGAGGTAAAGCTTGCCAGGGCTACCATTCACTATTTAAATGGTGAGTGACGTGCAACGAGTCGTATTTTTCAGTAGTGGCGAAGGAATGCCGGTTGCACCACCCCAAGGCTGGGTTGGGAACTATTGTTGGTCTTTGACGTTATATAATCTGTCTATGGTCCTGTTTTTATACTATTAATTGAGGGGGGCGGCTGCGTGGAATTTACTAAGTCAGAGTTCAGGGAGTGGGTCGAATCGATTGCCGGTTCGGTCGTGACTGCGTTGTTTATTATGGTGTTCTTATTTCAGACCTATAAAGTAGAAGGAAAATCGATGGAGCCAAATCTTTACCATGGGCAGAGACTGATTGTTGACAAGATTACTTACCGTTATCGCCCGCCGCAACAAGGGGAAATCGTTGTCATCCGGCCCAAGGAACCCAGTAAAAAGTTTGTGAAACGGGTTATTGCCACCGAGGGACAGAATATTCGCATTTATAACCGTAAATTACAGATCAACGGATTAACCGTTAATGAACCATATATTCTCGAAGAGATGGATTCTGATTATGAGTGGAAGGTGATCCCTGAAGATTGTGTGTTCGTCATGGGGGATAACCGCAATCGTAGTATGGATAGTCGGGACGAGCGCAATGTCGGGTTTGTTCCCCTGGAAGACGTCATCGGTCGCGCCGTAGTGGTTTACTGGCCGCCGAAAGCTATGCGGATCATAAAAAACCCTGAACTAAAAGGGGAATTTGAATACAAAAATATCGATTTCGGGAATTAAAACATACTGTTGCCGGTTAACTTACTGTCTAACCGGCAGTTTTACTTTTGCTCATTAGTGAGACCAGAAAAAGCCGCTACTGCTCAGCTGCTCCGCCGGTAGCGACTGTTGGTGATGGGGTAGGGAACAGTAGAGAACAAGCCGGCTTTTTTTCTCTTTTATTCACTGGAAAAGCAACCGTTGTGTTGGGTCGGTGTATTGAGGGCCAGTTGCATTTTACGGAGCGGTTCACGGCGTAAAGCCCCTTCTTTATTGACACAGACCTGTTTGGTCTCACCGGTGACCAGGAGGCGATGATCGGGTTCCCGGTAGATCCGATATTGAAATTCGATGTAAGGGGGGCGTATTTTTTTGATCGAGGTTTCGACCATGACGAGATCATCATACCGGGCCGGAGCGTGGTAACGGCAAGTTGCTTCGATTAAAGGAAAGAAGAAGCCGTCGGCTTCAGATTGCCGGTATGAAAAGCCGATCTGCCTTAGTAATTCTGTCCGCCCGAGTTCCATCCAAGGCAGGTAACGTGAGTGATGGACAATTCCCATGGCATCGGTTTCCGCATAACGAACCCGAAAGGTCACTTGGTTGACCGGGGAGGATAACACGGAAGTTGGTTGGTTGGCATCAGTTTTTTTCATTTTTCCCCTCCGAAACTAGCGGTAATATTTTTGGCCTCTTTTCAATTATTATAGTATAACGGTAAGCAGGCGACAACTGGGGAACAACTTAGGCTGCTTCCGGAGAAAAGGTTTCGATACAAAGAATATATTAGAGGGGAGTAATAAAGCGGTGCCATTTTTCAGAAGCAATAATAAGGCTAATAAGACTCTACCCGACCGGATATTACCGGCCGGACAGAAAAGGATTTTCGTCGGATTAAGCGAAAACTTAAAGGATTAAAAACCTCTCCGCGTGATCAAGGCAGAGGAATGATTAGAAATGGTGAAGGTATTAATTAAAAGTCAGCGAACATAATATGAATAAATCTGGAAGAAGAAGGGGTTACAAATGAGGATTATCGTCGAGAACAATTATGACGAGATGAGTAGAACGGCGGCCGGCATTGTGGCAGACGAGGTGAGGCGTAAACCCGACTGCGTCTTGGGCTTGGCCACCGGGAGCACCCCGTTGGGAATGTATCGGGAATTAATCGCCATGTACCAAAGGGAAGAACTCGATTTTTCCGGCATTAAAACTTTTAATTTGGATGAATATTTCACGCTTCCCCCGGATCACCCGCAAAGTTACCACTATTTTATGTTTGAAAACTTTTTTAACCATATCAATGTGCCCAAGGAGCAGATTCATCTACCACAAGGGACGGCGACCGATATACAAAAAGCCTGCCAGGAATATGAAAAAGCGATCGCCCAAGCCGGAGGGATTGACCTGCTGGTCTTAGGGATTGGTGAAAATGGACACATTGGTTTCAATGAACCGGCAGAGCGGCTGCAAGTAGGGACCCACCTGGCTGATTTAACCGAGGAGACAGTGAGAGTAAATAGCCGGTTTTTTCCTTCCTTGCCCAAAGTTCCTCGGCAAGCGGTGACGATGGGTTTGGGGACAATTTTAAAAGCCCGGCGCATCCTCCTGTTAGCAAATGGTTTGCGAAAGGCTCCGGCCATCAAGGAAACAGTTAGTGGGTTTATCACTACTAAATGTCCGGCTTCTTTATTGCAGGTTCATCCCGACATGACCTTAATCCTCGACCGCGAAGCAGCAAGTTTACTAAAAAACCAAATCTAGGTTAAGAGGTCTCCGTTGAATGGAGACCTTTTTATGTGTGCCTCCCTTTTTAAACTGGCGAAATATTCTATTATAGTATATAATATAGTATATAATTAAAATAAATCTTAACCAAAAGGTTACATCTTGGTAACGAGGTGAGCTCAGTGCGGCTGAGAACGATCCGGACTGCTTTGCTGGTTGTTTCTGGTCTGCTCTGTTATTTATTGTTACAGATCTTTACTTTAAAACCGGTGGAGGATACGAGCAGATTTTTAGGGCGAGGGGATGATCCGCCTTCCCAGCCCACCACCCCGTTTAAAATACTCCATATTATGAGTTACCATTCACCATGGGAATGGACGGATACACAATTTGAAGGATTTAAGGAAGCTTTAAAACCTTTACCCGTTGAGTATCGGGTTTTGCAGATGGATTTGAAACAGAATAGAGCCCCCGCCTGGATTGCCCAAGTAACAGAGGAAGCCAAAGACTTAATTGCGACCTGGGAACCGGATTTAGTCTATGCCAGCGATGACGATGCGCAAAAATATGTAACAACCGCGTATCTCAATACTGATTTGCCTTTTGTTTTTAGCGCAGTTAATGCCGCACCTGAAGATTTTGGTTTTCACGAAGCGCAGAATGTAACCGGGGTTTTAGAGACCGAACATTTTGTTGAGAGCTTAAGACTTTTATTAGAAATTGTCCCTTCCGTGAAAAAAATTGCGGTCGTCCTGGATGAGGATGAGATGTGGCGACCAGTCGTCGAACGGATGCGGGCACAGTTGGCTCAGTTTCCTGAGCTGGAATTCCCGATTTGGGATACGATCGGGACTTATGAAGAATACAAGCGCAAGATCCTCTCTTACCAGGAAACCGTAGATGCCATTGGCTTGATTGGGATCTTTTCCTTTAAAGACGAGAACGGAGTGGATGTTAAATACCAGGAGGTCTTAGAATGGACCGTGGAGCATAGTATGCTGCCGGATTTTAGTTTTTGGAAGGACCGGGTGACTTATGGAACGCTCTGTGTGGTTTCCGTTTCTGGGTATGAACAAGGTATTGCCGCCGGTCGACTGGCCAAATCCATCTTGAGTGAAGGGAGAAGCCCTTCGAGTTTACCGATTAAAGCAACGGAGAAGGGAGAACCTTGGGTCAGTCTGGCCCGAGCCCGAAAATTAGGAATTAAGCTGAGTAGTTCGGTTCTTTTGACTTCTAAAGTTGCGACGGAGTTTGCCTGGGAGAGTAGTAAATGAGAACAACAAAATTAAAGACTAAGATCACCATCGTGATCATTTTAATCCTCTCCGCCACGATCGGACTGGGTACTTGGGTGAATAGCACGCTTTTTATGCAAGAGTACCGGGCCGCCTTAGAAGATAATATGTTTATGATCGGGGAGAATTTAAAGCAACAGCTTGACCGCTTGCTAGCCTTAGGGATAAAGTTTGACGACATCATGGGTTTTGATGAGCAATGCCGGGAGATTGTGCAGAAATATAAGAATGTTGTCTTTGCTTCGGTGCTAGATGGACAGGGTACAATTTTGTTTCATAGTGAGCCCCGGCCCGACTCTGCGGTCTTAGCGGCTCCTTCCGTGCAGACGGCGCTCCAGTCTGGTCAAAATACGGTCTTTCCTTTTACTTTCGAGGGGGATAAGTACTATGGTTTTTTAATTCCTCTCTCCACTGATCAGGCTGGGCTATTAGGTGCTGTTCTGTTATGGGTGCCGCGGAATATTGTGACCCAAAAGACCTCGCTTTTCCTTTTTTACTCGGTCTTGCTCGCCGGGGCTTCGTTTGTTATCTCCTTTTTCCTGATTAATTACATCCTGACCGCCTGGGTTACCCTGCCCCTTTCTCAATTGGAGCGGGCAGTGAAGAGTTTGCGACTCAAGGGAGAGCCTTTTCCCAAAGTGGCGGTGAAAAGCCGTGATGAGATTGGGCATTTAATCTTTTCCTTTAACCAAATGGCAAAGGAACTGAAAGCTACTACCGTTTCTAAAGATTTTATGGACCGGGTGATCAGCAGTATGACCGATGCCCTACTTGTTCTAGACGCGGAACTGCGGATTAGGACCCTTAATAAAGCCGGGGAAAAAATGCTGCAGTATAAAGAGAGTGAGCTTTTGGGTCAACCGGTTGACGTTCTGTTTTATACGCCCGAAGCTTCGCCATTTCGAAGCGGAGAATTAGCAACACTCTTAACGGAAGGGGGCGCCACCAATCTGGAAATGGCTTTAAAAAGAAAAGATGGTGGTTCGACCCCTGTATTGCTAAGTTATTCACTGCTGAAGACGGCTGACGGACAGGGGATTGAACATCTGGTTTGTACCGCTAAAGATATTACCGAGCGCAAAAAGGCGGAGCAGGTATTGATGGAACAGACCCAGAAATTGCTCCGCTCTAATGAGGAGTTAAAGGAGTTTGCCTTTATTGAATCCCATGATCTGCAAGAGCCTTTGCGCAAGATCATCTTCTTTGGGGAGCGGTTGGAAGAAAAGTACCGTACACAACTGGATGAGCAGGGGCTGGATTATCTAAGCCGGATGCAGAGGGCAACCAAGCGGATGCTCAATTTGATTAACGGCCTGCTTACTTATTCGCGGATTTCGACGCAAGGACAACCTTTTAAGCTGGTGGACCTGAATCAAGTAGCCAGGGAAGTGTTATCCGACCTAGAGATGCGGATCCTCCAAACCAATGCGCGGATTGAAGTGGGGGAACTAGGGAGGATTGAAGCGCAACCTGTACAGATGTATCAGTTATTTCAGAATTTAATTAGTAACGGAATCAAATTTCACCGTCCAGGGGTAGCGCCTCAGATTAAAATATCCGCCCGGAAGGTTTACCAAGAGAGCACCTGGTCGGACCAGAGTCTGGAATATGTAGAGCTGACTGTCGCCGATAACGGGATCGGGATTGAACCTCAGTATTTTGACCGAATTTTCAAGGTCTTCCAGCGGCTTCATGGCAGAAATCAGTATGAGGGAACAGGGATTGGTCTGGCTGTCTGCCACAAAATAGTCCATCAACATAAGGGAAGCATCAAGGTAGAAAGTAGCCTTGGAGCTGGAGCAAAATTCATCGTTTGTCTTCCAGTACAGCAGGAACAACGGGGAGGAACGGAAAATGAATGAGTATGACGAGGTAATCATCTTGGTAGCGGATGATGATCCGGATGATCAATTTATGATTGAAGAATCATTTAAGGAGGCAAGAATTACTACTCCGCTTCATTTTGTCAACGATGGGGAAGAATTGGTTGCATATCTAAAACGGCAAGGTAAATACAGTACACTGGCCGACCTGCCCCTGCCTGGACTAATTTTGCTGGATTTAAATATGCCAAGAATGGATGGGCGGGAAGTGTTGAAAGAGCTAAAGGCCGATCCGGATTGGCGACGAATTCCCGTGATTGTCTTTACCACTTCACAAACGGAAGGAGATATTACCCGTATGTACGATCTGGGCGTAAATTCATTTATTACCAAACCGGCGACCTTTGAGGGGCTAGTGAAGATAATCGATACACTCATTCAGTATTGGTTGGAGGTTGTTGAACTACCAGTATAATGCAGTAGAAGGTGATAAAATGGCGACTGAGGTAATAAAGGTAGTCCTCATTGACGATGACGAGGATGATTTTCTGATCATCAAAGGGTTGCTGGAAGAGGTGATGGAGCCCTGCTACCAACTTAGTTGGGTGGACAATTTCGACCGGGCTTTGGAACAAATCGTAACCCAGGCTTATGATCTTTGTCTTCTGGATTACCGCCTTGGTCGTATTAATGGGTTAGAGTTACTGAAAAAAATTAGAGAAAAGGGTTGTAATCTACCGGTCATTGTCTTGACTGGACAAGGTACCCATGAAATAGATCTAGAAGCAATGAAGTTGGGTGCAGATGATTACCTTAATAAAAATGAAGTGACTCCTACCCTTCTGGAGCGTTCAATCCGGTATGCGATTGAACGCCGCAAAATGGAAGATGAGCTCTTTAAAGAAAAAGAAAGAGCCCTTGTCACTCTGGATTCCATTGGCGATGCGGTGATCACCACTGATGTAGCCGGGAGGATTACCCATCTCAACTTAGTGGCCGAAAAAACGACCGGCTGGAGAAATGTAGAAGTGAAAAATATGCCATTATTCAAGGCAATACAGCTTATTGAGGAGTTTTCCCGGGAGTTGATTCTCAATCCAGTCCAGCGGGCCGTCCGTGAAGACCGGATTATTAAGTTGCCGGCGCCATGTTTATTGCTCAACCGGGAGGGAGAAGAATTTGCCGTTGAAGGTATGGCTTCACCGATTCATAACCGGGAAAATAAAACAATCGGGGTGGTGCTAGTCCTTCATGATGTGACGGAGCAACGGCGGCTGCTCAGAGAGATTGCTTACCAGGCCAACCATGACCATCTGACCGGACTGGTTAACCGAGTGTATTTTGAGGAACGACTCCAAGCTTTAATCGAGCGCACGCGATTGACCAATCAAGAGCATGCCGTCTTTTATTTTGATCTTGATCAGTTTAGAAAGGTCAATGATACGTGTGGGCATTTTGCCGGGGATCAAATCTTAAAACAAATTGCGACTTTACTTAAACAAAAGCACCGGAAGACCGATACGATTGCCCGCTTAGGTGGGGATGAATTCGGAATCATTCTGGAGAATTGCTCGGCCGAGGAAGGCTGCGCCTTAGCGGATGAGATGTGCCGTCTGATTAAAGATTACCGGTTTAGCTGGGAAGGAAAACCGATTAGTATCAGTGTAAGTCTGGGCGTGGCCATCGTTAATACCAAGACCGTCAACTTTGATAAGCTAATGGGGGCGGCGGATCAGGCCTGTTGTATTGCTAAAGAGAAAGGTGGCAATCGTTATCATCTCTACCAGGATGATGACTTTGATTTATCGCGGCTCCATGGGGAGATGAAACTATTGCCCTTAATTAACAGGGCTTTCGAGGATAATCGTTTCTGTTTGTATTATCAACCAATCGTCCCGGTTGACGGTCAGACTCCTCCCTCTTGGTTCGAGATTTTAATCCGTTTATTTGATGAAAGAGGGGACAAGCTTCTTCCGGGGCGAATTCTTCCGGTGGTGCAAAGATACAATATGATGCTGGAGATTGACCGCTGGGTGCTGGATAGGTTTTTTCAATATTTCCAAGAGAATGAATCCTGCCTCCGCGGCAAACCATACACCTTCAATATTAATCTTTCCGGAGCGGCCTTAAATGATGATTATTTTCTAGAATATATTGAGGATTTATTCGCGCAGTATAAGGTTCCTCCGCAGCAGGTTTGTTTTGAGCTTACGGAGACGATTGCGATTGCTAACTTTAACCAAGCTTTAAACTTTATTCAGAAACTTAAGGCTTTTGGTTGTCGTTTTGCTTTAGATGACTTTGGTAGTGGATTATCATCTTTTAGTTATCTGAAGTTTTTACCCTTTGATTATCTGAAGATTGACGGAAATTTCGTTAAAAATATTAATGAAAACTTAATTGACCAAGAGATGGTTAAGATGATTAATACCGTCGCTCATTTAATGGGGATCCAGACGATCGCCGAATTTGTTGAGGAGCAAGCAGTCCAGGAGCAGTTAGGGGTGATCGGTGTTGATTATATGCAGGGGTATTGGATTGCCAAACCGGCGCCGCTTGAAAAGTTAAAGCTTTAATCGGGAATCGGTTGCTATTGTAGTGCATGGGGGGATGAAGAGCAAAATGATTATCGGTCAGTTTAATGATTCATTTCCACCGATTATGGACGGAGTAGCTAATGTCACCCGCAACTATGCTTACTGGTTGCATCAAAAACATGGTACCTGTTATGTTGTTACGCCAGCTTTCCCCGGTTATCAAGACCAGGAAACTTTCGAAGTGATCAGGTATTTTTCTCTGCCGCTCTTAATGCGACGCCCGTATCGGCTTGGGGTACCGTACCCGGATTATAATTTAAGCAAAAAACTGCGGGCAATTCCCTTTTCTCTGGTGCATGCGCATTCGCCTTTCTCTAGCGGGAGGCTGGCGTTGCGGGTGGCCCGTGCCCGCGGCATTCCGATTGTGGCCACTTTTCATTCAAAGTTTTACGATGACTTCCGGACAGTGGTGCGTTCGGATAAACTGGCGCAAATAGGTGTAAAACATGTAGTGGAGTTCTTCAACGCTGTTGATGCGGTTTGGACTGTGAATGAGACTACAGTTGAGACTTTACGAGAGTATGGTTACCGGGGAAAGGTAGAGGTGGTTAATAATGGAATTGATTTTATCCCGTTGAACGATCGTGAGCCAAGGCGGCAAGAGATCAACGAACGGCTGCATCTCTCTCCGCACGAAAATATGCTGTTGTTTGTGGGTCAACATATCTGGCAGAAGAATGTAAAACTCTTGATCAAGGCCCTTAAATATTTGCAAGATTGGGGATTCTCCTTTAAAATGGTTTTTGTCGGGACCGGCTATGCTAAAGAAGCCATGCAGGAGCAGGTAAAAAACCTGGGATTAGCACAGCAAACGATCTTTATGGGCAATCTTCAAGATCGGGAATTGTTGAGATCCCTCTATGCCCGGGCTGACCTCTTTCTCTTTCCCTCTCTCTATGATACGGCGGCGATCGTGGTGAGAGAAGCAGCCGCTGCTCAATGTCCGGCAGTGGTCATCGAAAAGGCGAATTGCGCCGAAGGGTTAATTGATGGCGTTAATAGTTTTCAGTCGGCGAATGATCCGGAGTCTTTTGCCAACACAATCAAAGAAGCGCTTTCCGATCGACGGCGACTACAGCAGGTGGGCGAGGAGGCCCAACGTACACTTTATCGGCATTGGGAGCAAGTCGTTGATGAGGCGGCACTTAAGTACCAGGAGCTTATTGACCGGTTTCAACAGAAGAAAAAAGTCTTCCGGGTGTCATCATACTAAAAAAAGAGTCTTGTAGTTCCCGCAGACGGTTACCTATGGTACAATTAGATTGAAAACAGGGAAAGGCGGTTGGGGCGTGTCGGAGGAGAGATATGTTGCGATAGTTGGTACTCGCCATTATTTTGGCCGGAAGGTGTTTAAACCCGGACAGATTGTTAAACTGGTTAAGGAGCCAGAAAACAGTCTTGATGATGAGGCGATTAGAGTGGAGCTCAAACCGCTGGGGCGAGTCGGTTATGTGGCAAACAGCACGAACACTGTGCCCCGGGGGTGTCAAAGTGCTGGCCGGATCTATGATACCTTTAATCAACATTGCTATGGCCGGGTCAAGTTCGTCACCAAAGAGACAGTGATCGTTGAATTATTGGAGAAGGTTAGGATGCAGATTGTTTTCATCGAAGAAATAGATCTTAATCAAGCACGGTAATCTTCGTTACAGAGAGAAATTTGGGCTAAAGAAAATTTGAGATGATAAGGCCGGTGTTCCGATCGGCCTTTCACAACAGAGTTCATTGTTCGACGTCAAACTAGAGGAGGAATCAATTTGTTCTGGCATTATTTGTTGTTAGTGTTGGGAGTTTACTGCTGTGCCACGGCCGTCATTTTTATTAAATTAGCTGCGATTGGACCGATTACTTTATCGGCGATCCGTTTGTTGACCGCCGCTTTCTTTTTGTTTCCGGTTTTCCTTCGGGACTGGCGGCGCTACCGGGGACAGATGACGCGTAAAGCTTTGTTGGCTCCCCTCTGGCCCGCTTGTTTACTTTCCCTTCATTTTATTTCCTGGCTGACCGCTGCCCGCTTAACCCTGGCCGTCAATGCAAGTTTAATTGTGAATCTGGTTCCTTTGGTCATGCCGGTTTTGCTCTATCTCTTCCTGCGTGAAAAAATCAGCCGTCAGGAAGCCTGGGCTACTGTACTGGCTCTGATTGGGGTCAGTATTTTGGGTATCTCCGATTTTAAGATCAACCCCCAGTTTTTACGGGGGGATATTCTTTGTTTTATTTCGATGCTTTTTTATAGCATCTATCTGGTGTTAAGCCGGAAGAATGCGGAACGCGGGAGCTTTTGGCTTTATGTCGTGCCGCTTTACTTCATAGCTGGGGTTATCTGTTTTCTTGTCGCTTTGCTCTTTGAGGATCCAATTCGCCCTTACGCAACAAAAGATCTCCTCTTGGGGCTGGCCCTTGGTTTGGTCCCGACCGTGATTGGGCATACCGTAATGAACTATGCCATGCGGCTCCTGCGGGGGCAGGTGGTGAGTATCTTTACGATGTTCCAGTTTGTTTTTGCCGGGATTATGAGTTACTTTATTTTCAATGAGATTCCCAGCGGAACCTTTTACTTTGTCAGTCTCTTGTTAACGCTTAGTGGGATTATGGTTACGCTTGAACCGGCCAAACTACCGTCTTTTCTGAGGGGTAAGCATCAAGAAGATGAAGGGTGAATGACTTAACTTTGTAAGTCTGATTTTACCTAGCCGGGCAGACTGGTGTTTACAGTGTGTCTTGAATTTCTTGGTAAATTATCCGTAGCGAGGAAGATTAAAAGCGGGTCGCGCGGCAGGGAAGGCGCGACCCGCTTTTGGTTCAGGAGGAAACATAGCAGCCAGGGGGCGACGATCCGGGAAGATTACTTAAGCGTGTTTTCCGCGCTTTTTGCCAAGATAAAACGGTCGATGACATGGGCAACTCCATTTTCATCGTTGGAGAGAGTGACATAGTCGGCTTGTTCTTTGATGGCTTCGGGGGCGTTGGCCATGGCCACCCCAAGACCGGCGTATTTAATCATAGAGAGGTCATTGAACCCATCGCCGATTGCGATCATCTCTTCTTGTTTGATCCCGTATAAAGCACCCAAGCGGGCCAATGATTTGGCTTTGGAGACTTCGTGATCGACAAATTCCAAGAGAAAGGGCTGTGAGGTATGGTGATTGATGGTCTCTGTTAAAAAAGGCCCCACCTGCTCATGCCAGCGGTTTATGGTCTCGACTTCATCGCACCATACAATTTTGGTGACTCCCTGTGTCAATAGTACCTCCAAATCGGCGATCGGCTGGGGAGGTGTTTTAGAAATATTACTATACCGGATAGCGTTTTCATTGAGAGGGTCGGCATACAATTGATTATTGACCCATAATAAATTGGTGGCGCCTAAGCGCTTACCAAGGCGCATAACCGTTTTCACATCAGCGGCTGACATTTTTACCTCATAGAGAATTTCTTTGGATTTACCCTTCACGATGACCGCTCCGTTATAGGTGATAAACGGCAGATCGAGACCGAGTTTGTCAATTAACGGTTCGACCCCTTGGATTGGTCGGCCGGTGCAGATCGTAAAGATTACACCTTGCCTCACTGCTTGCTGGATTGCCTTAATCGTTTCGTTAGTCAGATTTTTTTTACTGTCAAGGAGGGTACCGTCTATATCAACGGCGATTAGTTTATACATTACGAAATTCTCCTTTTATGTATTAAATAATAGTTATATATAGGCTAATAAGTTGATTGTATCGTAAGTGGAAGGCTAAGGCAATTGGGTAAACGTAACCTTCCGGTTAACCCTCAACTCTGTAAGCTGAAGTTTTTATATAAACTTGGCTAGGAGATTTCATCAGTCTTTGTCTACCTGTTATTCTCTTAGGTAGGCAGATATTCTAAGAATGGTTGTTTCCGGCAGATTAAGCCCGAAAAAACCCGCTTACGGTCATCGGTTGGAGTTGACGAATATTTCGGGACAAGTTATTATAAATTATGGCTTAGGAAAGGAGTGGTTGTCAATTGGCTAAAAAAGTAGTTACCTTTGGCGAGATTATGTTGCGGCTTTCCCCACCAGGCTATAAAAGGTTTGTCCAAGCTGATAGCTTTGATGTGATTTACGGCGGCGGGGAAGCAAATGTGGCAGTTTCGTTGGCTAATTATGGTTTGGATTCTTATTATGTCACTAAAGTTCCGGCTCACGAGATTGGCCAGGCGGCGGTGAATGCTTTACGCCGATTCGGGGTAAAAACCGATGCGATCCTAAGAGGTGGAGAACGCTTAGGGATTTATTACTTAGAAACCGGAGCGGCGCAACGGCCCTCGAAAGTAATTTATGACCGGGCCAATTCGGCGATTACGCAAGTAAAGCCGGGTGAGTTTGACTGGGAACGTATCTTTGAAGGTGCCAAGTGGTTCCATTTCACCGGCATCACGCCTGCGCTCGGAGATAATGTAGCCGAGGTTACCCTGGAAGCGCTGAAAGCAGCGAAAAAGAAAGGGCTGAAAGTAAGCGTCGATCTGAACTACCGGAAAAAACTATGGTCGCCGGAGAAAGCCAACCAGGTAATGAGCAAGTTGATGGAGTACGTAGATGTTTCCATCGGGAACGAGGAAGACGCCGAAAAAGTCTTTGGGATCAAGGCGGCAGCTAGCGATGTCACTTCCGGACAATTAAATGAAGAAGGGTACCGGGAGGTTGCCAAACAGTTGGCCGACCGGTTTGGTCTGGAAAAAGTGGCGATTACCTTGAGAGAAAGTTTATCGGCCTCTGATAATAACTGGTCAGCTTTACTTTATGACGGTCAGAATTATTACCGGTCCAAAACATACAAAATCCACATTGTGGACCGGGTTGGCGGCGGCGATTCTTTTGCCGGCGGGCTGATTTATTCCCTGCTGAGTGGGAAATCTTCAGCGGAGGCTCTGGAATTTGCTGTGGCAGCCTCTTGTTTAAAACATAGTATTTTTGGCGATTTCAACCTGGTCTCGCCGGCCGAAGTCGAGAACTTAGTACAAGGTGATGCTTCCGGTCGCGTGCAAAGATAGGTAAAAGGGCTGGTATCATTGTCGTATAGCGGTAAAAGCATAGAGAAGGGGAGGTAGCGTGATGAATAAAGAACAGATAATGCAGACGATTGTTGACAGCGGTGTGGTTGCAGTTATTCGGGTTAATGATGCTTCTGAACTTGTAAATATCGCGGTTGCTCTGAATAAAGGCGGGATTAAGGCGTTAGAGATTACGATGACGTCACCTGGCGCCCTGGAGGCGATTAAGGAAGCAGCTGAGAAGCTGGGAGATCAGGCGATTATCGGGGTAGGAAGTGTCCTCGATCCGGAGACTGCCCGTATGGCGATTCTAGCCGGTGCTAAATTTGTCGTGGGGCCGGTCCTTAATGAGGAGATCATTAAACTCTGTCGCAGTTATAGTATCCCCTGTATCCCCGGGGCCTTTACGCCCACGGAAATCTACCAGGCCTGGCGGGCCGGTGCTGATGTGGTTAAGGTTTTCCCGGCAACCAAACTGGGTCCGGCTTTCTTCAAAGATGTGCTCGGTCCTCTACCCCAAGTTAAGCTAACGCCAACCGGCGGGGTTAACTTGGACACGGCGGCAGATTTTATCAAAGCCGGTGCCGTATTTGTGGGAGTAGGGAGTGCTTTGGTCGACAAAAAACTGGTAGCCGCGCAAAAATGGGACGAGTTGAGCGCGTTGGCAGCTAAATATATTGAAGTTGTTAAAGCTGCTCGGCAGTAATAACTTCTAGATAAAAACCCCGTTCCGCCTGGTGCGAAACGGGGTTTTTTATAAATAATATAAATTAGTTAAGAATGTTAATTAATACTTGTTATAATATTCGACTTTATGTTAGAATTGTGTTAGAATTGTTTATAACCAAATTGTGTTAAAAAATTATCCGAGTCAGGTGATTTAATAAGTATCTAAAGTAGTCCTTGAGAAGTACCGATAATTAAGTTAGGCAACTGAATCGATAAGGGCAAATCCTACGAAAGTAGGAGACGCAAAGCTACGGATCTACAGCTTAGCATTATTGTTAAGCCATGACCGCCGGGCTGCCGAAAGGAGGTTGTTTTTTTGTTCCTTTTTATAATAAAACCCGGCGGAGAACTGAGCGCCTCATCAATTATACATAAATAAACTACCAAAACAGTAAATAATTGGCCTGATTTATATTTAATAGAACCGGACTTAACCTCGGGATAGTACACAATGGGGTACCAGGTAGAGACCGGTCGCCAAGCAAAGCATAATTCTTCACAAGCTCGCAGGCGACAAGCTTCTAAGGAGGTAAATGTTGGTGAAAAAAGTATTGATCGTAGATGATTCCGCCTTTATGAGACTGTCCTTAAGGACTTTGCTAGAAGGAAACGGTTATCAGGTTGTCGGCGAGGCTGAAAATGATCAAGTCCAGATTAGTGTGTAAATTCCTCAGT
>JAAYGU010000141.1 GCA_012727535.1 Bacillota bacterium | reverse complement strand
TCCCGGTCTCATGCTTGGTGTGGTAGGTCAGGCCATAACTGATCCCCGTCCCGGCGGGGACTCTTTTGATCTGGACCACCTGGGTTTTCAGCGCAAAAGCAGGCTGTAAGGGAGGGCAGTGCGGTAAAGATTCGCGCGCAGGCGCGAGCCCGTAAAGGATAATCCCCGCCCGCACCAGATCAAAGTGGCTGGCTGGCAAGTTGATGATCCCGCCGCTATTCGCCAGATGGACGAGGGGGATTTTGATTCCGTCCTGCTCTAACCCGGCCAGAACCTGCCGGAAGGTGGCCAATTGCTGTCGCGCATAAGTTAGATCCGAACCATCAGCAGTCGCAAAATGCGAATAAATCCCTTCTATTTTAAGGTTAGATAATGCCAGGATTTTTTTGATTTCCTCTCCAACCTGCTCCGGTCGGAAGCCAACACGCCCCATCCCTGTATCGATCTTTAGATGGACCCGCAACTCGACTCCCCGTTGCCGGGCTTTCTCCGCTAAGGCCTGGGCGCTCTCGACCGTGGCGACCGAACCAACCAGTTGGTAGTCGATGAATGCAGCGGCCTGTTCCGGTAAGAGGGGACCAAAGACCAGGATATTCCCGGTGATCCCGGCTTGCCGCAGCGCGATCCCTTCTTCCGGGGTCGCGACCCCAAACCAGTCGACCCCCACTTCCCGCGCAGCTTGGGCCGTTTCCCGCGCGCCATGCCCGTAGGCCTCCGCTTTCACGACGGCCATCACTTTCACCCCGGGGCCGACCAGCGCTTTAACCTGCTTAATATTCTCCTGAATTGCTGTGAGGTTGATCTCCGCCCACAGCGGACGGAGCGGTGGTCGATTACTTACTGACATAGCTCTTCCCCTCTTTTCATCACCCGGGGAATTCTAGACAAAAGGTCCCCCGCTAAAACCCCTGTACTGCCGATCTCCGCCGCGGCTAAATCGCCGGCTTTCCCATGGAGGTATACTCCAGTGACAGCAGCTTGGAGCGGTAAGAGCCCTTGCGCTAAAAATCCGCCAATCATTCCGGCTAGTATATCACCGGTCCCTCCGGTCGCCAGCGCCGGGTTACCGGTCTGGTTGATATAAAGCGGCTCTCCTTTCGCCGCAACCAAGGTGGCTGCCCCCTTAAGGACTAGAGTTACATTCCAGCAGTCGGCCTGCGTTCTGGCCAATGCGACCCGGTCTGCTTGTACGGCCTGGCTGGTCATCCCCACCAACCGCGCCATTTCTCCGGGGTGCGGGGTGAGAATTAGAGGCCCCTCCACTAGTTGCCACCAGTTTTCCATCGTAGCCAGCAGATTCAAGGCATCCGCATCCAAGATACGGGGAATCCCCTTCAACTTGAGGATGGACCGCACCAGTTCGGCCCCGTCAGCTTCTAAAGAAAGTCCGGGACCAATGACAATCGCTCGGTAATCATTGAAATCCAACCGCGACCACGGTTTAACCATAAGTTCCAGCGGCTTTTCCGGAAGCGATAAGCCGTCACGGATTCCGAGTGTAACCAGGCCGGCACCGCTCCTTAAGGCCGCCATTCCCGCCAGAACAGGTGCGCCGGTCATCCCCGCCGAGCCGCCAATGACCAGGAGATGACCGGATTCTCCTTTATGGGCTTCCGGCCGACGTACCGGTAATCGGCTCAGCACTTCCTCGTCATTAAGGCTGTAAAAGAGATGACACTTTTCCAGTAAAGAAGAGGGTAGGCCAATGGGGTCACAAATGACCTCTCCGGCATACTCCCGCCCGGGATAGACGAGCAGTCCGACTTTGGGCAGGCCGAAGGTCACCGTCAACACTGCCCGCACCGCTGGTCCGTTAACCTTCCCCGTATCCGCTTCTACCCCCGACGGAATATCAACCGCCACTACCGGCACCCTACTCCGGTTAATCTCTTCAATAACGGCTGCCAGTTCTCCGCCGACCTTCCCGTGGAAGCCGGTCCCAAGCAAAGCATCGACTAGCACAGTAAAAGAAGAAGACTGGGCGGCTGGCAGTTCGGACCAGAGCCGGGTGGTAATCCCTAAAGCCAGCGCCATCTTTCGGTTCTGCTCAGCATCTGGCGGCAAGGTCTCTGTTGCTTCCTTCTGAAAGACGGTTACACTATAACCGGATTGGTGGAGAAGACGGGCTAAGGCCCAACCATCCCCGCCATTATTCCCTTTGCCGCAGATAATACCCACGCGGCCCGGCGCAAACCGGGAGCAAATTGCCCGCTGTACGGCGTCGGCCGCATGTTCCATCAAGATGATTCCCGGATAGTGAAACTCCTCCATCGCCAGCCGGTCAATGGTCCGCATCTCTTCTGCGGTGGCCACCTTCATCGCCTCATCCCTCCAAAATAACCTGGGCGACCGCATAATTTTTACTATGTGAGATCGTTAAATGGGTGCGCTTCACCCCTGCCTCCTGAAGATAAAGGGCAAGTTGTTCGGAAAAATGGAAGTATGGCGCTCCCAGTTCGTTATTATTCACCTCAATATCCCGCCACTTAAGACCACGTAAGCCTGTACCCAAAGCTTTTAATAAAGCCTCTTTCGCCGCAAACCTTCCGGCTAAGCGGTGAACCGCCTGCCCGCATTCTTCAATCTCCCGGGGTGTAAAGACCCTTTTCAAAAAACGCCGCCGACGTCTTTCCAGAACGTTTGCGACCCGCTCCACCTCGATCAGATCGATTCCTACTCCTTTAATCATTGAATACCCCTCCGTGCGGAACCCAGTCCGGATCAGGAGCGCCCACCTTCTTGTAGAAAGAAGGTGCGACATTCTCAAACCCTAATTGCCGGTAATATAAAAGCGGTTCGGTCCCGCCAGCTAAAAAATATCCTCCGAGCCGTAGTGCCTGATTAAACTGGTAGTACAGCTTGTTCTTGGCTTCCTCGGTAAAATATATAACGACATTCCGGCAACTGATCATGTCTAAATTCTGAGGGAAGGGATCACTAAGCAGGTCATGCTTCTTAAAGACCACTTGCGCTTTGATCCTTTGATTAAGCAGATAGTAGCCGTCATGTTCCTGAAAATACTTAGCTAACAACTCCGGAGGTAGGTTTCTTACTTCGTTACGAAGATAAGCACCCTGCCGTGCTTTTTCGAGCACAACCTGGTCAAGATCGGTCGCCAAAATTTCCGCCCGCGAACTGGCCTTCAGCTCTTGCAGAATCAGCGCAAAAGAATACGGTTCAGCGCCGTTTGAACACCCCGCCGACCAAATTTTAACCTTTTTACTCTCTTTGAGGAGTTCCGGCATTATTCTTTCCCAAAGCTCATAAAAGCGATCGGGGTTGCGAAAAAACTCGGAGACATAAATCGTAAGTTTCTTCACAAACTCTTGATAACGCTGGGAATCCGTTTGCAAAAGTTTTAAATAATCATCATAGTTGTCGATTCCCCAAAAAGTCATTAAAGAATGAATCCGCCGATCCATTTGCTGGCTTTTGTACAAAAATAAATTAGTCCCGCAGAGTTCAGAAACCGCAGCTTTAAACTCCTGGTAGGTCAGGGGCATGGTTCAATCATCCTCCGTGTGTTGTTATCCGTCTTTGTCTATGTTCGACAAGCGTTTTACTTTTCCCTACCGGCGGACATAATCAGTCGATTAAGTAAAGGCACATAAGCTTAGAGGATAATCAGCTCCTCCAGGCGACGTTTTGGCACATGATGGACCTCTTGTTCATCACGCCAGTATTTGATCTCCCCTTCTACTGCTTCCTCAATCACCACTTTCTCCTTAGGGCGACCTAAGGCTATCACCAGCTGTATTTTCAGGTGTTCGGGAATGCCCAGTTTCTTTTGTAACGCCTCCCGCTCAACTGCGCCAATGATGCAACCCCCCAGTCCCTGTTCGACCGCACCCAGCATTATACTTTGGGCGGCGATCCCTTGATCACTCCCTACATGCGCACTAATCTTCGTATCCGCCAGGATAATAATATAGGCCGCCGGGCGTTCGCCCGTGGCCGGACCCAGCCAGTCGGTGAGATATCCCGCCCAGGACAGATGGGGAAAGATCAGAGCATTCCGTTCGGGAGTCCAGGAGAGGGCGAATTTTAACGGTTGCCGATTACCAGCGGACGGCGATAAGCGGGCTAAGTCGACTAATCCTCTTAATACTTCCTCGGAGACCGGTTCATTCTCATGAAACCGGCGATAGCTTCGGTTTTTTAGGATTAAATCTCTAACCATCAAATATCCCCCTTTTTTTCTTCGCGCTTCAAACCTCGCGCTGGCCAGAATATTCTCCGGTCTTAATTCATCTGCGCACCGAATAAACCAGCGAGAAAGGCCTGGAGATTTGTCCGAATCGGCATAAAATAAATATGCGCCTTAATTTGCTCCGTAAATTCCAACGCCTGCCGGGCAAATTTTATATTCCATTCCAAGCTGGGTTCAAACTCCTTAGGAAAGATTACATGGTTTTTAGTTTCCCAGTAGGTAACGGATTTACTGGAGGTAACCGGTGAGACCCCCCAAAAGACTTCCAGCCCTTCAAGCATCTCCGCATAAATCTCCAGCAGACGAAGATCATAGAAGGGTTGCGTAAAAAAACCGTCTGCCCCGGCATCAAGCTTCCTTTTGATATAATCATACTCTACCCGCATACTCGCCCGATACTGATCAAGCGCGGCATAGACTTTAACCTGGGGAAACTCCTGTTTGAACTTTTTAATCAAAGCAACACTATCGGTCGGGTAAATCATCCGGGTCATATCCTGCGGCGGATCACCCGTCAACACCAATACCTCTTCAATCCCTAACTCCGCAAAACAGTCAGCAAAAGGTAATGGGCTGTTCAGGTCCAGATCAATCGCACGAATATGGGGAATCGCCCGCTGATAATAGTTTTTAACTAAGCGACAGGCTTCCCAACTCCTTAGCTCAAAACGGAGCAGATCGGGAATATTGACCGTATCGATCTGGGGAAAACCGGTTTTGACCAACTCCAAATCTCCCTGTAGTGATTCACTACTCCGCGGGACCAGTTCAATTGATATTCTTCTCAACCTCCGGTTTCCTCCTTCTTGTCTCTTGGAAAGTTGAAATTATACTCCTGGCGGTAACCGCAACCAGCACGATAGCACCCCCAACCAGCGCCCAACTCCCCGGTTTTTCTCCGGTGAAAAGCAGTACCCAGATCGGGTTAAGAATCGGTTCAAGCAGAGGGATCAGAATCCCCTCCATTGCGGTTACATGTTTTAAAGCCTGGGTATATAAGATGTATGATAAACCTAACTGAATAAGCCCCATAAACACCAAAGCACCCCAGCCGGACAGATCAGGATAAGGCCCCCGCATAAAGGGAATGGCGACCACAGCCGTGATTAAGTTCCCGAGCAGGACGGACTCGACCGGCAGACCATCTTTTTGCTTACGTAACAAGACGGCAACCAAAGCAAAACTGACTCCGCTTAAAACAGCCAGGATATTGCCCCAGAAGGCCCCGGGCGCCAACTCTTCTTTGAAAAATAAACCCATCCCGGAAAAGACGATCACGATGGTCAGCCAATCAAGCCAGGTCGTCCTTTCCCCCAGGATGAACCAGGCAAAAATGGCGCCGTAAACTGGTGCGGTATACTGCAACAAGATAACATTGGCTGAAGTCGTCAGTTTATTGGCAACCACAAAGAGGATTACGGTCATGGCATAGGCCAGAGCTGCTCCCCATTGGACTAAAGACCGGTTTAACTTTGGTTTTTTTACATAAGCCCCGATCAGAAGGGCAGCGATTGCGCTCCGGACCCCGGCAATCGCCAACGGATTCCAGTTGACGATTTTAATCAGAAGTCCGCTCGTACTCCAGAGGGTAGCCGTGCAAACTAGTAGGAAAACTGCTTTTTTGCGCTCGGAATGATGTTTAGACTGCATTCTCCAGTTCCTTTCTGCTAAATTGCTTTGGTGTTATAAGCTATTGTCCTTATTTCAGAAGAACCCACTACAACAATCTATGCTCAAAATAATGCTCTTCTGCGAAGAATATTTGCTTTGAATGGTATTCTCCGGTGACTTAGATTTCTTGGGATAGTATTCTTAGCAACACGGAGATTGGAGGCGGGTTGAGCGACAAGGAAGTCACTTCCTATCTTGTTTGGTGCTTATTTACGATCCGGATCTCCGCTTCCCCATCCTCTAAGCTGATGGCCTTCACCAATAACGCCACTTTATTCTCCTCATTAAGGAGTCGCCAATAGTAGTCGGCGTTTTCAGCGCCATCGTTAAATAGCCTCACCAAATAGGGCTCTCCGGAAAATGGTGGCAATGGGTTGCCGTCTCCAGCATAGGTATGCAGGCAATGCCCAAAACCTGGTATGCCCCTTTTATAATAGAAGAATGAGTATACTGGATAATCAGGGTTATTATACGCCGCTTTAATCAGCGAAAACTGGTAGGCATAATCCTGGTCCTCGAGGTTAATCAGTCCCGAGATGCGCGGGGTATAGTTTGGCGGATCCGGTTCATAGGTCCTCGTCTTTAAGGCACTTTCAAAGGTCTGGTTTTGTGGCAATAATTCGTAGAGGGTTTCAGTCTGATCCCCGTTGGTTACCAGATGACAACCGCCAAAATGTTTCATCGGGTAGTAGATGATTAGAGAGGGATCGGTCACTTTTTGTTCATCAAAGGCCTGGGTCTTGACAAAACCATTCTCTTCGACCAGTATACGATTGCGGCTGTTTTCGCTCCTCCCCATCAACCAATAGACTTGAATTAGGGTACGCCCATCCGGGCTTAGTCCAAGAATAATTCCGCGTCCGGGGTAGGGATTGGCCGCCAGTTTCCGCATATTTTCTTCAGCTATTATCTTTAGTTCCAAGCGCAGTTCCCTCCTTTCGCTCTTCCCTGCTCTGCGCCGGTCATGGTTATCAACTAATGTTTATGATCATTTTAGACATTTTCAGATTTTTCCCTTGTTCTTCAATCAATCTTATTCAATTGTTCATCTTTGAGGGCTGCCAATTGGCTTTTACGCAATTTAAAGAAGGCCTTTTTCTTCTGCATTCTAATTTCAAGACGAAAACCCTCCTATCCCTTTTCTTTCGTTCTCGTTCCTTTCCTCCGTCTGAAGATAATAATAAACCAGTCCCTCAACGAAGACTGGTTTATCGATTCAAAAATTGAGTTTTTCCTTGTTTCAAAGAGCAACCGCCGACTGTTGCCCGGGTTGTCGCCATGCGCAAAGCATAGCGCTTAACCCTTCAACCCGGTCGTACTGATTCCTTCGACTAAATGCCGCTGGAAAGTAATGAAGATAATGAAGACCGGTACCAAGGAGAGGGTAGCCATCGCAAACATCGCACCCCAGTGGGTAACGGATTGTGGATCCGAAAAGAGCTGTAACGCCAGGGCAGCCGGATACTTCCGCGGAGTTTGAATGTACAGCAAACCCTGCATGAAGTTATTCCAGGACCAATAGAAAGAGAAGATCCCTGATGTAATCAAGGCCGGTTTAATATTCGGCAAAATAATCCGGACATAAGTCGCAAACGGGCCACACCCGTCAATCCGGGCGGCTTCATCCAGTTCCATCGGGATGCCCTGAATGAACTGTATAATCAGGAAGACATGGAAAGCTCCGGCCAGGAAACCCGGGATAATCAGTGGTTTAAATGTATCAATCCAGCCCAGATAATTAAAGAGAACATACTGCGGAATATGCAACACTTGCCCCGGCAGCAGCAGCGTAAGGATCATCAGCCGGAACCAGAATTTCCTCCCAACAAACTTAATACGGGCAAAGCCGAAGGCCACCATCGAGGCGGTAAAGATCTGGCCAAGGGTCGAAGTGCCGCTAATGATCATTGAGTTCTTTAAGAAAGTGCCAAAGGTGATGCCCCCAAAGCCCCTCCAGCCTTGAACATAGTTTTGCCAACGAAAAGTATTCGGAATCAGCGAATGGGCATTCTGGAAGATCTCGGCATGTTCTTTAAAGGAACTGGCGATCAGCCACATTACCGGGTAAAACATGAAAAAGCCAAACAGGAGGATAAAAGTATGGTAGGTAAGACTTCCACCCCATTGTCTGATACGTTTTTTGCTAAGTTTCATTTATAGATCCCCCCCTGACTCATAGTAGACCCAATAGGACGATGATCTGAAGATCACTGCGGTAAGCACACCGATAATGAACAACAGAATCCATGCTAAAGCGGAAGCATAGCCCATTTTATTGTAGGTAAAACCGGTCCTAAAGAGGTATAAAACATAGACCAGGGTTCGATCGAAGGGCTGTCCGCCGGTGATAATGTATGCCTGTGTAAAAACCATAAAGTTATTAATGGTTTGCATTACTAAGTTAAAGAAGATAATGGGAGTAAGCTGTGGCAAGGTAATCCGGAAAAAAGCTTGCACCCGGTTGGCACCGTCGATCGCCGCCGACTCATAGAGACTGGCCGGAATCTGCTTTAACCCGGCAAGGAAGATTAACATCGGCGAACCAAACTGCCAAGCGGCCAGGATAATTAAGCTAAGGAGGGCAGTTCTCGGGTGAACATTCCAGCCAAACCCGGTTTCGAGAACCCCTGTTTTGATTAAGAAGGAATTTAATGCTCCACTTACCCCGAATAACTGGCGCCACATAACGGCAACCGCCACACTTCCTCCGATCAGTGATGGAATATAATACATTGTCCGGTATAACCCGACCATCTTTCTCTTTTGTGAGAATAAGACCGCCAAAAACAAGGCAAAAAACAACCGAAGGGGAACAGCTCCAACTACATACGTAAAGGTCACCTTCAGCGCTTGCCAAAACCGGGGATCATTATAAAAAATATCTTTAAAGTTTTGCAACCCGACCCATTGGGGCGGTGTTAAGATGTTATAACGGCAATACGACAGATAAAGCGAGACAATCATCGGGATGACCATAAAGGCGAAAAATCCGATTAACCACGGGGAGATAAAGATGTATCCTGCTAGATTGTCATACTCAAGACTACGGACTCTTTTTATGCTCTTTCCTTTTTTTAGTCTCGGCACCCTAACTACCCCCTTAAATCTGCGACTTCCTGGTACTTACTTTGGTGTATCAAGCGTAAATCTTTTCTAAGAATGCGGTGGGCTGGACCGTTTTGGTCCAGCCCCATCCGTGGAACCTACTTCAGGTCTTATTTCGCAGCGTCAGCTAAGATTTTGTTAGCCCGTTGGAAGAACTCTTTCGCTCCTTGTTCCGGAGTGATCACTTTATAGAGAATCTTGAAGTGTACATCATTGAGCGTGTCAATGACCTGTTTGAAAGCTGCCGGCGGCGGAGGATCAATCGGGCTGGAATGTTTGGCCGCTAGGTCAACAATCGCAAACATTTCTTTCTCTGCCCCTTTAGCCTCAGCAGACAATGCGGCACGGACTTTCGAAGAAATCGGCACACCGCGGTCGACGCTGAGATATTTGTACGCTTCAACATCATTGATGAAGAAGTCGATAAACTTCAGGGAAGCATCGATATCACGGCAGTCACGGGTAATGCTGAAGAACATGGACGGTTTCAGGTAGGTACCTTCTTGTTTCTGACCTTTCATCTTCGGCCAGAGTGCCATCTTCAGCGGACGATTGGCCGCTCTCTCGTAAGCCACTACTTGGTTCGACCAGATGCTGGCCATAGCAGCTTTCTTCATGACCATCGGATTATTCTCAATGCTGGTTACCTCTAACCGAACTTCCGGCGGAGCGCAAACGCCTTCATTGGTCAATTGCAGATCCCAACCGTAGAATTCGGCAAAGAGTTTCTCGTCAAAGCCTAAGGCAGTCCCGTCGGCATTATAGAAGGTTTGACCATGCTGACGTACATAATGCTCTAAACCGCTGACGTTATTGGTGCACAGGGTAAGTTCATGGTCACCGTAAATTCCGAGTTTAGCCTTCAGCTGTCTCATGGTGTTAAAGTAGTCTTCCCAAGTCCAATCAGGAGTCGGGGCTTTGATGCCGGCTCTTTCGAACAGATCGGCGTCGAAAGCGAAGGCATATGTATTCGCACCGAGGTTGATCCCGTAGAGTTGGCCATAGACCCGACCCGGCGCTAAGAAGGAATCATCCACATCGGCGAAGTTTAGGCCGTTGCCAACATACCGGTCGAGAGCAATGAGCAAGCCACTGTCTACATACTGGGTGATGTATTTGTAGTCTTGCTGCATAATGTCGGCCAGGTTCGAACCGGCTGCTTGGGCTGCCATCCGATCCCAATAGCCACCGAAGCTGGTATACTCAGGGCTAAGCTTAATTCCCGGGTTTTTCTTTTCGAACATCTTGATGACTTCAATGGTCGCATCATGCCGGGTTTGATTGCCCCACCAGGCAATACGCAAATTAATTGGTTGCGCATAACCGGACAGTGCAAAAACTGTCACAAAGAGTGCGATCAACAATAGGATCCCGATACTTCTTCTTTTCATCTACAAACCTCCTTAAAATTTTAACCTTTTAGTCCCTGGGCAGTGATCTTCAGAAAATCTCTATAATCACCCCCCTTAGCAAAAAACCTTTGCTGGACAATAGATAAAACATTACAAAATAAATATAACCTAGTCTTTACTTATTTGTAATATAAAATCCTGATAATTTTGTTTAAAAATCAGAGGTTATGTAGTAAAAAGTATCATCCCCGCCATGAACGTATTCTTCTTCCCTCAAGTGGAGGGGGTTAAGTGAAAGAGTTTCTTATAATCCGATGGGGTATAACCAGTCTGTTTCTTAAAGACCTGGCTGAAATACTGTGCATTGTCGCCAAACCCAACCGCCTTGGCGATCTCAAAAACCTTACTATCCGAGTTTTCCAGCATTTCCTTCGCCTTTTCGATCCGCAAGCGGATTAAATAATCACTAAACCGCTCATTCATCTCTTTTTTAAACAGTTTTCCTAGATAATCAACATTCATATAGAGCATTTCCTGGGCCAACCACTTTAAGGACAAATTCTCGTTCGCCAAGTTCTCTTCGACCAAAGTAACTACCTTCTGCACTTGCCTACTGTATCTTTGCGCATTCTCTGCATAATTAGCGGCGGTAATCTCCAGCGCAATTTCCGCAATGAACCGATGAATCTGTTCTAAAGTGGTGAATTCTTCGAAATCCACAATCCGTTTTAAATAATCGTTCATTACTTCTTCCGCACTATGGCGGATAATGGTGGAAAACAGATCCAGGCAGTGAATCTTCGCCCCACTGATCTCACGGGTCGTAGCCTCCAGTTGCCGGAAGAACTCCTCCATTCTGGCCTGCACTTCCTCAGTGTTCCCACTCTTCACTAAATAGCCAAATTGTTCAAAGTCAAAAATCAAATTTGTCTCTTTCATTTGGCCAAAACTGATATCTTTCTCCGTAATAATACTGCCCTCTCCTAAATAAAAACGGTGCTTCAAATATTCCCGGGCTTCCCGGTATAAAAGCGGTGTTGTTTTCCACTCCCCACTTTCACTGATCGCTATGGTCATATCCCGTCCATAATATTCATAAAAAGTCTGTTTGACTGACTCAACCAGCGTTAAAAGCTCCTCCATCTCCAGGTCTTTGATTAAGAGCAGCAGTTCCTCGCCGATCGTGGTACTTAAAAAGACCAGCTCTTCTCCGAGGATCTCTTCCGCCGTCTGTTTCGAGGCGAAGAGGTATTCAAACTCAAATTTACCTTCAACTCGGCAAAGGAGCAGTCTGACAGGCCACGTTTCGAATTTAAAACCGAGAAGGCTCTGGTAATACTCCCATTCCTGGGCAAAGGAGAATTGATTAGTGACAAACTCCTTCAGAAATTGCGCTTTGAGTTGGGGCTTAATCCGTTCTAAATCCTGTTTGACCCTCTCTAAGTGGGCTTCTTTCCTTTTTCTTTGTTCGATCTCGGTCCGCAGTTCTTCTAAAACCTCGAGAATCTCCTCTTCATTGCATGGTTTCAGTAGATAATATTTAACCCCATACTGCATGGCCGTTCGGGCAAACTCAAATTCTCCATAACCAGAAAGGACAACAAATTCTACTGCCGGTTGTTCCTCCTTCACCTTTGCAATCAGTTGCAATCCGTTCATCCCTGGCATTTTGATGTCGGAGATCACAATATCCAAAGCTTCTTTTTTAATTATTTCATAAGCCTCTTCACCGTTCGCCGCCGTTCCTACTAAGGTAAAACCATATTTCCCCCAAGGAATCACGGCCGCGATGCCTTCCCGAATAATCCGCTCATCATCGACAATCAGTACTTTGCACATCCACTTTGACCTCCTTATGGGTGGTAAAGGGGAAAAAAATCGATACCTTGGTGCCAACCCCTAACTCACTGTCAACCCTAATTCCATACTCATCTCCGTAGATCATTTTGATCCGGTCGTCAATATTTTTCAAACCAATCCCCGTACCCCGCGTTTTAACGAGGCCTTGCGCTAATCTTTCCCAATAGCCGGGCTCCATCCCCGGCCCATTATCCTCCACAGAAATCTCGACCAGATCCCCTGTTTTAATCATCCGCACCTCAATCTGGCAAACTCCGGTCTTACTTTCCAGGCCATAATTAACAGCATTTTCGACAATTGGTTGTAAAGTCAATTTGGGAATCAAACAACTATTCAGTTCTTCTTCGACCTTAATCGTAAAATTGAGGCGTTCCTCAAACCTTATCTTTTGAATGGTTATATAGTTTTCCAGAATTTTGACCTCATCGGCAATCGTAATCAGGTCTTGTTTATGTACCGCATTCCGCAGCAAGCGGCCTAAAGCTTCTACCATCATTGAGATCCGTGGTTCCTGGTTGGTTTTGGCCATCCAGTTCACTGAATCCAGAGTGTTATACAAGAAATGGGGGTTGATCTGGGCTTGTAACGTCTTAAACTGGGTGTCTTTCAATAAAAGCTGCTTTTGGTAATTTTCTTTAATTAATGTATCGATCCTTTCCATCATCATCGCAAAATCCCGATACAGATGGCTGATCTCTTCGATCTGGTATTCCCCCGGTGGCTCCAAGCCCTTAATCTGAAAATCGCCATTCTCCACTTCTTTCATTTTCTGAACAAGGCTCTCAATTGGCCTGGTAATGTTCCCGGCAAACTTCATCCCCAACCAGAGGGCCCCGACGAACACGCCCGTAAAAATCAGCAACATTGTATTGCGCAATAGAAAGATGTTCTCATAAATCTGGGCGAAAGGTAAGACATTCGCATAATTCCATCCTAAATACTCCCCCTGCGTCAAAGCAATGAACAGTTTTTCCTGGTTAATAGTCTTCACGCCAAAATTGCCATTCTTTGCAATTGAACTTAGTTCCTTCCAAGCCACCGGTTCACCAGTGGAGAAGAGATTTTTCCCGTTGTTGTAAATCTGCAGATTCTAGTTGGGGTCAGGATTGGTTCCGGAGACTTTCTTAACTAACTGATTAAGGCTAATCCGGATGATCATTACTCCTAAATAATCCAGACTCAAACCATGCGTCCGGCGGACGACCCGGGCCGCAATTAACGGTTCCCCATTCCTCTCCGGTTGAATCCAAACATTCTTCCCCATCTGTTTTAAGGCTTCCGCTAAAACCTCTGTATTCTTCACTCGGTCCAAATTAGTATTACTACCGACCGATACCTGATTGCCCTTGCTGTCGATGAAATCGATGGCCGTAATATATCCTTCCGCAACCGCATATGGTAAAAGAGTCTCTTGAAGCTCCAAGCTGGCTTGATACCTCTCGTAATTCTCGGCAGAGTCTTTGATGATCTGTAAGTTTTTCTGGATATTAGGATCCGATAAGATCATAAACGTCATGTCTTCAATCTTCTTCAATTCATCCTCAAGCGCTTTGGCGGAAAGGTTCAGCACCTTGGCTGATTCATTATATAATTGGTGGTCATAAATCTGTAAAGCTACTTGAAAGGCGCCGATGCTAAGCAGAGACACACTAAGCACAATCCCGAGAAGGAGCATGGAAAGATAGAACCGAAGCGTATGGCGTTTGGGTAACCATTCTCGCCATAACCTCGGTTTTCCCTTAACAACTTGCGGTAACATCTAGGCGTCCCCCTTATCTTTTCCCTCGTTTTAGATTTCTCCTTGGGGGACCAACTTCCCTCCCGAAGAGTTAATTGATATTAAAGAAATTTTCATTCCTTATTTACCTCTACCGTTTCTTTAAGATTTGCTGTCTTGATTATCTCCTTTATTTATGTTAGATTAAAAGTAATCCTACCACATTACTAGGTTTAATCCCTCAAGTTTGGAAAGGAGTGTCAAAACCTTGTTAGTTTCTACGCGTGGACGCTATGGTTTACGTTCGATGGTCGATATCGCCATCAACGCAACCGGTGGTCCTGTTCCACTAAGAGCAATCGCCGAACGACAAGGAATCTCCGAATCCTATTTGGAACAAGTCTTTGCTCTCCTGCGTAAAGCAGGATTAGTCAATGCTATTCGTGGTTCCTATGGGGGTTATGTTCTGTCGAAACCACCTGAAGATATTACCGTGGGGGAGATTATCCTTGCGCTCGAAGGGCCTCTGGTCTCGGTCAATTGTGTCACAGAGGGAGAGGAAGCCGCTTGTGACAAAAAGGATACTTGTCATAC
>JAAYGU010000140.1 GCA_012727535.1 Bacillota bacterium | reverse complement strand
TCCGGTCACTGGAGTGATGGGGGGTTCTGTTGCCTACCTGCGCATCATCTTTTATCTCCTTTGTTTTGTTGCCGTACTTGTTTTAGCGGCGAAGGCTACCCGGTGGTTAGGGGGTAGGGTTGGAAGAGGCCGCGGCCGTTACCTACAAGTGATCGATACACTTTACCTTGGACCAAACTGTTTTCTATCTTTGATTATGGTGTGCCGCCGGTTATATTTAATCGGTACTGTTGAGCGAAACATCAACCTCTTGCGGGAGATTGATGACCCTAAGATGCTTGCTCTGATTCTGGCGGAGAATACTCCAGCCGAGGACGGAGTAGGGAAAGCACAAAAGGGGAAAAGCTTCCCTGATTATTTACAACGATTGTTAGGTACTTTACCTGACGGTGGAGGAAACTTCTCTGCGCCGCCGGGGGCGGAATCTTCGGCAGAGAGAATTGAGGAGAGATTAATGAAGCTTAGAACCCATCGAGGGCCGAGCGAAGATGAATAGACGTCACATAGCTTATGTTCTTTTGTTAGCATTATTTTTAATACCACTTTATTGTCAAATCAGTCTGGGACAACCGATTCTTCCCCAGATTGAGATTGGCTGGAATAATACGGATAGTCCGGAACAGGTTGCGGCCAGTCTCCGGATTTTAGCATTAATAACCATTCTCTCCCTAGCCCCGGCGCTATTAATCATGACCACGTCTTTTGTCCGCATAGTCGTTGTGCTCTCTTTTACCAGGAGTGCGGTTGGGCTTCAGCAATCTCCACCAAATCAGGTATTAATCGGACTGGCCTTATTTCTCACTTTTTATGTTATGGCACCCACGTGGAGTGAAGTTCATCAGAAAGCGTTAACTCCTTTCATGGAAGGGAGACTTACTTTCGAGGAAGCTTTAACGGAAACCGAAGGACCGGTTAAACAGTTTATGGGGCGACATACCAGGAACGAAGATTTGCGCTTGTTTTTAGGAGCCGCGGAGGTAACCTCCAGACCGGCCCATTACCGAGACATTCCTTTTCATGTTCTAGCACCGGCTTTTATGGTCAGCGAGCTTAAGACCGCCTTTATGATGGGCTTTATCTTATATGTACCTTTCCTGGTGATCGATATGATCGTTGCCAGCACACTGATGTCAATGGGCATGTTGATGTTACCGCCGGTCATGATCTCGATGCCCTTTAAGATTCTCCTCTTTGTCCTGGTTGACGGTTGGAATTTAGTAGTAAAAAGCCTTTTGACCGGCTTTTAGATTATGGTGGTGAGTTATGATGGATGATGTTTTTGTAGCAAACGTAATGCGACAGGGTTTGACCACCGTCCTAACCGTCGCCGGACCGATGTTAGCCGTAGGCATGATTGTTGGTTTAATCGTCAGTATCTTCCAAGCGACTACCCAGATTCAAGAACAGACTTTATCCTTTATCCCGAAGATTTTGGCCATCTTTCTGACTCTGATTATCGGCAGTCCTTGGATGGTAAGGGTATTGGTGGATTTCACGACCGAACTCTTCTCCTATTTAACGGAAGTTACTAGATGGTGAGGGCTTTAATTGGACCTTTCCGCTTGGACTGAACGACAATTAATCTTATTTGTCCTGGTTTTCATGCGTAATCTCGGGCTACTGATCGGTGCGCCTTTTTTTCAAAGTAGGAATATTCCCCATACTCTCCGGGTCAGTTTAGCTCTTTTTCTTGCTTTGCTTCTTGTACCGTTGCTGGCGGCGGCTGGCACTATGCCGTTAACCTTTTGGCAGGTTGCCTTTCAGATGGGACAAGAGTTACTACTTGGAATCATGATGGGTTATATTCTGTACTTAACGATTGCCGGAATTCAGTTAGCCGGTCAGATTATTGAGGTACCGATGGGTTTTGGGATGGTTAACGTCCTGGACCCGCAGACCGGGGGGCAAATGCCGATTATTGGTCAGCTTTATCAAATAGTAGCCGTTTGGCTTTTTTTGCTAGTCAGAGGCGATCATCTCTTGGTTAAGGTACTAACGCAAAGCTTCAAACTACTCCCGGTTGGTCAGCCGTTAGCTTTGATGCGAGGGGTGCCGCTAGTTTTAAGGACTTTTGCCAACCTTTTTATCTTGGCGGTTCAGATCGCCATCCCCATTGTTGGGGTACTCTTTTTAACTAATGTCGGATTAGGAGTCCTGGCGAAGCTGATTCCGCAGATCAATGTTTTTTTTCTCGGCTTTCCTTTAAAAGTTTTTTTAGGTATTCTTCTCTTGATTCTGTCTTTACCAGTATTTACTCGCTGGGTGGCGGAACTCTTTTCGGCTAATGGGAGGGTGTGGACTGAACTGTTACGCTTTTTACAAGCCCTTGGTTAGCAGGGAAGTACCGGTTGGCAACTCATTTTTAGATTGGGATCTGCAATTTTTTGCCCAAGAAGAAAAGACCGAAGAAGCTACTCCCCGTAAACGGCAAGAGGCGAGACGCAGAGGTCAGGTTCCCCGTAGTAACGAACTTAATGCGGTTATTACTTTATTGGCTGGGTTTACGGCGTTAAAAGCCTTTAGCAGTTATTCCCTGGATAAACTTTATACCTATTTTCAGTTCAGTTTTTCCAGTGAAATGTTGAATAAGCAGTTAGATCCGTTAACTTTGACTGAACTCACTAAGCAAACACTGGCGATGATTGCCATGGTTTTTTTACCAACCGGCTTGGCGGTTTTAGCCGCCGGTGTATTCATTAGTTACCTGCAAACTGGAGGGATTTTTACCCTAGAAACATTGAAGGTCAAGTTTGATCGGATCAATCCGCTCCAAGGTTTTAAGCGTCTCTTCTCCCTACAGAAACTGGTCGACTTATTTAAGGCATTGGTTAAACTAATTAGCGTGGCCGTGATTATCTGGTCTTCTTTTAAAAGCCAGGTCTTTCCGTTAGCCGAGACTTCAGTCTTAATCCCACCTTTTCAATTGGCCGGCAACTTTTGGCGACTAATGTACCAAATAGTGCTCAGAATTATCTTTCTACTTTTAGCCCTAGCGATCTTTGACTATTTTTACCAACGACATGAGTACCGCAAGAGTCTGCGTATGACTAAACAAGAGGTAAAAGACGAGTATAGACAGACGGAGGGTGACCCTAGAGTCAGGAGTAGAATCCGTCAAAAACAACGGCAAATTGCCATGCGCCGGATGATGCAGGAAGTACCGAAAGCCGACGTAGTGATTACCAACCCGACGCATTTGGCGGTAGCGCTTAAGTATGAGGCTCCGCAGATGCAAGCTCCGCAGGTGCTGGCGAAGGGTGAAGGTTATATTGCTGCGAAAATTAAGGAAATTGCTACGGAACATCATGTTCCGTTGGTTGAAAATAAACCGTTAGCGCGAACGATCTACCAAACAGTGGAGATTGGGGAGTTTATTCCCCCCCATCTTTATCAGGCGGTCGCCGAGGTCTTAGCTTTTGTTTATCAGCTACGTCAAAAAAAGTAAAGAAGTATGCGAAAACGTCATCTACGGATGGGTAAGGTAAAAGGAGAGCATCATGCCTGAGCAAGCTGGAGTGAATGTATCTTTATCCCGAATCGCCATGAGCGGAGAAATGGCTGTGGTGATTCTGATCGTTTTGATTCTGGTTATGTTTTTCATCCCATTGCCTCCTTATATTCTTGATTTCTTTTTGACCCTGAATATTTCTTTATCATTTTTAATTTTACTCTTAACCATGAATGTGCGCAAAGCGTTGGAGTTTTCTGTCTTCCCTTCGCTCTTATTAGTAACCACGCTTTTTCGCTTAGCCTTGAACGTCTCCTCGACCCGTTTAATCCTGTTGAATGGCTATGCCGGCCAAGTCGTACAGGCCTTTGGAGGATTTGTCGCTGGTAATAACCCCGTGGTCGGTTTTGTGATCTTTATTATCTTAACATTGATTAACTTTCTGGTGATTACCAAGGGCGCTGAGCGGGTGGCGGAAGTGGCCGCTAGATTTACCCTTGATGCCATGCCCGGTAAACAGATGAGTATCGATGCGGATCTGAACGCCGGTTTAATCAATGAGCAAGAGGCACGGGTCCGTCGACGCGAGATCGAAAGAGAAGCAGATTTCTACGGCTCGATGGACGGTGCCAGTAAATTCGTGAAAGGAGATGCGATCGCCGGCGTTATCATCACCCTGATTAACCTCCTCGGAGGCGGTGTGATCGGAATGTGGCAACAAGGACTTGATTTTTTGAGCGCGATCCAACTTTATGCTCTCCTGACGATTGGTGATGGTTTGGTTTCTCAGGTACCGGCGCTCTTGACCTCAACCGCTACTGGAATCTTGGTGACCAGGTCTGCCTCGGAAGATAGTCTGGGTACAGATTTAACCCGCCAAATCCTTAGTTATCCTCAGATTTTAGGAGTGACGGCCGGGGTGATTGGACTCTTTGGCCTTGTCCCCGGGATGCCGACCATTCCTTTTCTTTTAATCGCCTTATTACTCTGGGGCTTAACTTATATTCTCCGGCGGGAGGAAAAAGCCCAGATTGAAGCGGCGGTGGAGCAAGAGGTCGCCCCGGAACCGGAGGGATATAAGCCGGAAAATGTCCTCTCCTTGCTGGCGGTTGATCCGATGGAGGTGGAGATTGGTTACAGTTTAATTCCTCTGGTCGACAAGGCCCAGGGCGGGGATCTTTTTGAAAGAGTGAGTTTAATCCGTCGTCAGGTGGCTTTGGAACTGGGGATTATCTTACCAGCAATCCGCATCCGTGATAATATGCAACTGGCTCCGAATCAATATGTGATCAAGATTAAAGGCGTAGAAGTGGCCAGTGGGGAACTGATGACCAATTATTTCTTAGCGATGGATGCGGGGGCCGTTACCGAAAAAGTGGCGGGGATTCCAACGAAGGAGCCGGCTTTTGGTCTACCGGCGCTCTGGATTAGTGAGGACCAACGCGAGAAAGCTGAATTGGCTGGTTATACGGTGGTTGATTCCCCGTCGGTGCTGGCTACACATCTAACCGAAGTGATTCGTAATCATGCCCATGAACTATTGGGGCGGCAAGAAGTTCAAGCCATGCTCGTTTATGTAAAAGCAGATTATCCGGTCGTTTTTGATGAACTATTTCCGAATTTGATGACCACTGGCGAAGTGCAGAAAGTCCTTTCCCAGCTGCTGAGAGAAGGGATCCCGATCCGTAATTTAGTAACGATCCTGGAGACCCTGGCCGATTACGCTCCGCTCACTAAAGACCTGAATATGTTGGCTGAATATGTTCGTGCTTCCTTAGCCCGGCAGATTTCCAAGATGTTAGCGGGGGAGGACGGCATTATTAAGGTGCTCACGTTGACCCCCCAGGCTGAGGAACGGATCGTCACCGCCCAGGAAGATGAGGGACAACCACTCGACCCGGTGTGGTTAAATAAGTTTTACGAATCGTTAAAAAGACAGATCCGTCCGCTGATGCAAGAAGGGCGCGAACCGGTGGTCTTAGTTTCTCCGGCGATTCGACGTTATGTCCGGAGCATTACGGAGCGGGTTTCCCCGAAAATCATGGTGGTTTCATTTCAAGAACTCTCCCCAGAGATGGAGGTTCACTCAATAGGAATGGTAGGTGCTGGTGAATGAGGGTAAAAAGATTTGTGGCGGATAATGCGCAACAAGCAATTGCCCAAGTCAAAAAAGATTTGGGGAAAGATGCCCTAATTCTTCATTCTCGTCCGTTTAAGGAAGGGGGGTTCTTGGGCCTCTTTGCCAAAAAAAAGTATGAGGTCTTAGCGGCCGTTGACAACACAGAAAGCATGAGTATGCGCTCTTTTCCGAAGGACGAAGGAGAACCACCGGCCAAACAACCCTTGTTCAAAGTCGAGCAGGAAGTGATCTTGCCCGAGTTGGAAAAGGTGAAAAAGGAATTAACTGAGATCAAGGAAGCCATTGAGGGTGTCTCCGCGCAAGTCCGGTCGACCTCAAATTTGGCTCAACCTGCTTCGCCCACGAAGAAAGTTGAAATTCATGAATCCATGATCCAAACCCTTCCGATTAAGTTAAGGTCGCGCCCCACGGTGGTGGCCTTAGTGGGGCCGACAGGAGTAGGTAAGACGACCACAATTGCGAAGCTAGCAGCCAATTTTGCGCTTTTTGAAGGGAAATCGGTCGGGCTGATTACGATTGATACTTACCGAATTGCGGCGGTAGAACAATTAAAAACCTATTCAGAAATCATAAATCTGCCGATTGAAGTAGTGTATACGGCAGCTGAGTTTAAAAAAGCGCTGGCCAATTTAGAGGAGAAAGAACTGGTTTTGATTGATACGGCCGGTCGCAGCCAAAAAAACAAGCAACAAATTAGAGAGTTAAGGCACTTTTTTAACGGTCGGCGGCTCGACGAAACCCATCTCGTGTTAAGTGCCAATACAAAACTGGAAGATTTGTTGGAGACGGCCGAATCATTTCGGGAAATTGAATATAATCGGTTAATCTTTACCAAACTTGACGAAACCAACAGTCTAGGTAATGTGCTGGAGGTAGCCGATCGGCTTAAAATCCCGATGTCTTATGTGACGACTGGACAGAATGTACCAGAAGATATCGAGGTTGCTACTTTTGAGGTCATTAAAAGGCATGCCGGTAAGGAGTGCTTCAATGCGTGATCAAGCTGAGCGATTAAGAGAAATCGTGAATAGTCAGAACAGTAAAGCCCCGGTCCGCAAGGCCAGAACCATTGCGATTACCAGTGGTAAAGGGGGAGTAGGGAAGACTAACCTTTCGGTTAATCTTGCGATCCACCTTTCAAAGTTGGGTCAAAAAGTGACCTTGATCGATACGGATCTAGGTTTGGCTAATATTGACTTAATCATGGGGCTTACCCCTAAATACCATTTAGGTCATTTCTTGTCCGGCGATCAATCCTTAAGCGATATCGTGCTCGACGGACCGGCAGGGGTGAAGGTGATTGCCGGAGGTTCTGGTTTTCAGGAACTAGCGGATTTAAGCCCGTGGCAAGTTGATCATTGTATTACGAATCTTGCTGTCCTGGAAGAGGAGAATGATTTCATCATCCTTGATACCGGTGCCGGCATTTCAAACAAAGTAGTTAAATTTTTGGTGGCGGCGGAAGAGATTGTGGTTGTTACTGTTCCCGAACCGACCGCCATTGCCGATGCTTATGGTGTGATTAAGGTTATCTCCCGTGAAAATTCGTCCGCCAAAGTTTATGTGGCGGTCAATATGGTGGAAAACCAGGAGGAAGGCGAGCAGGTCTACGAACGGTTAATGCTGGTGGCGGAGAAATTCCTCAATTTTCCGCTTGAGCCTTTGGGCTTTATCGTAAAAGACCCGACGGTGGCTAAAGCAGTAAAGCAGCAGCAGCCTTTTGCCTTGACGCATCCGGAATCGAAGGCTTCGCTCAGCATTTTAAGGATTGCCCAGAAAATGCTGGCCTTACCGGAACAGTCCCCTGGAGGATTATCATTATTCTTGCGAAGACTTTTTTCACGACAGCTTGGCAGTTATTGATGCTGGTTAAGATCAAGTTCAGGAGGTGAAGAGGATGGAAGTATCCCAGTACCTGAATGTGTTTATGGATGAATGTTATGAACACCTTCAAGTTTTAAACCAATCATTACTAACCCTGGAGAAGGAACCGGATAATAGCGAACTGCTCAATTCGATCTTTCGCGCCGCCCACACCCTAAAAGGAGCTTCTGCCACGATGGGCTTTAATAAAATGGCCAGTGTAACGCATGCGATGGAAGATGTCTTAAGTTTACTGCGGCAGAAAGAATTAGAAGTTACTCCAGAAATCATCAATGTTCTGTTTGACGCTTTGGATTTACTGGAAATCTTAGCGAAAGGCATTACCGAAGGCCAGGAAGAGAATATCGAAGTGGCCGGGGTGTTGCAGGGGTTAAAAAAGTACCTGGCGGCTGATTTAGCCAGTGAACGTAAAGAGAAAGAAGAACGCCGAACAACGCTGCAATTACGTTATTTGCCTGAGGAAATTGAAAAAATTAAAGCGGCCGTCGAGGGGGGGCTTGCGCTGATCCACCTCTCCTTGACCTTGGAGAAGGATTGTCTGCTGAAGGGTGCCCGTGCCTTTATGATTCTCCGGGAATTAGAAACTCAAGGCGAAATCGTGCGTACCATTCCGACGGCGAAGGAACTCGAGGATGAGAAGTTTGATGATGATTTTATCATCGGGATACTGAGTAAAAAACCCGTCGGGGTTCTGGTGCAATTCGTCGAGAAGATGCTGGATGTGAAAGCGGTTAAAGGAGAGATTGTCGAGGTCGACAAGCTGCTGGTTGAACGGCGTGGTACTGTACAGAGTACGACCACGACGAGCGACGAACCGCAAAAAACAAGTCAAGTTAAAGCTTCCTCCAGTATCTCGCCGACCGTGCGGGTGGATATCAAAAAATTGGACGATCTGATGAACCTCGTCGGCGAATTGGTCATTACCAGATCACGTTTGGAGCAGATAAGCTTGGAAAAAGGGGACCAATTGTTGGGTGAGACGGTCGAACATCTTTCCCGCTTAACCTTGGATCTGCGCGACCAAGTTTTAAAGACGCGGATGGTCCCGGTTGAACAGGTCTTTTCCCGTTTTCCCCGGTTGGTACGGGATCTAGCAAAAGAGACCGGTAAAGAGGTGGAATTACGAATTAGCGGTGCTGAGACGGAATTGGACCGGACCGTGATTGATGAGATTGTCGATCCACTGGTCCATATTATTAGGAACAGTGTTGACCACGGCATCGAGGAACCATTCCTCCGGGCCGAGTGCGGTAAAAAGGAGCAAGGGGTGGTTGAGCTTCGCGCTTACCAAACCGGAAATCATGTTATGATCAGTGTCACCGATGATGGCCGGGGGATGGATCCGGAGAAAATTAAAGCGCGGGCCCTAGAGAAGGGATTTATGACCCCTGAGGAGATAGAGGGTCTGGAGGAGGAAGAGATTTTAAATCTGATATTTCTTCCCGGTTTTTCCACTTCCAAAGAAGTAACTGACGTCTCTGGCCGGGGGGTAGGGATGGATGTTGTCAAAACGAAGATTTCCGCCTTGGGAGGGGTAGTCCAGGTTTCGAGTGTGAAAGGAGAAGGGACGACGATTACGATTCGCCTCCCCTTAACCCTGGCGATTATTCAAACGCTGATTGTACAGTTGGGTGAGGATGTGTTTGCGATCCCGACCGGTTATATCGAACAAACCATTAGTGTCGCCCGGAAAGATATTAGAAAACTACGCAACCAGGAAGTGGCGATCTTACGCGGTGAAGTGATTCCCTTAATCCGTCTCCAAGATTTCTTAGGAGTTCCCCAAGCAAAGAATGAGCATCTCGAAGAGCTGGATGTGGTGGTGGTGCGTAACGGCGAGCGCAAATTAGGATGTATTGTCGATACGCTACTTCGCCAACAGGATGTGGTGATTAAATCGCTAGGGAGTTATTTGGGTAATATCGACGGTATTGCAGGAGCAACGATCTTGGGTAATGGTAAAATTGCTCTGATTTTAGATATGCGCGCAGTGGCCTGAGCATTGGCAAAATTTTTAAAGGGGGGATGGTAGTGAAGGAGACAAAAGAAATACAGCAGCAGGAAGAAACCGTCCAAATCGTCATCTTTAAGCTTGGTGAGGAAGAATTTGGCGTAAACATCCTTCAAGTTAGAGAAATTGAAAAGTTAGACCAAGGAATTACCCGGGTGCCGAAAGCGCCTCATTTCGTGGAAGGAATCATTAATCTACGGGGCGAGATTATTCCGATCGTTGATCTACGCCGTCGCTTTGGGCTCACCCTACCAGAGATTGGTTATAATTCACGGGTGATTATCGTTGAAGTAGGAGATGCCCTTGTGGGAATGCTGGTCGATGCGGTCGTCGAAGTCCTGCGGGTTCCAGTATCAGCAGTCGAACCGGCGCCGGCCATCACCAAAGGAGTAGATGCTTATTTCTTAGCCGGAGTGGCCAAAATTGATACCCGGTTAATTGTCCTGCTTAACCTGGAAAGAACACTCAGTTCCGAAGAGGCAAAAGAATTGAATGAAGCGGAATTGGGGTGAGCAGATATGATCAAAGATTTATCGCCCATGCAACTAGATGCAATCCGTGAGGTGGGAAATATTGGCGCCGGTCATGCGGCCACTGTTCTTTCTCAGTTACTAAAGCAGAAGGTTGCCATGACCGTTCCGCGGGTTAATATTCTACCATTACCCGAAGCGTGCAATGTGGTCGGGGGACCGGAGCAGCCAATGGTCGGAATCTATCTCCGGGTGTTTGGCGATGCTCCAAGCAAAATTCTTTTTCTTTTCCCCGAAGATAAAGCGTTGTTCGTTGCTGGGTTGTTAATCGAGGATCCGGATAAATGCCGTAATATTTTAGGCGAATTGGAAGTCTCCGCGCTCAAAGAGATTGGTAACATCTTGACCGGTGCTTATGTTTATGCCTTTTCAGATTTTACTGGCCTCCATATGATCTCGTCGGTGCCGGCTTTCGCCTTTGATATGGTAGGAGCGATTCTCAACACGATATTAGCTGATTTAGGACAGATGGGAGATTATGCAGTGCTGATCGATACACGGCTGATCGCCTGTGACCTAAGTATTGACGGGCATTTCTTTTTAATCCCTGATCCCGGATCGCTAACCACAATCTTAGAGGCGTTGGGAGTGAAAAATGAATGCCAAAGTCCATCCGGGTCGGAATGTCAGAAATAGTTGTCGCCGAGACACTGGACATCCTAGTCACTCTTGGACTTGGTTCTTGTATAGGCGTTTGTGTCTACGATCCGACAATCAAGGTCGGAGGGATGGCCCATGTTATGTTGCCGGACAGTTCTACGTCTAAAGAAGTAACCACCCGGGGTAAATTTGCGGATACTGCTATTCCTGACTTAATTGAGTTAATGCAGAAAAAAGGAGCGGCCAAGCATCGGATGCTGGTTAAGATGGCTGGTGGCGCTCAGATGTTCGCTTATCCGGGGATGAGTCCCCAAATGCATATCGGTTACCGTAATGCCGTTGCTGTTGAAAAAGCTTTAAGCGCATTGGGTTTACGAGTTAGTGGAAAAAGTATAGGCGGCCATTCGGGCCGTTCAATTTATATGGATTTAGCGACAGGCACTGTCAAGGTAAGAATGTTGAATTCCCCCGAAATAATTTTATAAAAGGATTTTTTACCAATAGTGTCGAAGAAACTGAGGAGGAAGATTTGGTTATGGAAGAAATATATACCTAAAAAGAATGGGGGAAGGGTATATAATGTTCAATAAGGGGCGGGAAGAGCAACTATGGAAAGATTACCGCCAGGGGGGTTCGCAAGCCGCCCGGGAAGAATTAATCGTGGGGTATTCGCCCCTTGTCAAATATGTAGCCGGTCGGGTGTCGATCGGACTACCGCCAAATGTTGAATTTGATGACTTAGTTAGCTTCGGCATTTTTGGTTTAATGGATGCCATCGATAAATTCGATCCCGAACGGGGTATTAAATTCGAAACCTATGCGATCGCCCGGATTAGAGGTGCGATCATGGACGGATTACGGGATAATGATTGGGTCCCGCGTTCGGTGCGGCAAAAAGCAAAAAACCTGGAAAAAGTCTGTGTTGAACTTGAAAATCGGTTAGGAAGATATCCAACGGACCAAGAGATTAGTGAGGCCTTACAAATCTCGGTCGACGGCTTCTATCAGATGCTAAATGAGGTTAGCTGCACTACCTTGACTTCTTTAGACGAAATCTGGCTAACCAAAAACCCGGATGATGAAAATGTCAGGGTCTTAGATTTAATTGAGAATGAAGATAGCGATGACCCGGTAAAACAGATTGAAATAACCGAGCTGAAAGAAGCCTTGGCCAAAGCGATTGATGCTCTTTCCGAACGGGAGAAACTGGTGATTACCCTTTATTACTATGAGGGGTTGACCCTCAAGGAGATTGGAGAAGTCTTGGGTATTTCCGAATCAAGAGTATCTCAGATCCATACGAAATCAATTTTTCGCTTGCAAGGAAGGCTAGCTAGATGGCGTAGCGTAATAGGAGTGTTATGACCGGAGGTGTATTTTGTTGGTTAGCGAGAGAAGCAACCAAGCAAAGGCAGGCACGGAGCAGATTGTTTTGAGTGTAACTCCGAATAAGATGCAGGCTTATTTACAGCTCAATCCACCGTCTGAAGGAGCTGCCTGGCCTACTTATGAGGAGATTATAAACTTTTTAAACAGCGAAGGGGTTGTCTTTGGGCTTAAGGAACAAGTGATTCATCGTCTTCTCGAAGAAAAATCGAGTAAATCGACCCTGATTGCCGAAGGAGAGTATCCGGTTAAAGGGGAAGATGCGGAGCTTAAGTTTTATTTTGAAACGGATCGGATCCGCTTAATCCCGAAAGAACTTGAGGACGGACGGGTTGATCATCGGGAGCTATCAATGCTCCAAAATGTACAAAAAGGACAAGTCCTGGTCGAAAAGAAACCAGCTACATCAGGCATCAGCGGTCGTAATGTGCTGGGGGAGGAGATTAAGGCTCCCCAGGGTAAGGATAAGACTTTGGTCCTAGGGAAGAATGTCGCCTGGGATCAAAATCGGATTATTGCCACCTGTGACGGCGAGCCAACTTTACATAACCGCAAGATCAGTGTCCAGGTCGTCCATGAGATTCATGGTAATGTCGGTTATAAAACCGGTAATATCGATTTTGTGGGGTCCGTTCATATTCGCGGGGATGTGGAAAACGGATTTACCGTGAAGGCGGCAGGAGATGTGGTGATCTCCGGGAATGTAGAAGGTGGTTTCATTTATGCCGATGGCGATATTACGATTAATGGTGGGATTATTGGTCAGGATAAATCGGTGATCAGCGCGAAAGGCAATCTGTATGCCCGCTATATTGACCACGCCAAAGTTAATGTCGAAGGCGAGATCAAAGTGCGTGATGCAATTCTCCATAGTTACATCAATTGCGGACGAAAAATTACACTCGGAACGAGGAAAGGATTAGTCCTGGGGGGAGTGGTGAGAGCGGGCGAGTCGATAGATGCGCAGTTTTTAGGTTCGAAAATGGGTACGCAGACGGAAGTGGAAGTTGGCACCAATCCAAGTAACCGCTTGGAATTAAATGAGATCGAGAAAAGATTGGCGGAATTGGCAAAGGAGTTGGATTCTGTCGAAAAGATTTTAGCGATCTTGAATAAACCCGGATATAACCTAACGCCGGAGCGCGAGGAATTAAGGGCAAAGTCAACCCGCACTTCTTTTGTGCTCAAAGCGGAAAAAAGAAGGTTGGAACAACGGCGAGACGAAATTATCGAACTGCTGAATAAGCGGCAAATTGAGCGGGGATACGTCAAAATCCGGCAGACTATCTATCCTGGAGTAAAAGTAGTGATTGGCAAAGCGATCAGAATTTTTAAAGATGAACTTAATTTTGCCATGCTTGCCTATGATGAAGGAGAAATTTCGATTCAACCTTACCGCTAAAAGGGGGGTCATCAATGCTTGGACCGTTAGATGTCCAGGTTTTAGTGAACCGCACCCTAGAAGTACAAAAACTACAAGGCAACATACTCCAGCAACAAGAAGATGAGAGTGAAATTCAGAAGAATCGCCGGGATAACGAGATCCGGAAAGCAGAGCAACAAGTCCGCCGTAAAAGCGAAACAGTCCAAGGCCGGATCCAAGAAGGGGGACGTGAACAGCAGGCGCCAGGCCGGCAAGCACAGAAACGAAAGTTTGCTGGCAAAAAGGAAGAAAAACAATCCCCTCCCAAGCAGCAAGAAGGGAAAGGGCGCTTTATCGATCTGGAGGTTTAACGAGCGAGGAAGCCCGGTTATTCCTAGTTGTGCTCGGCTTTTTGTTGGACAGGGTTGCGATATTGTTAAAATAATTCACGGGTGTGAAGAGAAAGAAGGGATTTCCGGCTGATGTTTGGCTGGTTTGTTTTATTGTTGTTGGTCTTTATCTTTTTCTTCTTCTTTCTTTCTCGGCGAGGACGTAAGCGCTTACAAGTAAGGCTGGCAGAACTTAGTTCAAGGGTGGCGCAGGTGGAAGAGCTTTTGTTAGAAATCTGCGCGGTGCTTGAAGAAAAAGAACCTATCCCTGAACTTTTACCAGCCGAAACGGAGGAAGCATTGTTCGAGGAAGAGAGAGACGTCATATCTTCGCGTGAAGTCCGGGACCCCAAATTAAGTGTGGAAGCTTTGCCCGAGGAAGAGAGAGAAGTCTTATCTTCACCGTCCTTAGCGCGTACTGACGTCAACTCGGTGGACAGTGAAAGGAGGCCGCCTCACCAGGCAAGACTGGAAGCCGAGACTAGGGAGAAGACCGGTGAACATCCTCGTGAAAAGCCTAAGAAGGAGCCTAGTGATCAGTCTAGGGAAAAGGCTCCAGAGAAGCAACCGGAGCAAAAAGTAACGGCGACACATGGAAAAGGCGCATCAAGCCAGAAAGCTAACAACACAACCGCCCAACCGCAGGCGGCTAGTTCTCCTCGGGGGAGAGAAATCAACCAAGAGCGGCTAAATAAGATTGATCCTTCTACGCTTCCCGAACGGAGCAAGCGGATTATCGAACTTTTGCAACAAGGGCTTTCGGTGAAGGAGATTGCCCGTACGACCGGGATGGGTCAAGGCGAGGTACAATTGATTATTGATCTCTATTTGCAGTAGGAACTTTGGCGTTTGCCGGTGAGGTTTGAGCTGCGGCTTAAAATTCAACTGAGGAGACCAGGGTCTCTTCGTTTTATTTTCCCATCTTTCTTGGGCCCTCCTTTCGGTTAACCTTAGTTAACGGCGGAATAAATTTAAGGATAAAATTGATTTGGGAAGCAGGGAACTAACCATTGTTTGTGGAACTAGATATAATTTAGGTACATAAATCGCGGTCTGTAAAGGGGTTTTAAAGGGATAGGGGGACCACTATGCTCCAGTTTGAAGTAACAAATCAACAATTTGCCACGATCAAAGTAGTCGGAGTCGGTGGCGGAGGAACCAATGCGGTAAACCGAATGATCGAAGCCGGTTTACAAGGGGTAGAATTTATTGCGATTAATACGGATGGACAAGCCCTTCTGCGCTCAAAAGCTGATGTGCGGCTGCGCATTGGTGATGAATTAACCAAGGGTTTGGGAGCAGGGGCTAACCCGGAGATTGGACGCCGGGCGGCCGAGGAGAGTAAAGAAGAGATAATCAAGGTCTTGGAGAATCCTGACATGGTTTTTATTACGGCAGGGATGGGGGGAGGAACCGGTACCGGAGCAGCCCCCGTGATTGCCGAGATTGCCAAAGAGGCGGGCGCCCTGACTGTCGGAGTGGTGACGAAACCATTTACCTTTGAGGGTAGAGTGCGGATGACGCAGGCCGAGGAAGGGATAAAAGCTCTTAAAGAAAGAGTTGACACCCTAATCACCATTCCGAATGAACGGCTTTTTCAAATTGTCGACAAGAAAACTTCGGTCATTGAGGCTTTTAAATTTGCCGATGATGTTTTACGCCAAGGGGTCCAAGGTATTTCCGACCTCATCACCATTACCGGTTTAATCAATGTGGACTTTGCTGATGTCAAGACGATTATGGATCAAGCTGGCTCCGCCTTGATGGGAATCGGGGTGGCCAGGGGTGAGAATCGGGCGGTAGAAGCGGCCAAAACCGCTGTTTCTTCGCCGCTACTTGAAACCTCGATTGAAGGGGCCAAAGGGATTGTGCTGAACATTACCGGTAGTTCCGACTTAGGTCTCTTTGAGATTAATGAAGCAGCGGCGATCATTACTGAAGCAGCCGATCCGGATGCCAACATTATTTTTGGTGCAGTCATTGATGACAAACAAGGTGATGAGATCAGGATTACGGTCATCGCGACCGGTTTTAATAAGCGAAAGCAACGGATGGGTTTAGAAACACTGGAAATCCAGTCCCTTGTTAACGGCGAAGAATTAGAGATTCCTTCGTTTCTACGAAAAAAAGAGAAGAAAGGTTAATCAGTAATTACTGCGAGAAGATAAGCTCTTGACCAAAAATGGCCTGTAGAGGCCATTTTGTTGTTTATGGGCGTTTCGTCAAAAAAAGAGGTTTTACGGTAGGATCATTGATTAACCGTGAAGATACGTCGAAGAAAAGAACAAATATTCCTTTGGTTAAAAAGGATCTACCCGCTCGCTCCGGTAGAATAGGAAAGAAAGGGTGGTGGCGATGAGGGAAGTTTTTATTGATGATTGGCTCTTGGGCAGTGCTGTAAGTATAGTAATGAATGCTTTACTGCTAAGTGCCACCGGGCGAGTTTTAAAATTGAAAATCTCCGGGCGGCGCATTCTCCTGGCTGCCTTATTAGGGGGTCTTTATTACTTTTTGCTCTGTTACCGCCTGGAATTAGGGTTACGCCATAAGCTGGAACTTCTCATCTTTGCCGGTATGGGAATAGTAATGCTACTGGTGGCCTTTACGGTTAAATCTTTCAAGGCGTTCCTCCGTTTAGTTTCCCTCTTTAGCTTTCTGCTCATTCTAACCTCAGGGATAACGTATTTTGTGTTCAATCCACCGTTTACTGAACGAAGGGCAGTTTACAGCGCTTGGGAGGTTATCCTCGTTAACTTGATTGCGTTGTTGGTAATCACCGAGTTGGGCTGGGGGTTAGTCCATCGCTTGCTCTTTGAGAAAGAATGTTTATATACTTTGCGTCTTACCGTCAATGGAGTGAGTAAAGAGCTTTCGGCGTTGCTCGACACAGGAAATCTGCTGGTTGATCCCATGACCAAACACCCGGTGATCGTCGTCGCTACAGACAGTATGAAGGAAGTTTTGCCGCCGGAAGTTTTGGCATTGAGTAGACTCTTAGCCCGTGGTGAGTTTCCGGATAATACGGCTATAGAGTTTAGTCCGGAGTGGGCGTCCCGGCTTCGTTTCATCAATTACACCAGTATAGGTAAGCAGAGAGGGTTTTTACTGGGCTTCCGCCCGGATGAGGTGGTGCTGATGACGAAAAACCCAAAAAAACTGTCTCCGGTAGTGATTGGACTGTATCATCTGACCTCCGGGAGTGGAGAGGATTACCAAGCGCTCTTACCTTCTTCCGTTTTGGCTGGAGTTTATTGATCAGCTCCGGAAGGGGTGTAGTTGGGAGTTGGAAAGAGGGTTAACTGGATTTAAAGGAGGAATTTAAGGTGATAGAGCTTAAATGGTGGCGAATTCGCTTGTTAATTAAGATCTATATTGTTCGTATCCTGCAAAAGTTGACTCTTTATCCCAAGGGTATCTTCTATATTGGCGGGAGCGAAGCCTTACCTCCTCCGTTGAGTAGTGAGGAAGAAGGGTTGCTACTGGGAAAGCTAAAAACCGGAGATCCGGCCGTTCGTGGGTTGCTGATCGAACATAACTTGCGCTTGGTGGTTTATATCGCGAGAAAATTCGAGAATACCGGGATTGGGATCGAGGATCTGGTTTCGATTGGCACAATCGGTTTGATTAAAGCGGTTAATACATTTGATCCGGATAAAAAAATCAAACTGGCGACCTACGCCTCACGGTGTATTGAAAATGAAATCCTGATGTACTTAAGGAGAAACAGTAAAACCCGTTCCGAGGTGTCTTTTGATGAGCCCCTCAATATAGACTGGGATGGGAATGAACTGCTCCTTTCTGATGTGTTAGGGACAGATTATGATGTGGCGTATAAACAGTTGGAAGAGGAAGTCGATAAGAACTTACTCGCCTCAGCGCTGGGGTTGTTGTCAGGGAGAGAGCGATCAATTGTTGAGCTGCGGTTCGGATTAAAAGACGGCGTGGAAAAAACGCAGAAAGAAGTGGCTGATTTCCTAGGTATTTCGCAATCTTATATTTCCCGGTTGGAAAAAAGAATTATCCGCAAACTACAAAAAGAGATTAGAAAAATGGGTTAGTTGTAGGCGGAAGGAGGATTTTCTGAGCGAAAGAAGAATGTAAGTTAAAGGATTAATAATAAGGAGAAATGTCTGATGCCTTCTTTTCAGCAAAAATCGTTCAAGACTTCTTCTTCTGCCTTGCGTATGAACTCGGAAAAACCGTTAAAAGAACAGTTTAAGATATTTACGGATCTCTTAACCCTGCTCATTATTATACTCTCGGCGGGACTCATCCTTTATGTAAAATCCCCTTTGCTTCCCTTGGTGATATTTGCGCTTCTCCTTCTGGTCCTTTCCCGCTTGCTTTTTTCTTTTTTGGGGCGCGCTTTAGACCGTAATTCCAAACAGCTTCAGGATCTGCTCATTCTGGCGAAAGGAAGCAGTGGAGAACAGCAACAGTTAGAGAGAACCGCCAGTGCTTTGGAGCAGGTGTTAGCCGAGTTGGGAAACATTCTTTCCTCGCTGCTTAGTGTCTTTGAAAAGATCGGTCAAGGCGATACTTCTCCCGATGACCAGATGCAGGGGGAGGATTGGTCAAAGTTTCAGACTAAAGCCGGTGCATTAGTGGCCGGAAGCAAGGAGTTGGCCGGTACGGCAAAGGCGACGGAAGAGAAGATCCGGCAAATGCTGAACCAAGTGCGGGAGGCGTTAGCAGAAGCGGTCACCGAATCTACTCAAGTTGCGGACCAACTCCAGAAGGTAACGGGTGTTTCGGAACAAATTGGTCTATTGGAAAATGAGCTTAACCGGATTAATCAGGTATTAGAGACTATTTTGAGAATTAATGAACAGACTAATCTTCTGTCTTTAAATGCGGCGATTGAAGCAGCCCGGGCTGGCGAACATGGAAAGACTTTTGCAGTGGTGGCTGAACGGGTTCGAAAACTAGCCCACGCCAGTGGAGAAGCGGCGGAGGAGATTAATTCGATCACTGAATCACTCCGCGTAGCGGTTACTCATTTACACGACAGTATACTTAAAATTTCGGGTGAAGCTGGAATATTAGAGCAAACATGGAAAACAAATAAACTACTAAAAGATGTACAAATCAATTGCGATGGAGTAGAGGAAGCGGCGGACCAGATGGCGAAACTGACTGGACGGCAAACGAAGGAGATTGCGCAATTAACCGAAGAACTTTCCTCGTTGACCGAATTTTCGCTTGGGCTCCAGGCGAGCATGGGCGAAAAGACTGATAATTTTGAAGTACTCTGCCGCCAGTTGTCGCTAGTCCTAAAGACGAACAAAGCGCTTTTGGCAGATGTGCGTTTATTTAAAAAACAGTTTCAGAAGTATAAAGAGAAGACGAGTAAAAAAATCGAACAGCTTTTGATCTTAAGTTGAATTAGGGGGAAAATTCGATGACTATCTCTAACCTACTTTCTTTAAGCCGTTTACTTTTATCCCCGTTCATTATGGTCTTTTTTTCACAGAGAAACATTTACGGTGTCTTTACCCTTTGGGCTTTAGCGGCCATAACGGACTTTCTCGATGGTCAACTGGCCAGGAAACGTGGGGAGATCAGCGATTTAGGAAAGATTTTAGATCCGATCGCTGATAAAATGACGCTTGTTTTTTCCTTTCTCTCGTTGATGATCTGGTATAAGCTGCCCCGTTGGTTTGGGGCGATCTACATCACCAAGGAATTACTACAACTTACTGGAGGCTTAATCTTAATCAGGAAAAAGCGTAAGATTATTGCGAGTAACTATTGGGGGAAAACCAGTACTTTTCTCTTTTTTGTGGGTCTGTTCCTCTTTAGTCTAGATTTAGAAGGGTCAAGTATTCACAGTTGGGGCCTGATCATCCTCTCCTTGGGACTCTTCCTTTCCTTGGTTGCCTTTTTCACCTATTCCCGCAACATCCTCAAAAAATAAGAATTGTGTGGCCGGATACTGTGGCCTCTCAAATTACGGCGCAGAAGAAAAGAAAATGGTCTGACCGGCCATTTTCTTTTGTTTTGGGAATAATAAGGCCATGTTTTG
>JAAYGU010000139.1 GCA_012727535.1 Bacillota bacterium | reverse complement strand
TTTCAACGTGGACCGGAATCCCGTAGAGGCGCTTGGAGAGCATTGCCCCCAAAGGGACCTGATCCCACTGCAGGTTCGAAGAGTGCACGATCACCCCGCGTTGAATATTTATCAACCCGGGCGAAGCGAGACCACAACACAAAACAGCCCGTTTATCAATACCGGTGTCATTAATCAACCAATCGAACGAATTCCCGATCGCTTCTACTACTTCTTCCGCATCGGCTGTATCAAGAGTGCGCTTATGATGGCTAAGAACATTGCCTCCAATATCGAAAAGGGCGGTAACTCCTTCATCCCGCTGCAAACGCACGGCAAAAATATAGGCAGCTCTTGGATTCAGCTCCAACATGACCGGTCGGCGCCCGCCACTCGATTTTCCATACCCCACTTCCTGGACAATACCATCCTCGATTAATTCATTGACAATCACGGTAACCGTAGGCGGGGTCAAACCGGCCTCTTTGGCCACTTCATGCCGGGAGATCGGCCCCATTTTACGAATAATATTACGAATTAAAATTCTGTTATAGGTCTTTAAAAACTTGCTGTTACGTGCACTCTTTTCCTTCATTCCAACTACCTCCAAACTTTACACTCTCACTACTTGTTAATGTGGCTTATTAATAACACAATAATATTTTTTTAAATATTTAGTGGATTTATTAGATTCAAGAAATACTCGTCAAAATCCTGCTTTTAAGCAAATTTTTTAGGAGGTAGTCACTGTAATAACCTGGGCGGTAGGCGACTATAGCTTTAAAACTTCAAAGCAAAGCCGCCGCATCCCCGTCCAAATACAAGACCGTCCGCGGATGCCTTCTTAACACCGAAGCAGGACAGGAAGTACTAACCGGACCCTTAACACTATCACGCACGGCAGCAGCTTTGGTCGAACCCGGAACTATGCAGTAAAGATATCTACCTGAAAGCAAAGCAGGAATAGTCAAAGTCAACGCCTGGGTTGGAACCTGCGACAAACTGGAGAAACAACCATCGTTCACCTGTTGTTGCCGGCATTTTTCATCCAACTCGACGATCTTAACAAGCTTTGGATCTAAAAAGTCAGCTACCGGAGGATCATTAAAGGCTAAATGCCCGTTTTCACCTATGCCACAACATACTATATCCACCGGGTGTTCGACCAACAATCTTGCATAACGCGCACATTCTTCCTCCAGGGATTCGACGTTGCCGTCTAAAAAGTACGCCTCACCCGGATGAACCAGATTAATGATATGATCCTCCAAGTATTTACGGAAGAGCTGAGGTGAGTCGGCCGCAAGACCAACATACTCATCCATGTGCAGAGCAATAACCCTCTGCCAATCGATCCCCGGTTCCCCGGCTAAGGTCTCCAAAAACTCATTCTGAGAGGGGGCCGCGGCAAAAATGATCGTTACGTGCTGCTGTTTTTGGAGGAGGTCCTTAAGACGTGCCGCAACCATCTTTCCGGCAGCAACCCCCATCTCTTTCCGGGTGGCATAAATCTCTACGCCCAAATGTTCGAACGTCAACTGATTGATCGGTTTTACTCCACTGTTCATCAAGTTCATCTCCTTCTCAAGTGCAAATATTACTTTCAACAGTTTCGATATTTTATTTCACCGTTGACCATTGTTAGTTGGATCTCTATATCTTGATTAAAAACAGTTACATCAGCTTTCATTCCTGGGTCTAAAAGCCCGATTTCTTGATTCAAACCCTGCTGCATCCGCGCCGGGTTAATTGTAGCGAGCTTAACGGCATCGGAAATACTAAGACCGACATATTTCACCATATTGCGTACCGATTGATCCATCGTCGCCACACTGCTGGCAAAAGCAGTTCGATCCTTCAATTTAGCAACATAATTATGTTCTGCGGTCGGTATCTCAAAAATTTCCGGAACATCGGCTTCCACCACAACATCCAAGCCGCCCAAGTTATACTCCCCGGGGCCCAAACCAGCGGCGGCCATCGAATCCGTCACCAGGCAGACCCGATCCAAACCTTTAGCCTTCAGAACCAACCGCATCAGACTCGGAGGAAGATGATGGCCGTCGGCGATCATCTCCGTGGTCAATTCATCAAGCAGCAGAGTAGATTCAATCAGGCCGGTCACCCGGTAAGCAGAAACTCTTCGCACTCCACTCATTGCGGAGTAAATATGGGTGACATGGGTGTATCCATTTTTAATAGCTTTCAAGACATCTTGATACGTCGCTTCAGAATGGGCTATGGCCGCTGTGATACCCCGGCGCTTTAGCTCCTGCCCTAATTCTAGAGCGCCTGGGATTTCCGGCGCCGCCGAAATTCGTTTAATGCAATCATAACTTTCTAGCAAGGGCAAGTAATCTTCAGGTTTAGGCTCAATGATATATTCCGGGTTTTGGGCTCCCTTTTGCTGTAAATTGAAATAGGGGCCTTCTAAATGAACCCCGAGAATTTTTGCTCCGGGCGGCCTCTTGGCCATTGTTTTCTGAACGGAATCCACAGCACGGGTAATTTGGGCAAGCGGACCCGACAAGGTTGTCGGCAGAAACGAGGTCGTTCCACCTCTGACTAAGCCGGCCGATATTTTAAACAGATCTTGTTCCGTCCCCGCGGAGACGTCACCTCCCCAGGCGCCGTGCAGATGCAGATCGATAAAACCGGGACTAATGTAAGCGCCCTTGACATCGATCACCTCGGCTTCTGGCGGAACTTCAATCTGTGTCCTGGTACCAACCTCTTTTATACGGTCACCTTCAATGAGCACTAGTCCATCTGGTATTTCTTTTACGGGTGTGATGACGGTGCCGTTCACTATCGCTGTTACTGTGTTCATTGTCCCCCCCCTTATGGTGATTCTGTAATGACTAGTGGCTTTACGATAGTTCGACCTGAGTTTAATACTGTAGAGATAATAACTTGCATATTACTTAATTATTTAATTTAAATAAGTTATTCGCGACAGATTGCTAAAATCCTTTTTTTGCTGCAAAATATTTTTAAGGGCTGCACACCTTTGTTTTTTTTGGCGATCCTCAACGATCATCCGTACCAGTTCTTGAGTGGTAAGTACCTGAATTGGTTTACCCCACTGGTCCCGGCTGATCCGCTACTACCTCTAATTGACTTTTTGTATAACGAAAACACTTCCTGTAATAACTGTTCATATTCTTCTTTGCCTTTCATCTCGGTTTTGATTAAAACAACAGCTAATCCCCCCGGTTTAAACTCTTCTACTGCCCAACAAAAATCATCCCTATTCCAGACAGCAAGCATGATCGGTACTCTTTGCTGGCAATCTTCTAATATCGGTTTAAGCTCATCTTTTGGCGGTCCATTGGGGTCGAGCGTAATCTGTAATGACCGGAGATTTGGGAGGCGGCTGATCAGGGGTAAAATATGGGCCGAAGTTGAATGTGTGTGATAGGTTTGGCCAGGTATATTTGAAATGATCTCTTGATCAAAACAAAGCCCGAACTCCTGATAAATCTGAGCAGAAAAGAGTGAAGTAGCGTCGGCTTGTAGTGTGGCCGCGCGCCCCTCCATAAATAGATTCATCCGAGTAAACCAACCGTCGGCAAAGGATGGAGTTATCTCCATTAGTAACCGAGCGATCTTTAGCCATAATTGACTGAGCCTGCCAACCGCTTCTTTTACTTGTCGCGGACGATCATAAAGATCCAGGCATAACTGCGCGGGACCGCGAATGGCTGACAATAAATCCAAAGGGCCACGCATCAAAGGTAAACAAACCGGGAAGAAATGTTGATCCGCCAATCTCGCCAGTTCCTTATGGAGCACAAACAGTCTTTTTAACCATCGATTATCTGGCTCAATCCTTAGCTCCAGCAGATGATCATAATCTCTTGCCGATGGTTCAGCCCAGATCGTATCCTGCCCCACCATGATTGGGCAACCAATCATAGCTTCGAGCCATGGTACTCCCAGGCATGCCGAGATTGCTTGTGGGAAGTCACTGCTCCAGCCGGAATTAAGCTCTAACACTTCCTCCACATGCGCCCATAAATCCTCCACCAATATATCCTCAGGCTTTAATTGGTTTCCGATGCCGACACGTTCCACTATGGAGCGCACGGTTTTAACATCAGGTTCCCAAAGAAACCCGCATAAAGGCCGTGGATTAGTTCTTGCCAGGTATAGTCTCCATAATTCTTTTGTACTCATCTTCTTCAACCTCGTATCCGTATTTTTCCTTATGGAGCGGCACCGTAAGCATACCCTTGCTGCTGGTGCAATGGCCGATGATTAGAGTTTGCCAATGTCCCAAATTTGCGGGAGAAAGCAGTAACTTTGGAGTTTAGTTTTTTAGTCTAATTAAGTATTCACCGTAAGTTTACATTCTCCTTCTTTTTTGGTGCATTTTTTTACAGTTGCCTTTCGTTATACTCTGCTAATTTTAATCATAAAATAGTAATATTTAATACACGGGTTTTTTATTAAAGTTTTTTATAAAACACCCGATAGAACATATATTGAGTCTTTTTCAAGTAAATCGATAAAAGGTGATCGTTTTGAAGCTCAAATTTTCTAACGCAAGCGATAATTCTTTTCTGTCTCGGATTTATAACCGTCTTGCCGGCGGAGTTTGTAACAGGTCGCGCCAGCGTCGGCTAATTATTCTCTTTTTACTTTTTTCCCTTCTCCCCCTCCTGCTCTTGGAATCCGCCGCTTACCGTTATGTAAAAAACAGCATTACTGATAAAATTAGCCAATACTCACAAAAAGGTCTCGTGCATACAGGGACCCTTCTCGATCTGTTGTTCCAGAAGTATGAAGAGTTATCAATTGACTTGCAAGCTGACCTAGAAAACCAAATGCTGATCAAAGACTATATCAACCAAGAGTCTTCCTTAGCGGCTGTCCAACTCAGTAAAGAATTTGAGGATACGCTATCTTACACTCCCATCGCCCGTTGCCTGATTCTCGGCTCCCCTGATGACCAGTCCACTTATCTCAATGCCGGCTTGAATAGTTTCGCAACCACTTATACTAAGGTCAAGCAATCACCGGTCTATCAAGAAGCATTATCCGTACCCGGCCAAATTTCTTGGGGAGTGGTCGAGCATGACCTGGCGATGGTAAGAATCATCAATGACCTTACCACTGGTGAACCGCTCTGCGTCTTTGTTGCAATTTTTGACGGTTCCAAAATTAGTCAACTTATTAATACCAACTTCAATGCTTCTTCTCCAATGAACGATAGCCCCTCTTTAATCTTAGTGAATGCCCAGGGAAGGATCCTTTCTTCACCCTTCCCCGAAGAACTAGGGTCAACAATAAACGAGCAATTTGCGAGTGCCGACATTAGTAATGTTTTGAAAAACAACAACGTCGCCGGGGCTTTTTCCACTCGTTTACAGCATAACGAGCAGCTCGTCACTTATCATTATCTGCCCTCCAAAGACTGGTATCTTTTGAGTTTTGAGCCCCATGCTTACTTATTCAAGGAGATTGAAGCGCTCAGAACCCCTGTTTGTCTTTTTATTCTACTCCTCAGTTCGCTTTTGGCTGTTTTATTTTCTTATGCCTTTTCGGCTAACTCTTCTGTTTCCCGCAACCGTCGGAAAGCAGAAACCGTTGCTCTCGCTGCCAAGGAAACAACTGAAGAAACGATAAATCAAACGGTAGAAAAAATCACTCACCAAAAAATACCTTGTTAGCGCCCAAATAGCATACCCTAGATGAGATTAAAAAAGGGCTGATACGGTTCGTATCAGCCCTTAAATTTTTTCTATAACTAGATTATAACATTCTGATGGCAAACTGTGGGCATGCTCCCACACAATAGCCACAGGTCAAACAGGCTTTTTCATCAATGACTGCAACCTCGCCCCGCTGGGAGATTGCATGATTGGGGCAAGTGTCGATACAGGTAAAGCAACCTTTACATAAATAATCGAAAATAGTGATCTTTTTATCTTTAATCTCCGGAAGCTCCCCTACCGCCTTACCCGCAAAGAAATCCGCATTATATACTAATTCATCATGACTTACCATCCCAATTGAGATCGAATCATACCCTTCTAACGAGCGAGCGTAGTTTACTGCTTCTTCATAGCGGTCCGCCGCGGTTCCGCCCGCCAGGACTTTCATCAGCACAACACCCTTGTCCTTCCTTCCGCATTTGGCAATCGCCGCTTCCATCTCTTCTCTCGTTCCTTCTATAATCCCCATCCCATCGATGTTAATGATGGGAAAGACTACATCAATCTCGTCCCGGTCGGCCGCCAAAGAAGTAACTTTAACCGAGTGCGTACTAATCCCGACAGCCTTAATCTTTCCTTGCTTCTTGTTATCCAACAGACAACGCAAAGCCGGTTCGCGGTCTGTAAAGACCTCCACCCCGGCACGGGCGGCATGGATAAAAAAGATATCGATATAATCAAGCTCCATCGCGGCCAAGGCTTCATCAACGGCCTTCTGCATATCTTCGTAAGTCTTCGCCGGCGATTTGGTCGAGATCACCGGCCGCTCTTTTACCCCCTGTAAAGCCAGTTTAATGTGTTCATAGGTCTTATAGGTTTGCGCGGTATCGATAAAGTTAATTCCTTTGTCGAAGGCCGCTTTAAGAAGCGCCGCCGCTTCTTCTACCGGCAGATTCTTCTGCAACGGTCCAAACGGTAAAGAACCAAAACACAATTCGCTTACTTCAATACCTGTTTTCCCTAGTAAATTCCGTTTCATCCTGTAATACCACTCCTTAATGTAATATGTTTCATAACGTCGGCAAAGAGTACAGCCAGATCCTAGCGCTTGTCCTTGGAAAAGTCGGAGCCGTCCAAACCTCAGACCTCTACTTGGTTATTCTATCATATCTCCTTCAATTATAACTCTAATTGAAGAGCATTTGCCACCATTACACTTACTTTCCGATACGCTACAGGCAGCAATCCCAAGACGAACATCCATTTCGGCTTTGAAAATCACTTTATCCCCAGGTTTGGAAAGCGGCTGTTCAACTGATATACTCCCATCAGAATTTATTTTTGTATGCATAAATAAATTAACGGGATGGATGATTGGATATTGTTTGTTTAAGCTTCGATTGATGTTTTCAAGGCAGTTCGGATGTCCCGCTCCATTATGATAGAAAAACTCATACATCTCTGGTCGACAACAAGGATGAAGCAGATCATGCTCTCCTACATCATCCGCCAATAGCTTGAACATGGGATTATAAAAGTTAGTAAAGAGCATATCTCCGACCTTTAATTTTAAAGAATTATTGCAATCGATCGTTACCCCGGTTGATAAAAATTCTGAAGGATTGTCTCTAGCTTCGGCAAAAAAATCAACAACTTGCGAGCCTTCTAAGTCAATAACTGTAATCTTTTCATCCTTCAACACTTCTATCGATTGCCCACTGCACGCTTCAATAATATATTCTCTTCTCATCAAATACTCCCCCTTCCCCCTCACTACTCGCTTCAATTATACTATAATCCTCGGCGGCTTTTAGGTTAAAACAAAAACACCGGTGTGTGGACACCGGTCATGATTTAAACAACACCCTTTTCGAGTACCAAAAATAGTTTTGCTCACCCACCGACCGCCAGTTTGAAATCCTTTATTTAAATAAGTCTTTCAGCTCTTCGATCGTTAATTCTTTATAGCTGCTCACTATTAAATCGGCTTCCGATAAATCTTGCTCTCCTGAGTTTTTATTCTGAAAGCCAACGCACTTCATTCCAGCAGCTTTGGCGGCCAGAACACCATTTTTGGTATCTTCAATCACTAAACAATCCTCTGGCTTCAAACCCATCTGCTTTGCCGCCGTAAGAAATATTTCCGGATGAGGCTTTCCTTTGGTAACAGCTTCGCCATTGATAAATACATCTATATATTTTTCCAGGCCAAACTTGTTTTTGACTGCTTCTACCGCACTTTCGTTATTGGAAGAAGCCAGTCCTAATTTACAACCAATACTCTGTAAAGAGGCCATGAAAGCTAATACATTGTCCACTAAAGGTATTTGCCCGAGATTTTCAATAAATCTCCCCCGTTTTATATTTATTAATTCTCCCACAGAAAGTTCGATCTTAAATTGTTCTTTAAAAGTACCCCACATCTCAGCATCAGTGGTTCCCATAAAATCCGCGTGCGTTATTTTAGAATAATCGCCACCGCATTCTTCCAGTAACTCTCTTTCCAGTTTAATATGGATCGGCTCACTATCGATAATAACGCCGTCCATATCAAAAATTACACCTTTCAAAGTATCGCCTCTCCTATATAAGTTTTTTTGCTATTAATATATTGGTATCGATTGATATCATATCATAAAGAGCAAATGATTACGAAGTTATTAAAGGAATTTTTAGATTAGGCGAGGAAGCGTTGATCCCTCTGTTTAAAGATATTACCAGTAAATATTCTGACTTTTATTTGGCCCGATTATGAATTATTCATGGATTTATGGTATTAATATGGTAAGAGGTAACTTAAGGAGGGAGTTTAGATGTCTTTTTTGGAACTTACGAAGAAGAGATATGCTGTCAGAAAATATAAAGAGACGCCTGTAGAAAGGGAAAAACTGCTCCAGGTACTTGAAGCAGGCAGGAATGCCCCTTCGGCCTGTAATTTGCAACCCTGGCACTTCATTGTTCTGACTGATGAAAAGATAAAAACCAAAGTGGCGGAAACCTATCCCAGGGATTGGTTTAGGAAGGCCCCGGTTGTGATTGTCGCCTGTGGAGATCACTCTGTCTCCTGGAAAAGAGCAGACGGTAAAGACCATTGCGATGTTGATCTGGGAATTGCGATTGAACATATGGCCCTGGCCGCTGCTGACCTGGGCTTAGGTACCTGTTGGGTCTGTGCCTTTGATGCTGAGCGCTGCCATCAGATCCTGGATTTACCGGATAATCTAGAAGTAATTGCCCTCTTACCATTGGGTTATCCTGATGAAGAAACAATCCCCGATAAAAATAGAAAGTGTCTTGATGAGATTGTTACCTGGAAGTGAAACACAGGGGGATAGTTCCCCCTGTGCTAGTTTTAGTCCCTCTGTATTTATACATGAGAATGATGTACCGAACTTCAGAGACGAACGATGCGTAAATTAAAAATTCTATTAGAATTGATCCTTATGTCACCGAAGGAGACTCACTGTAGAATAGAATGGCTGTAAATATAGAACTCTTCCTGGCTTGGCTGGTATCTTTTCTCCAAAGGTTCAAAACCCTCGTCAAAGCGCCCGGCTTCTGCTTCGTCGATCTCAAATACAGGACTATGATAGTAAATCCACTTTCTTCCGTCCAAGGCATCGGGTTTGAGTTCTTTTACCAACATGGCCGCCGGGTATGTGCCATCCTCAAGACATATATTGTACTTTTTACAACTCTTAAAACCAAGGCTAACATAATTACCCGGGTTTCCAAAGATTACGATCACATCATAACCAAGGGCGACCGCCCGTTCAAAGGAATACTCCATCAGCTTTTTCCCATACCCCTTTCGTTGATACTCCGGCAAAATGCTAACCGGACCGAAAGTAAGGATCGCTTTTTCTTCGCCGGATTCATCAACTAGTTTTGCTTTCGTATACATGATATTGCCGATGAGTTGATCATCAACTTCAATCACAAAATCCAGCTCCGGCAGAAAATCTTTATGGGAACGCATAATATGAACCAAGTAATGCTCTACGCACCCCGGGACATAGACATTCCAAAAAGCTTTCCTCGTGATTTCTTCCACTTTTTTAAAATCTGTTTCTTTTTCGTTCCTAATCTTAATTATATTTCATTTATAAGTCCCCCATAATTTACCTAAGATTAAATGTTTTTTGTTTTTTCTTGTTCGATAGGGCATATTCTATAT
>JAAYGU010000138.1 GCA_012727535.1 Bacillota bacterium | reverse complement strand
TTACCAAAAGGATGATCTCTTGTTTATTTTTATCCTACAACAATTTTACACTATGTGGTACAAAATAAAGATTATAATAAGGAACACAAAATCGGAGGCAAGAAGCAAAAGTTGCGGCGAATCTTCTTTACCCCCGAACAAATAGATAGAAAAAACAGGGCAGGTCTGGTAGTAACGAACGGTGGAATTGCTCTTTATTGATTAGCCCCAATTTAACGATTATCAAACCGTAAATGGTCAAGGTTCTGCGGCGAATATTCTTTAACCATTAAGCTTAAACAAGAACAAATGTTACTGGTGCTTTCCTGCCCTGCCAACTTAGATCAACTATGATAATTTTTCGTCTACGCAAGTGCTTTGCGTCTTTGTCCGTAGCATAAATTATTAATCGTTAAGTTTATTATTTTAAATAAGTATCTTTCACTGCTTTTGCTGCGGACTTTTAGTAAATAAATAACTCTCCGCCATGCCTCACTACGGCAACTGAGGGGTCTTTATACTTAGCGATCGTCTCATCAATCGCCCGCTGTAATTCGGCCAAGGGATAGTACCCAATCTTACAGGTATCCATTTCTTCCTTGGTAACGCCATCCGAAACCATAATGAGATTTACCCTTTGGCGCATTTTGGACATTGCTGTACCCACCGAGACGGCCAGGGGGTCCACTCCCATTTCCTCCCCTTGGTAAAGGCGGAACAATATTTCCTCAGCATCATCCATCCCGAAAAACTTCGGATACTCCTGGTGGGGGCCAATCCCTTCATAATTCGGGGAGACCAGAATGATCGTTCCTTTTCCCTCTTTTTTCAGTGCATGTTCGGCGCTAAACATCGCTTTGGGAGATTGCCATAAATCCTGATCGGCCGGGAAGGAACTGGCCACGACAATATCGACTTTTTTTTCGACTTTTTGTCCCAAGGCAATTTTGGCATACTCAACCCCTTTACGCTGGGCGTGAACATAATGTCCCGCTACGACCTTGTAGATCTCCGACGATGTGGTAAGCACTGTATTGATAATAAAATCTAAACCGACATTTTCGACCCAGTTTTCCATATTAAGACGGATCGGGCAATCCTCAAGGCCAAACAGGTTCTCATCGGCCAATCCGCCTTTGATATGAAACTGCGCTACGGTTTTTTCTCCCGTAACTCCGGGGAATAGGATCTTAGCCCCTCCGGACCAACCCATCACGGGATGCGGCACAATATTGCCGATCCCGATCCGGATATCGCTATCCATGGCTTCTTTACAAGCGTAGATTTCTACACCATCGGCCGTCACGCCCAGTTCGACCAGGTCATCTTCTCTTTTAAATTCGGAGTTAACCACTTTAAACTCTCTGTAGATCTCTTCCCCTACCCGCGCTTTCATTTCATCTTCGGTCATATAGCGATGGCTGCCTAAAGCCATCACTATTTTTATATTGTCATTTTTTACTCCGATCGCTTTAAGTTTTTTGATCAAGATTGGCAGGATCAGGTGTACGGGCGTGGGGCGAGAAATATCATCACAGATTATATTGACTCGATGGTCAAATTTCACAATCTCCTGAAGCGACGGCGTGCCGATCGGGTGGTCAATAGCCGCTTCAATTTCTTTAAGTGGATCAGGTGCCGGCTTTACCGAACTGGGTTCAATAATGCCGGAAAAGTTTTCCTCTTTGATTGCAAAGGTCACTTCTTTGTTTTTGCCATATGGTATAGCGACAATCATCACTGCCCCTCCTATGACGAACTAGCCTTTAACCTACTGAGATCACCTGTCGATAATCTTTTTTCATACCACTTTTTAGCTTAGTAATGCCAAGCTTTTTCGTTAGATCTTTATCATGGTTTTTCTGGTCCGGGAGACCGGTCCAGGGCTCAATACAGACAAACGGACTTGGACCTTTCGGCGCCCACAGAACACAGTAGGAAAACCCTTCAAAGGCAACCTTAGTATAGGCGCTCTTTCTCTTGTTTTCAATCTGGATCCAATGTGGGTTAATCTCTGCTAAATCCAAAATCGTAGAACCATTTTCAAATAAGCCACTGATCTCTAGGGTATCTCTGCCGTTAAATACATCCGCCGTTTTGCCCGCAATGGCTCCATTTTCCATGATAAATTTTCCGCCTTTTTGGACGGCGCCAAACCGGTAATGATAATCCCCCTGTTTTTCGGTAGGAATGATTGGTACCTTATATGTATAGTGCGAACCAACTGAGTAATACAGATCATCTTGACCCGTGTTTTCTACCGTATAAATGACGCTGAGAGCATTATCCTTTACTTCTTGGGTAAGGATAAACCTAAAATCGAAGGGATAAATCGCTTTGGTTTCTTCATTAGAAACGTATTCCATGACAACCCGGTTGCTACTTTGCTCGATAATGCTAAATTCCTTTTCGCGTAGAAACCCATGCATCGGGAGGCGGTAAGTTTCCCCCTCATAGAGAAACTCATCATCCGTTAAACCGCCGCAAATGGGAAAGCAGATCGAGGTCCGCCGCGGCCACCATTGCTGGTCATAGGGCCACCAGTGTTCATTCCCGGTTTGCTTATTGATAATACTTTCAATCTGCCCGGCATAGGTTGAGAGGGTAACTTTAATCTTTTCATTTTCCAGGTTGAGCTGCATAATTTTCTCCTTACTCCTTTGTCATGTTATAGAGTAATTCAATTATTTGGATTAAATTTCTCATAATGTGATATGGATCTTTAACCGGTAGGGCAACTACTTTATCCGTTGGCTTCCCATCTCTCCTGAGGATTTGCACCCACTCTCTAATCTCCCGGTCAGGGTTGGGGAATTTTTCAAAGGTATAGGCGAATACTTTGTCAAAATGCTCCAGGAATTTTTGCTCTTTCGTCCGGTCAAAGCAGAGCAGTGATGTATAGAGAGCTTCGGAATGCACCCACCAAAGTTTGTCCGCCCATCCTTCAAGCTGTCGATACATTGCTTCTTGTTCAACGCCTTCGCTACTGCCCACCGGCTCTCCACCATCTAATCCACAGTAATGCAGCAAACCACCATATTCGGTATCCCAGCCGATTTCAAAGGTTTTGGCGGCAATTGCGATTGCTTCTTGGATAAAGTCAGACCGGTCAAGGATGTCTCCCGCGTCAATAATAAACCAGACATCTTCGATGGTATGCCCCGGATTGACATGCTGCCCGAGAATATTATCAATAAACCCATTATCAGCACTGATTATTTCGTGAAGAATTTTATTCTCATCGACGAAATTGGTTAGAATATCCGAAGTGAAGTTAGATAAGTTCTCTTTCAACTCGGCGCAAAACTCGGCATCGAATTTCAGGGCCGCCTCATAAACTTCCTTCGTCGTATTCGAGAAGATCATGGGGATACCATGGGCTCGATACTGCGGCGATAAAGGATAGGGAAGAGTAGTAAAGTTTCCGGATTTTACTCTGTCAACCGCCGACTGGTAGAGTTTTTTGGCAAAAAGATATGATTCTTGATGGTTAGCGGCCAAAGAGTATTTGGCAAAGGCAGCGATAACAAAACAATCGGCATAAATACTCATGTCTAACCGGTCCCAGCCCTCTACATACTTATGCTTGCCGGTCTCATCCATTAAAAAGACACAACGCCAATCGTCCTCTCCAAGCAAACAGTGTTTTTCCAAGAAGTCCCGGCCCTTTTTGGCTAAGTCAAGAAAATGCTTCCGCTCTTTCTCTGTAAAAGTACCGCAATCCATCATCGCCAGTTTGGAAAAGACCCAAACAAAACGCCCTTGTGACCAGGTGTATTTGTCCCGGCTCACCAGATTCTTCCCTAGGTTATCGAAACAATTAAAGTATCCACCGTTGACTTCATCAACACACCGAGGTAACCAGAAGGAAAGAATATTATTGGTTAGTTCGTTTTCGAAGAAGCCTCGCAGTTTAAGCATTTCCACCTTCGTCAATTACATCACCTTTTTTCGCGTATTTACGACGATTTATTAGACTTCAATTCCCAGAAACTTATACATAACCTTGGCCACTTCAGAGGAGTCTTTTTCGCCCAGTCCCATCAGCCTACCCATTTTGAACAGGTTGATTCCGCCGTCCAGAATAAAGCTGGGCACCTTGAGCTCTTCGTACATCATCTTAAAATAGGACAAGTCTTTGAGGCAATAATTAAGGGCAAAACCGGGGTCGAAGGTTTTATTGATGCACATTTTCGGGATCATGCCTTGGTAGTTTTTACAATTGACGCTGCTGTCCGCGATGATGTGAAAGATCTTTTCTACATCTAAGCCCAGTTTTTCCGCTAAAGGAAAAGCTTCGGCATACAGGCCAATATACATAATGGCTAGATAATTATTGAGTAGCTTAACAACATTACCAGCCCCCGAAGGCCCAATGTAATGCGAAGCTTTAGAAAAGGCTGAAATGAGTTCTTTATACTTTTCGTATACTTCCTCATCCCCACCGACATTAACTACTAAAGTGCCTTCAGCGGCCGCCACCGGGGATCCGGAAAGAGGAGCATCAAGAAAATCCCCACCCTCTGCCTTGAAGGCGTCATAGATTTTCCGCGATGACGTGGGGTAACTCGTCGAAATATCAATCACGCATTTCCCCTTAACTCCCAAAGCCAGAAATTTCTCTGTCATCGCTTCTACTTCAGGAAAACCCGGAAGCGATAAAAGGGTGACATCGCAAGCTTGGAAAACTTCTTCTGCACTGCCGGCCAGTTTGGCCTCTCCTTCAAATCTCTGCATTGCCTGCTTGGAAAGATCAAAAACTGTAGTGTCATAACCTTTCTTGATAATATTAGCGCAAACACCCCCGCCCATTCTGCCCAGTCCAATAACTCCAACTTTCATTTTTTACCTCTTCCTTTCTTTGTATCAAGTTTATTTGTTACATTATTCATTATCACGTTCTGCACTTATCCCTTAACCGCACCGGCGGTCAAGCCCTGGATGATATACTTCTGCGTAATCAGTGAGATGATTAAGATTGGTAAGGTAATCACCACGGAGGCTGCCATCAGTGCTCCCCAATCAATCGAGACATAAGTAATAAAACTGAAGAGCGCCAGCGGTAAGGTGGCTGTTTTACCTCCTGCTAAAACGAGGGAGAAGACGAAGTTATTCCAGGAAAAAATAACCGAAAGTAAAGCCGTTGTTATAACCCCCGGTCCGGCAAGGGGCAGGATGACACTTAGAAACAGTCTATAGGTCGAACAACCTTCTACTCTTGCCGCTTCATCCAGTTCTTTTGGTATAGTTTCAAAATACGGAATCATAACCCAGACAATAAATGGTAGGTTAATCAATAAATGACTAAGGATCAAAGCAAGATGTGTATCAACGATCCCGATCTTTGTAAAGATAATGTACCAAGGCATAAGAAAAGCAATCCCGGGGAAAAACCGGACAATCAGAATAATGATGCTCATCTTTTTCATTTGTTTCCGGGCGATAGCAAAGGAAGAAGGCAGTCCCAAAAAAAGACCGATCAATGTTGACCCCAGGGCTATAATCACACTATTCAGTACGGGCTTGAAAAAATCATAGCGCCTAAATACTTCCGGGTAATTGCCAAAGTAAGGTTCAAAGCGGAAAAATTTTGTTGGATCGGTAATTTGTAGATTGGTTTTAAACGAGCCAAGGATCATCCAAATAATGGGGAAACTGACAATGAGCAACAACGCAACCATGGAAAAATAGAAGATCGCCCGCATTGCCACCCTTTTTCTCTGCTTCTGCTTGGCTGAAAGTAGTCTTGCTGCGTTTACGTTTTGCAATCCAGTCATCAAAGATCAATACCTACCTTTCTTCTTACCCAGATCATCAACGAGCTTGCAAAACCAATTACCACCAGGAATAAAACGATCGTGGCCGAACCCCTTCCCATCTGAAAATAGCTGAAAGAAGTGGTATACGCCAATATATTCAGAGTCTCTGAGGCAAAAAGCGGTCCGCCTGCTGTCGTTGTATAAATGATATCGAAGGTTTTTAATGCATCGATTAATCTTAATAGTGCCGCAATCACTAATGTTGGTCTAAGCATCGGAAAGGTAACTTTCCAGAAAATTTGCCATCTATTTGCTCCGTCTACCATTGCTGATTCAACCGGATCGGTCGGTACAGCTGTTAACCCGGCAAGAACGATGAGCGTAATCATGGGTGTCCATTCCCAAACTTCAATGAGCATTAATGAATAAAGTACGATGTTACGATCGACCAGCCATAAAACAGGATCTAACCCTAATGATCTGAGCAAATGGTTGGCAATCCCCAGGGTCGGTTCATAAATGAGCAACCAAACCATACCTATTGCAACGGGAGTTGCTACCATCGGTAGGAGGAAAAGTGTCTTCACTAGGTTCTTGCCTTTAAAATTTCTATTCAAGAAAACAG
>JAAYGU010000137.1 GCA_012727535.1 Bacillota bacterium | reverse complement strand
GCAACCGAAAGTCGTTAAATAGTATTTTTGTTCTATGCACTCTGCCAAGTTCATCACCCTCCTATTAGAATAACTTAAAAAGAAAGTTTTAGCAATTATCTTTCATGGAATACAAAAGCAACACAAAAAAAGCCCGGTCGATAAATCATCATTAAAACTTATGAGATAATTTGGTGTATATAGGATACCAGTTCCATTAACAGACCCGCACCAAATAAAAAAGGCCCCGGAGGGCCTTAGCAATGTACAGGAGATCACTTTACTCTTTCTCTTCTTCGCCTAGTGCTTCTTTGCCTTTTTCAACCAGCTTTTTAACCATATTTCCGCCAATCTTCCCGGCCTCTCTGACCGTCAGTTCATCGCCAGCTTGGGAAAGGTCATCGTCGAGTCTTAATTCATCTGCCACTTCCCATTTCAGCTTATTGAGCTGGGCTTTTTTCTTGTTTTCCGCCCGCTTTCTTTTGGCCACTTTTCCACCTCCATTGAATTTTTATTCGAAAAAGAGCCGCAATAAGCTTATCAATCCGTTCCAGAATTTATATTTCCCCCGATCGGGGTAGAAAAAATCCTTAAATTAAGATCAGTTTAGTAAATACGGCCACCATCCAAAAAAGAAGAAAAATCAATTAAAAAAAAACCGGCGAGGCCGGTTTTAAAAATATTTTTTTGAATCCAGATATTCCTGGACAATCTGGAGGGTCTCCCCGAACCGTTGGAAGTGGACGATCTCCCTTTCCCGTAAAAACTTTAGGGTGGCATTTAAATCCGGATCGTCGGAGAGGTTGATTAACCATTCGTAAGTCGCCCGCGCTTTTTCTTCCGCCGCCATGTCTTCATGGAGATCGGCGATCGGATCACCCTTGGCCTGAATATAAGTGGCCGTCCAAGGTACACCGCTACCGTTCACATAATAAAGCGCTTTACCATGATCGGCATAATAACCGCCCAAGTCAGCCTGTTTAAGCTCTTCCACGGAGGCCCCGTCCATTAATTTGTAGACTAAGGTAGCAATTATTTCTAGATGGGCCATCTCCTCCGTCCCGATGTCCGTCAAGATTCCTTTGGCCTGAGGAGTAGGCATCGTATAACGTTGGGTTAGATAACGCATGGCCGCAGACAATTCTCCGTCCGGCCCTCCGTACTGGGTGATCAAATATTTAGCCATTTTCACATTTGCCCTGCCAACCTTAGCCGGATACTGCAGCTTCTTCTCATAAATCCACATTCCGACAAAACCCCCTATTCGTAACAAATTTCCCAGGGCCACGGCTCATTTATCCATTGCCAGGGATAAGCACTGGGTTCTCCCCAAGTGAGTGGTCCATAGCGTTGCTGATACTCATGCTTTAAGACATTTAATTGTTGTACCACGGAATTATACTCCATTAATGCTTTTTGATCAGTCGGATGAGTATCGAGATAAAGATGCAACTCTAAAGCCGTGAACTGAACGGCCATTAATTCTTTGAGCATACAAAGTTGTTCCCTATTCATCCTCCTTGCCTCCTTCAACGTTTATGTCCCCGGTACGGAAAGTATAATTCGGGGAAGATAGTCCCCTTCATCAGCCCTTCCATTGGGTTGAGCCGTTTGTTGAATATTTGAAAAGGAACATAGGCTCTGGCCAAACGCATACGTTCATTTGCTGCAAACAAAACAAACCCTCCTCTGCTCGTTGTAACTGGCAATCCGAGGTTCGTCCCCGTGTACTAATATCCTATTCTCGACCTGTCCGGAAAGAGCCCCTTCTGCCAACAAAATGCTTCTGTCCTAACCTTACGCCACCTCCGCCGGCTCAAAACCGCGCAACAGTAAAAGGAGCCTGGTTCGGTGATACACGGCATACTGGAGACTACGCCAGCTGCCGACTCGTAAATCGCACTGCTTTTTCCCGCTAAAAACGGTAAACCCCGGAAAAAACAGAAAAGCTTTTGTCCACTAGAGACAAAAGCTTTAAAAAAACTTCACTTAGCCGGTTTTTCAGGCAAAACCCGTAATGAATATGGGGATAAACTCGCACAAAGGCGAAAGAGATTATTTGTTATTTCGGGAAGCTTCGTGGTATTATTGTAATTTTATGGAAAGGAATTTCCCCCTCCGTGTGGAAAGAGCTTTTTCGAGGTGATCTTAATGTCTCGTCCACGTAAACACCGGCACTTCCAGTACACATTTAACTTCAACACGGAGCTAATCAGCCAGTTGAGTACCCCTAAAGAGTTATGCTTGCTCGAAGAGATGTGGCGTAAAACTTTTTGCGTGCCGAAAAAACGAGTGGTTAAAGATGCTTTTTGGACCAGCTTAGTCAATTATGCCTTCATTTAGCAGGCCGTAACAAGAGTTCTTCCAAAGAACGACCGCCCAGGATTTTATTTAAATAGAGCGTAAGCAGCGAAAAACGGTCGGTAAAGAGCAATAAGCCTACGCCGACCAGAAGCAGGCCGGAGAGCCAGTTAATGACCTTTGTATAGGGAAAAAGTCTTCGGTACCATCCGTAAAACCGGTGAAAGGCCAGCGCCATTAAGAAGAAGGGCAGGGCAAGCCCCAGCGAGTAAATCAAGAGGAGCAACGCCCCGGTCTGGACCTGACCATAGGAGCCGGCTAAGGTAAGGATCATTCCTAAAATCGGCCCGACACAAGGAGTCCAGCCAAAGGCAAAGGTGACACCGGTCATCAACCACCCGAAGATCCCAGTGAGCGGTTGCTTTAAATGAAAACGGAACTCTTGCTGCAAAGCAAAGAGGCGGAAAACTCCCCATTGATTTAAACCGAGAAAAACCAGGAGTAAACCACCGAGCTTTAAGAAGAAAGCACGCCATCCCGCGACCAAGCGCCCCAACGTGGAAAAAGCCGTACCCAAAAGCACAAAAACCAGGGTAAATCCCAGAATAAAGAAGGCCGACGCTAAGATTGTTCTTTTGGGGTCTTCTTTTTCCGCCCCCTCTTTCGCCTCTTTCGCCGGTATAGTTCCGGTAAGTACAGCAAGATAACCGGGGGCAATCGCTAAAACACACGGTGAAAAAAAGGAGAGTAGACCAGCCAGAAAGGCAATAACCAGACTGGGAGTTTCCATGCTCATTCCCCTTTCGGAAATTTAGTCCCCGCTCAACGGAGGGCGCTTCGCCGTTCAAAAGATCAAAGAAATTGTTCGAGGCGCTCCTTCAGTTGTTGATAATTCATCATGCCAACCACAATCTCCCGAATGTGACCGGTTGGACCAATAATCACCGTCGTCGGGATCCCTCTTACTCCATAACGAGTGGCGACGTTTCCCTCTGTATCCAACAATATGGGAAACTCCATCCCCGCCCGGTCCACAAATTCTTTGATCTTTTCTGGATTACTATCATCCCAAGTATTCACGGCGAGAATCTCTAATCCCTTTCCTCGGTATTCTTGGTAGATCCGATTAAATTCCGGAATTTCCACCCGGCACGGGGGACACCAGGTTGCCCAGAAATTCACTAAGGTGACCTTATTTTTTTGGTAAACGGCTTTTAACTCAATCTTCCTCGCGGATAAATCCGGTAGCTGAAAGCTGGGGGCCAGTCTCCCCACCCTCTGTTCTTCATTTTCTTCCTGACCATTCGTCAAGTGGCCAAAGGCAACAAGGACCAAGACGGCTAGAAACAATACCAATAACAAGAAGCTTTTCCGTTGCAAGATCCGCATCCGACTTACCTCCTTTACATACCCTACTGGGTATACTATACTATGGGGCTAGGGTTTTGTCAATAGCACTCTCCCTAAAATGAAAACATATTTATATCACGACTAGGATTAAATCATACTGAGCACAAGGAGGAGTTATTTTGAGCACCAAAACAGACCGGATCAAACATTATTTCGCCGGGGGAAACACTGGTGAGGGCTTCTATTCATTCTATGATCAGATTATGGGACCCGATGCGAACCGTCTTTACCTTCTAAAGGGTGGTCCCGGTTCGGGAAAATCAACCTTTATGCGTGAAATCGGCCAAGTGATGTTGGCTCATGGTTTTGAACTGGAGTATTTTCATTGTTCTTCCGATCCCAATTCCCTGGATGGGGTGGCGATCCCGGCCTTGAAAATCGGGTTGATCGACGGCACGGCACCCCACACTATGGATCCGGTCAACCCGGGAGTGGTTGACGAGATTATCAATCTCGGAGCCTTTTTAGATGAAACCCCTTTAACAACGGCCAAAAAAAAGATTATGGAGACGGCCGCCAAGAAAAAATCCTGTTTTGAACGGGCCTATGTTTATTTAGCAGCGGCGAAAGGAGTTTATCACCATTGGGAAACAACCAACCACGCTCGTTTAGCCAGTGAGTCCTGGTTGCCAATCTACCTCCGGCTGAGGGAAGAAATATTTGGCCAACAGAAGCCCAGTGGGAAATTGGGCACCCTGCGTCGCCTCTTTGCCAGTGCGATTACCCCTGATGGCCCGGTCAATTATCTAGAGTCGCTCTTCGGCGGAGCCCGTAAAATCTATGCCTTAGAAGGACCGCCGGGCTCCGGACAGAGTTTTATCTTGGAACGGCTGGTCGCCACAACTCAGGAATACGGACTCTCTGGCGAAGTCTACCATTGTGCTTTGGATCCCAAACGCATCGAACACTTATATCTGCCCAAACTCAAAATCGGTGTTGTTACCTCCCATTGGCCTCATCAGTTCTGCCTTGAGCAAAACTGTGAACTGATTGACACATCAAGTTTTATTAAACAACACAGTCATTTAAGTCAGGAGACAGTAAAAGAAGCCCGCCTTGTCTTTCTTGACCTCTTGGAACGGAGTATTAATTGGCTGCAAAAAGCGAGAACGCTCCATATCGAACTGGAAAAGCACTATAGCACCAGTATGGATTGGCAACGTTCCGCAGAGCTAAGGGATGAAATAATCAGGAACCTTTTAAGGACTTACCATGGAGAAGGTTGACCGGAAGGCGCCAACAACAGTCTCTTAAATACCTTCTGGACCAAGCCAGAAAGGGAAAACCCTTTTACGAGCGGATCAAATGATTAGACAGAGAATGAGGGCAAAATGGAAGTTAATAGCAGGAGTTGCCGGGTTATTCACGAATAATAGATTCGAAAAGAATTGCCTAATTACCTAGTCCAGACTGAACTGCTTCCGGCCAACAGCTCAGCCGACGCGCCTCACCATCCGGGCCGGAGTCCACCACCGACCAGAGGAGGGGCTGAGCACAAGGCTAGGGGTGACCACCTTAAATGAGTTTAAGTTCAGTTGAGTACTTGGTAATTAGCAATATTCGTTCTTATCATAATTATTATTTAATCATCAAAAAACGAGGTGCAAACGAAAATGGACTTATTTGACAAATGTTATCAATTTACTGACGCCAAAGAAGCGATCGCCGCCGGTCTTTATCCTTACTTTCACCAACTACAGACCGGACAAGACACCGAAGTCACAATGAGTAATCAGGAAAATGTCTTAATGATTGGCTCGAACAACTATTTGGGGTTAACCAGTGACCCCCGGGTAAAACAAGCCGCCATTGCCGCCACGGAAAAATACGGCTCCGGTTGTTCCGGGTCACGCTTTCTCAACGGCACGCTGGATCTCCATGTCACCTTGGAGAAAGAGTTAGCTCGCTTTATGCGGAAAGAATCCGCCCTCCTCTTTTCCGCCGGTTTCCTCGCCAATCTTGGCATCATCTCGGCTATTGCCAGCCGTGGCGATTACATTCTTTGCGACCGGGCCAACCATGCCAGTATCTATGATGGTTGCCGTTTATCCTTCGCCAAAATGTACAAATATGAACACAATGATATGAACGAACTGGAGAAACTCCTGAAAAAGCTCGGGCCGGATAGCGCTAAACTAATTATCACCGACGGCGTCTTTAGTATGGAGGGCGACCTGGCTAATCTCCCAGAGATTGTCCGCCTAGCCCGCAAGTACAATGCCCGGATTTTACTCGACGATGCCCACGGCATCGGGGTGCTCGGCAAGAACGGCCGGGGAACTGCCGAGGACTTTGGCCTGGAAGACGAGGTTGATATGATCATTGGAACCTTCAGCAAGTCCTTTGCTTCGCTCGGTGGTTTCCTGGTCGCCTCAGAACCAGTCTGTCACTATGTGCAACACGTCTCCCGGCCGTTAATCTTTACGGCCAGTATGACTCCTGCTTCCACCGGCGCTGCTTTAAAAGCTCTTGAAATAATCGAGAGCGAACCCGAACGCCGCCACCACCTGCTCAGGATTGCTGAACAATTCAGAACTGGCCTCAAAAATTTGGGCTTTACCGTCAGCCCAGGAATCACTCCTATCATCCCGGTCCTCGTCGGCGATATGAATAAGACCTTTTACGCCTGTAAAGTTCTATTTGAGCGTGGTGTCTATGTGACCCCGGTGGTCACACCGGCGGTTCCGCCCGATGCTACCATGATTCGGACCAGTCTAACGGCCACGCATACGGAAGAACAGATTGAGCGGGCGTTACAGATCTTTGCCCAAGTCGGACGGGAACTGGAACTGATCCCGGCTTAAACAACCTCTAGTTGCGAAGAAAACAGCCCCGTACTAGACAAACGGGGCTGTTTTACCTTTTTAGAGAACAGGAACTTCAGACTGCTCACTCAATAAAGAAAGACCAGGCGACCGCCGAAAAGTGAGCAGCAAATCTTTTAGCGGAAATCTATGTCGTAAAAGATCCTAATCAATTTTTCTCTTACCCGGTCAGTGACAAAGCGCGCAATCGTCGGAAATTTCGTCGACAGAAAATCGCCGGCTGCATACCGGGAACGCGGATTGGCATGGTTGACAATCTTCAGTACCCGATCGGCAATGACCTGAGGCGAGGGCGCCTTTTGCATATTAACATCAATCATGTGCCAACAACGATCCGCCCATTTTTTATAGGGAGATTTCTCCCCAATCCCAAAGATGGTAACATCATTAAAGCTCGTTTTGATATCTCCAGGTTCCACCGCTACCACCTTAACCCCAAACGGCCGCAGTTCCTGTCGCAAACCTTCCGTCAAGGCGGCCAATGCAAATTTTGTCGCCGAATAGTGAACTTGGAAAGGAATGACAAAGCGGGCCGCCAACGAAGTAATATTAATAATCAGCCCATGACGCTGGGCTCTCATTACTGGCGCCGCCTGTTGAATTAAACGCAATGCCCCAAAATAATTGGTTTCAAAGATTTCCTTGGTCTTTTCCAGCGGAAACTCCTCCAACGGGCCAAAAACACCAAACCCGGCATTATTAATTAAGATATCAATTCCGCCGGCCGCGTCCATGAACTGTGCGAATCCAGCCTGCAGCGAAAGATCATCAGTCACGTCCATCTGCAAAAACTTGATCACCGGTCCTTCACTGGGAAAATCGATGGCTTGCTCAGATTGAGCGTTTTCCACAGGGATCAGTTTTACCTCTGAATCGACCAACTTCGCTAAGTTTCCAACTTTGGCAAGATCACGAGTAGTGCCCCACACTTGGTAGCCCTTACGCGCCAAGACAAGTGCAATTGCCAAGCCAATCCCGGAAGAGGCACCCGTAATTAAGACCTTTCTCGCCGACAATCCGTTGCCCATCGCTCTAACTCCTTTATTATTATTGCCCGGAGGCAGTCGCCTCCGCCTGTTCCAGTTCTGGTTTTCCGGCGCTTCCGGTGAAAAAGAGTTTCACCCGTTGCCAGAAGGTCAATCCCCATTTCTTCCAGGTCTTTAAGACCTGCTCGGTTACATCATTACCCCCGACTTGGAACCCGCCTTTGAGCAAGATACACTCCAGATTCTTATCTTTGGCCACCTTCGCCAGCACGGCATGGAATTCTTCATAAACAGCAGCTTCGCGCTCTTCCTGTCTTTTCTCTATTTCCCGCTTCTTCCCGTCAATCTGCTGCTGCGTCTCAGCAGCCAATTCCTGAGTACGGAGATAAAAAGACTCCTGGCCAGAAGATGTAGCTGCCTGTTCCCCAGCTTCAAAATCGGATTTGTTGTTGGTCATTTCCCTTATTTTTCGTTGGTGCTGGGTTAGCACTTGCGCGATAAATTCGGCCAGTTCTCTCTGGTCTTCCTCTGTTTCAGTCCTAAGCTGGATAAAACGGGGCGCAACCTTCTTAATATGCTCCAGGTCAATTACGCCAACCGTCGAATTGCGATCAGTCATCTCTTCCTCTTGCGCCCAGCTTGACGTAGTCAAAAAGGCCGCCGCCAGCAGTAGCAGGCTGATGTTTATCAATACCATAAAACGTCGATTCCTCATTTTTAACCGCTCCTATTTAATTAAGGGGATTGTTTCTATGTTAAATTTCCCGCTTCTTCTTCAATTTCCTGCTGGAAAAGTAATTTACTCCAAGAATCTACTGTTCGGGTCAGTCAGGTTTTTACTTCTTAATCAGCTGTATAGTACATACAATAAAAGAAGGGAATTGCCTGACCGCCACGGCGCGTAAGACCCCTCGACGGCGGATCAAGTAATTTGGCAATCCCCTGAAAAAGTTAGTTTAAAAGTGGTGGTCATAAATTGAGGCTCCATAAATACCGGGCACGTAACTTCCGGTTCTCGACAACCAGAGAAAGATGGGTAGTTCATACCATTCAAAAGAATGATACCCTCTACCGATTAGCAACAAAATATAATGTTCCCCTGTTGACAATCTTCCGTAACAATCCGGCCTTGGATCCCCGCCAGTTAGTCGTTGGTGACAAGATACGCATTACGCGTTGTTCCTAGATAAAGCCTAGCCGACCCGTGAGCAGCTGGTCAATCTTAGTACTTAACCCGCTTACCAGTGTATAAAAGGATCGTCTCTTCACTGATATTAGTAGCATGATCGGCGATCCGTTCGAGGAAGCGCGCGATCAAATGAAAACGGATCGCTTGTTGGACACGTTTTAAATCTCCGGAATCAGTCAACAACTGGGTTAACTCGTCATAGATCTCTTCATACAAATTATCGGCCTTTTCATCCTTTCGGCAGACCGCTTCCGCTAGATCCACATCTCCGTCCACAAAAGACTGCAGCGCTACCTCGAGCATATTAACGACTAAGGTCGACATCTGGGCAAGATGCGTCAATGGCTTAATATATTCTTCATTCTTTAATTCCAAAGCAATCTTCGCAATATTGTTGGCATAATCACCAATGCGCTCAAGGTCCTTCGCCAGCTTAAAAATGGAAAGGCAGCAACGGAGCTCCTTCCCCTTGGGATTTTGTTCTGCAAGCAACTGGGTGGTTTTCTCTTCGATTACGATCAATTGATTATCAATTAAATCATCTTCATTAATGATTTCCAGCGCCGCCTGGTTATTACGGTTCACTAAAGCATCGATTGAACGTAAGACGACCCTTTTAACTCCTTCCCCCATCTGTACTAACTCCGCCATTAACTGGTCAAGCTGGTTCAAATTGACCACACCCTTCCTCTTTTTTCTTGTTCATAAACTTACAGACTCTCTCTTCATTACCTTCTTCTCTAAATTATAACACTTATATGAAATATAACGATCATTTCGGAGTAAAATTCCCGAGGAAATTAATCATTTATTTGCATGCTGGTTTAGCCTGCACTTTTTCTACTTATTTTTGGTCGTTACTCTCCGTAAATCCTCAGTCAATTATTAACAAACCGCTGTCATCGGCGGCAACAGGCGCCGTCCGCCACGCGAAAAATTGACTGAAGCAGGAATTAATACCTAATTTATCGAATCATTAAATATTTTGGGACAATCTTAAAGTAAGGAGGTGAAATCGTGGCGATTCAGATTATTACCGATTCCACGGCCGACCTTCCCCAAGAACTAAAAGATCGTTATCAGATTATTACAGTTCCCCTTTATGTCCATTTCGGGGAAGAGGTGTACCTCGACGGGATCGATTTGACCCCAGAGAGTTTTCTGCAGAAGATTGAAGCGGGGCCGGTCTTTCCGAAAACTTCGCAACCAACCCCAGAAGACTTCCGTCGTGTTTTCCAACCGATCTTGGAACAAGGGGATGAACTGCTGTTTCTTGGAATTTCTTCCGAGCTATCAGGAACGATCTCTTCTGCTCTGCTCGCTGCCCAGGAACTAGACCCGCAGAAGATTTCGATTATTGATTCCCGCAACCTCTCGCTCGGGTTAGGTCTCCTCGTCTTACATGCCTGCCGTCTCCGCGCGCAAGGCCTTTCCCTTCAAGAGATTACCGAAGCGATCAACCGGCTTATTCCCTTGATCCGAATCTCGTTCGTGGTCGATACTCTCGATTTTCTGTATAAGGGCGGCCGTCTGAGTAAAACCCAAGCGGTTTTTGGCAATATCTTAAGTATCCATCCTCGGATTGAGCTTGTCGACGGCAAACTGGTTGTTGCCGAGAAAATCCGTGGAACCAAAGCAAAAGCCCGCACTCGGTTGATAAAATGGGCGACAGAGGAGCCCTTGACAATTGATCCAGAGTGGATCGGTATTCCGCACTGCTATGATTTATCGGAAGCCGAAACCATCACTGAAGAGCTCCGCTCCTTAAAATTGGCGAAGGAGTACATTATCACGCAAGTAGGAGCAATTATCTCTAGTCACTGCGGACCAGGTACGTTCTGCATTGCTTATTTAAAAAAACCGGAATGATCTTCTTTATGCTCTTTTATCTTACAAAAATTCCTTTGGGGGGCGTTAAATATGTCAATAAAAATTGTCACCGATTCAACGGCCGACCTCTCTCCGGAATTATTAAAACGGTTTTCCATTGAAGTAATCCCTTTGTCGGTTTACTTCGGTGACCAAGTCTATTTGGATGGTGTAGACCTAAGCCCTGAAG
>JAAYGU010000136.1 GCA_012727535.1 Bacillota bacterium | reverse complement strand
TGGTAAGGCAGAGGTCTGCAAAACCTTTATCCCCAGTTCGAATCTGGGTGCCGCCTCCATTAAAAAACAATACGGGAGAGTGGCGGAACCGGCAGACGCAACGGACTTAAAATCCGTTGACCTTTCTAGGTCGTGGGGGTTCAAGTCCCCCCTTTCCCACCAAGACTTACTGATTAACCGATTCTCAATGATGAGAGTCTTTTTTTTTATTATTTGTTTGGAATGGCATTAGTTTGTACGGTGTAATTTAAGTATTTACGGCGATCCGGCAGGAGGTGTTAATAATCGATCTTCTTCAGATTAGACCCGATGATAATGTCGCGGTTGCGCTTAAACCCCTCAAGCAAGGGACAAAAGCTCTCCTCCCACCACAAATGATTCCGGTGGCAGAAGATATTCCCGCTGGCCATAAAATAGCCCTACGGCCAATCGCGGCCGGAGCAAAGGTGATCAAGTATGGGGCGCCGATTGGTGTCGCCACCCGACCGATCCGACGTGGGTCTTGGGTACATACGCATAACCTTAAGACACAATTGCAAGCGGACTTGAACTATACTTACGAACCGGTATCGTTTTCCCCGCCGACAGCCGGGGAAGAACGGAGTTTTCTCGGTTACCATCGGGGGGACGGCAAGGTCGGCATCCGTAACGAGCTCTGGATTATCCCAACCGTCGGTTGTATTAACCGACAGTGTGAAAAAATTGCTGCCTTGGCGCGGAAAAAGTTTAAGGCGGAGATTGACGCCGGGCGGCTCGACGGGGTTTACGCTTTCCCGCATCCTTACGGTAGTTCCCAATTAGGAGATGATCTGACGTATACCCAAAAGATCCTGGCCGGGTTGGTTCAGCATCCCAATGCCGGCGGTGTTTTGATTGTTGCTTTAGGTTGTGAAAACAACCAGCTGAACGATTTCAAACAGTTTTGTTATGGCCACCGGTCACCGACGGTTTCCGACCAAGACCGTTTGCGTTTTCTAGTTATGCAGGAAGTGGAGGATGAGATCGAGGCGGGCCTGGCGCTCCTCACGGAACTCAAGGATTATGCTTCAAGCTACCAACGCGAGGCGGTACCGGTTTCTTCGTTAAAAATTGGACTAAAATGCGGAGGTTCCGATGGGTTCTCCGGGATTACGGGTAATCCATTGGTCGGACGGGTCACGGATTTACTTCTGGCAGCCGGGGGAACTGGGGTTTTAACCGAAGTGCCGGAAATGTTCGGCGCGGAGACGCTCCTGATGAACCGAGCCCGAGATCAAAGCGTCTTTGAGCGGATTGTCGAACTGATCAACGACTTTAAAGCTTATTTTCTCCGGAACGGTCAGGAGATTTATGAAAACCCCTCTCCCGGCAATAGAGAAGGGGGAATCACGACTTTAGAAGAAAAATCGTTGGGTTGTATAGAAAAAGGTGGCGCCGGGATGATCGTTGATGTGCTAGACTATGGGGACCGGCTGCGTGTGCCTGGTCTGAACTTGCTGGCGGGCCCAGGGAATGATCCGGTCTCCACCACGGCTTTGGCCGCAGCGGGGGTCCAACTCATTCTCTTTACCACCGGCCGGGGCACTCCGCTAGGCGCTCCGGTGCCGACGATTAAAATTGCTACTAACTCTGCATTAGCTCAGAAGAAGCGCAATTGGATTGATTTTGACGCAGGTCGACTCTTGGCTGGCGAGAATTTGGACGATTTGGCGCAAGAACTCTTTGCTGTAATACTCCAACTAGCCAGCGGGGAACGGAAGAGCTGCAATGAAGAAAATGAAGATCGCACGATCGCGATCTTCAAAAACGGGGTTATTCTTTAAGACCAAAAGCACCAAACGGCAAGGGATCTTTGCTGGCTAGACCGGAGCGGCCGGTTGGGCACAGATAAAATCCCTTTTTTTATGCTTTTCAATGAATTTGATTTGATAATGGTGTTTTTTTAGTAATTTGTAGAGTTCTTCTTTTTGGATTAAATTATGATGAACCTCAATGATCAGCGTTGGTTTTTTGGTGGTTAATAGTTTGCCCATTCCCTTGACCACTTCGATCTCATATCCTTCAACGTCAATCTTAATGAAATCAGGGGCCGGGCCTTTTTTCTCCGCAATGAAAGAGTCGAGGTCCCAGACGACTGTTGGGGTGTATGGTTTGTCGACCGGTTTGAGGAGTGAGTGTCTTCCTTGCCCGACGCTTTGGCACTTAAGGTAAAGGTTGGCGAGTTTCTTTTTGGCGCCGATGGCGCCCAAATGTGGTGTAATGTTGGAGAGGCGGTTAAGCTGGATATTACGGACTAATTTTTGATAATTGTAGGGCTCTGGTTCAAAAGCATGAACTTGGATCGCCGGGTCTTGCCGGGCAAAGATTAAACTGTAGAGACCGATATTCGCGCCAATGTCGTAGAAGACGATCGGACCGGTGATGAGGTTTTTCAGAAAATCCAAGACCTTCGCTTCCAGGGCAGTGTTGGCCCGCCACTGTTCTTTCTTACTTTCGACGTAAAGGAGAACATTACGCGCTCCATAATTAATCGGGACCACACTTGGTTGGTATTTAACCAACTCTTTGAGTGTTTCTTCCCTTAAGGCCAAAAAAGCCGGGAGAAACTTCCGCTCAAGGAGTGTGACAATCTTTTTCCCCGGGAATTTATCCTTCAGTTTCTTCTTGGTTTTGCTCGCTAAAGGTTCCGTATCGATGCCCACGAGAATAACCTCGGTCTGTTTTAAATATTTTCTCGGAACCTCCTTGAGTTTTGCATAGAACGGAAGGTCTTGGTTGAGCGGATATTCTCTTAATTCGCCTGTTGGATCGATTATCCCCATGATCGCAGCAGAGCTATTTTGTAAAACCTTGATCGCAACCATCCCCGCCAGCCCCTGGCCGTAAATTAGATATTTACTCATATAGTCACTCCTAACTACCTTGAATTCGTGATTGGACTACTCTGCCGATGCCCTCATAAACAAAACCATACTCTCTGACCTGGGCCGGATCCAGGAGGTTCCGCAGATCAATCAGGACCGGACGGGCTAATAATTCTTTGAGCTTGGATAAGTCCAACCGCCGATAAGCTTCCCATTCGGTGGCGATGCCCAGGGCGTCAGCGCCGGTAGCTGCTTCATACGCATCCTCAAAGTAAGCAATCCGCTCGCCGAAGATCTTTTGCGCTCCTGCTAGAGCTCGGGGATCATGAGCCCGGATCTTGGCCCCCTTTGCTAACAAGCCCTCGATGATTGGGAGCGCGGGAGATTCCCGCAGGTCATCAGTATTGGCTTTAAAAGCCAGTCCGAGCAGGGCGATGGTCTGCCCGGCCGGGTCGCCGATCACCTTTTGGATCTAGTCAAGCATCCGCTTTTTCGTCTGCTCATTAACCTTGACTGTAGCTTCAACAAGCGACACTTGTTTTCCGTAGGAGCGGGCTAGGTGGATTAAAGCTTTAGTATCCTTGGGAAAACAAGACCCACCGTAACCGGGGCCGGCGGCGAGAAAATGCGGTCCGATCCGGTGGTCGAGACCCATGCCGTAAGTAACGGTTGGCAGATCAGCACCCACCGTTTCGCAGAGCTCGGCC
>JAAYGU010000135.1 GCA_012727535.1 Bacillota bacterium | reverse complement strand
GGTGCCCGGACCGGCCGCGGTGAAACTTACTATGGTAAATATATTATAGTCGGTCCCGGGCGGGAAGGCTCGGAATGGCTGGTGGCCGAGGGGAAAAGGTTGGGGCTGAAAACCACCGTTAATCCAGTGGATATCGGGATCCGGGTGGAACTGCCGGCTGAAGTGCTCGAACCAATCACCACCGTGGTCTATGAAAGCAAGTTTATCTATTATTCACGTTCGTTTGAGGACCGGGTCCGGACCTTTTGTATGTGTCCGCACGGGGAAGTGGTAACGGAGAATAATGATGGGTTAATCACGGTGAACGGGCATAGCCATGCCCATAAGAAAACCCATAATACTAACTTTGCTCTTTTGGTCAGTAAGAATTTTACCGAACCGTTTAAAGAACCGATTACCTACGGCCGTTATATTGCCGGTTTGGCTAATCTATTGGGTGGTGGCGTCCTGGTGCAGCGCTTAGGTGATCTCCAGGCCGGGCGCCGGTCGAACCCGGAGCGGATCAAAAAAGGGCTGGTGGTACCGACTTTAGAGGAAGCGACGCCCGGTGACCTCAGTCTGGTGCTGCCCTACCGCCATTTGCTGGCGATTATGGAGATGTTGGAAGCATTGGATATGATTGCGCCTGGGGTGAATTCGCGCAATACTCTCTTATATGGAGTAGAGGTAAAATTCTACTCTTCCCGCCTCAATCTGAGCAGCAGCTTGGAGACGGAGATCCCGAATCTATTTGCTGTCGGGGATGGGGCCGGGGTGACGAGGGGATTGATGCAGGCCTCGATCTCGGGGGTGATCGTAGGGAGTGAGATTGCGAAGCGGCTGGGCTAGTAAGTGGTGTAGTTATAGGGGAGTGTTGAGGTGGCAACTGGAGAGTTTCCCGGATTGTTGGCGTGCGGCGTGATCAGCGGCGCATGGCTGCGTTGCTCAGTCCGGGCGGTGCTCGATATACATCAAGTATTATCTGCGCTCCGTCCCCCCTCGCGCCTTGCCCTGCTTGCGGCTGACGCCGCAAGTGATTCGGAGAAGTGATCTCGCCAACATTCCGGCAAGGTTTCACCCCGGCGCGCTGGGGGGGGAGCGCCGGGTTTAAGCAGGGCGTTGAAATGGAGCGAGGATTGTGCCTGGTATGACCGATCAGTATTAGCTCGCTAGGTTTGGATAAAGGATTGTTTGATCGATGATGACGAGAATGGAAAGTGGAAGATTTGAACACGAGCGATCAGCACTAAGGATGAGCGATCAGCGACGAGTGACGAGGCTAGAAGATATAAAAGTGGATCCCGCAACCATAGACGATGGTTGTGTCCGCCGGTGCCCAGGGGGAACCGACCGTCGAGTAGCCGATCTCTATGTTGTACTTGAGGTTGGCAATAAAATCACTGGTCGTAAACTCCAGACCAATACCGGTGATGACTCCGGGGGAGGAGATTAGATCCCAGGAGTCGGTGTAGAACGAAAAGTAGCCGATTAGTCCGTAAGCATAAAAGTTATGAGTTGCACGGTGCATAAACCGGTGAATGTATTTGCCCCCGTAAATCAAGGCATAGTCATTATAAACGAATAATCCCTGGAGGGCCGAGGTTTTGTTCAGATTAAGGATTGCACTATAACCGAACTCCGGGAAGACGGATTGGATGCCGCCCCCTAAACGCAAGAGATAAGGTTCTTCGGCTGGTGCGGCGCTTACAGAGGAACAAAGGCCAAGGAGAAGAGCGTACAGGCATAAAGAGAAAATAAGGATACGCCGTCTATTACTTGAGGAAAGGATTGGAATCACCCCGTTTCCAAAGCGCATTGGTGTATTCTTCAAGTTTTCCGATGGAGATCCAATTCTCTAAAGGGTAGTAAAACCCTTTTTCTCTTTAAAAGGGATGTAATTGCTCAAAAAATATAAAAAAAGGTTTCCAAGAGACCTCACAGCGCAGAGGCGGCGGTGGTTGCTTGCGCCTGACGGTATAAAGTGCTATAATCGTTACGAGTGATACCCGAAGAAGGCTTCGGGTCAATTTTTTCAGTAGAGAGGGGAAGCTCCTTGGACCAGAGTCGGATTAGAAATTTCTGTATTATTGCCCATATTGACCATGGTAAATCCACCCTGGCCGATCGGTTATTGGAGTTTACCGGCGCCGTTTCCCAGCGGGAAATGACTGAACAGCTGTTAGATTCCATGGAGTTGGAAAGGGAAAGAGGAATCACCATCAAAGCGCGTTCCGTCCGTCTCACTTACCAAGCACAGGACGGTAACGAATATATTCTTAACCTGATTGATACTCCCGGTCATGTTGATTTTACCTATGAAGTCTCCCGCTCCCTGGCGGCCTGCGAAGGCGCACTTTTAGTGGTGGATGCGACTCAGGGAGTGGAAGCGCAAACGATTGCCAACCTTTACCTGGCCCTTGAACATGACTTGGAGATTATACCGGTGATCAATAAAGTTGACCTCCCAAGCGCCGAGCCGGAACGGGTCCGCCAACAAATTGGGGAACTCTTCGGCTTTGACCCGCAGGACGCTATTCTCACTAGTGCGAAAACGGGCTTGGGGACACAGGAGATTTTAGAGGCGATTGTGGAGCGGATTCCGGCGCCTAAAGGCATGCCCGATCAGCCCACACAGGCCTTGATCTTTGATTCACAGTATGATCCCTATAAAGGCGTGGTTTCATATATCCGTGTCTTCCAAGGGAAACTGGCCATTGGCGACCGGATTAAGATGATGGCGACCGGTAAAGAGTTTGAAGTAACGGAATTAGGAATCTTCCAACCGACCATGTCTCCGGTTGAGCAACTGCACAGCGGCGAAGTTGGCTTTTTAATCGCCGGAATTAAGAATGTTCAAGATACGCAAGTCGGCGACACGATTACCCACGCCGACCGTCCGGCGGACCAGCCGCTCCCGGGTTACCGGCCGGCTAAACCCATGGTTTATTGTGGGTTATATCCGGTTGATAACGTCGATTACGGTGCTCTCCGCGAAGCCTTGGAGAAACTCAAACTTAACGATGCCGCTTTAATCTTCGAGCCCGAAACCTCTAATGCGCTGGGGTTCGGCTTCCGTTGCGGTTTTTTAGGGTTGCTTCATATGGAGATTATCCAGGAAAGGTTGGAACGTGAGTATAATTTGAGCCTGATTGCGACGGCCCCCAGTGTGGTGTACCGGGTTTACCGGACAGATGGGGAGATGGTTGAGGTGCGGAATCCGGCTGATTTTCCTGACGTGGGGGTCATTGACTACCTCGAGGAACCGTATGTTAAAGCCAGCATGATCTTACCGCATGATTTTGTCGGGCCGATTATGGAACTGTGCCAGGATAAACGGGGCATCTATAAATCGATGGAATATCTGACCACTGACCGGGTAATGCTCCTTTATGAGCTGCCTCTAGCCGAAATCCTGACGGACTTCTATGACAAACTGAAGTCCAGGTCTAAAGGGTATGCCTCTTTAGACTATGAATATCTGGGCTTCGTCCAATCGGATCTGGTCAAGATGGATATCCTGCTGAACGCCAAACCAGTCGATGCCCTGTCTGCGATTGTACACCGGGATAAAGCTTATCACCTCGGACGGCAACTCGCCCAGAAACTCCGGAAGCTCATCCCGCGGCAGTTGTTTGAGGTTCCTATTCAAGCGGTGGTTAATAATAAAGTGATTGCCCGCGAGACGGTGAAGGCGTTACGCAAAGACGTCTTGGCCAAATGTTACGGCGGCGATATCACCCGTAAACGGAAGCTACTCGAGAAGCAGAAAGAAGGAAAGCGGCGGATGAAACAATTGGGGACAGTGGAGGTTCCCCAGGAAGCATTTTTAGCCGTCCTTAAAATGGATGATTAGCGAGTAAGCTCTCCTACCCTTCTTCGGACGGCGGTGCGGTGCTTATAGGCTTCTGTAACGGATTATTTCTTATCGCCTAAGATATAACCACCTTTGGTGCTACGGGCATCAAAGATGGTAAAGAAAGACTCCGGATCAACCTGGTTGATTACATTAATAAAGCGTGGCAAATCTTTGCGGCGGAGCATAATATTTAGGATCAAACGGGTGCCGGTTCGGCCTTTGCCTTCGACGACGGTCACCCCGAAGTTTTCCGCCCGTAAGGCCATAATCAGTTGGGAGGCATGCTTTTTCGGGATTAATTGTACCATGGCATATCCCAACGCGATTTTCTCTTCAATAAAGCCCCCAACCAAGGTCCCACTGGAAAAGCCCAGGGCATAAATGAGCACCTTGATCGGGCTGTTCAACTCCTGAACGACTTGACTAAGCGCAGTAATATAAATGCTTACTTCGAAGAAACCCAACATCGCGGCGAGCAGACGTTTCCCCTTGGTGAGCATTAAGACACGGACAGTGCTAAAACTAACGTCAAAAATACGCGCGAAAAAGATAAATAATAAGGTAGAATCCATATAAAAAATCCTCCTTATAATATTAGAAGAGGCTCCGCTCAAGAAGTGATATTATTCTGCTTTTAAAATAGCACAAAACCAGGGATAAAGCAATGTGAAGCAGTAGAAAATCCCGACGGGAGTGAAGATCATTAATCCATTAGCCCTTTATATCCATATCCCGTTTTGCCAACGTAAATGTCTGTACTGTGACTTTACTTCCTTCCCCGGACAGAGGGAGCAATTTGCTGCTTATCTACGCGCGCTTACGCAGGAGATTGAGCAACGCTTGCCTTCCGGACTAACCATCACCTCCCTCTATATCGGCGGGGGAACCCCGACCATCCTGCCGACGGAAGCACTCACCAACCTTTTGGCCACAGTTAAAAGCAAGGCCTGGGTTTTACCGGAGGCCGAAGTGACGGTGGAAGCCAATCCCAGCAGCGTGACAGAGACTGAGCTGGCCCTGCTCCGTGAAGCCGGGGTCAACCGCCTCAGTCTGGGGGCGCAGTCCGGGCAGGACCGTTTCTTGCAAACCCTGGGCCGCGGCCATACTACGCGTCAAGTGGAGACGACCCTGGCTGCCGCCCGCAACGCCGGTTTTACCAATATTAATCTGGACTTGATCTTTGGGCTACCGGGGGAGTCGGTCGACGATTGGCGTGAAACCCTACAATGGGCAACCGCGCTTCGTCCGGAACACCTCTCCTGCTACGGGCTGCAGGTCGAAGCAGGAACGCCACTCGCTCAACGGCTGGAGGCAGGAGAACTAAACCTCCCCGGGGAGGAGGAAACCAGTGCCATGTTCTTATTGAATACAGAGTTTCTCCCCGAGGCCGGCTATCAGCAATATGAAATCTCCAATTTTGCCCGCCGCCCCACGGCGGAAGGTGGGGATTACCGGAGCCGGCATAACCTTACTTACTGGCGCTATGCCGACTATCTTGGCCTCGGCCTGGCTGCTTACTCCGGAATGGCCGGCCGACGCTGGGTTAATTATGCTGATTTAGAGCAGTATATCGACGCTCTGCGCTGCGGCCGGCTCCCGGTGGCGGAGGAAGAGGCGATCCCGCCGTCAACCGGCATGGCGGAGATGATTATGCTGGGTCTTAGGTTAACCACCGGTCCGGATCCGGTGGTTTTCCAAAACCGTTGGGGGGTCTCCCTTGAGGAAACGATTGGTGAGCGGGCGGTTTCTTTGGTGGCTGGCGGCTTTTTAGTGAAGGAAGCGGGGACCTACCGTTTAACCCCCCGCGGCATGCTGGTTAGTAACCTTGTCATCACCGAACTGGTCGCTCCTTTACTTCGTTAAACCACTTTTCTCTTGACAAAGACCGAGGAGGGTGATATTTTTTTAATAGGTAATTAGCACTCGTCGTTTGGGAGTGCTAACAACGGGCGGGTCAATTTTTTTTGACCGCAGAGTTTACCTAATATCATTATTACTATTATAGAAGGTGAACAGCGATGAAACGGAGGGAGCTGGATTCCAGAAAGGAGTTAATCCTGAAGGTCGTCACCGATGATTATATTGAATCAGCGGAACCGGTGGGGTCACGAACGATTGCCCGTAAGTATAATCTCGGGCTTAGTCCGGCTACGATCCGTAATGAGATGGCGGATCTGGAGGAGAGCGGATATCTGAAACAACCTCATGTGTCTGCCGGACGCATTCCTTCGCAACAAGGTTACCGGTATTATGTCGATTCCTTAATGGAACAACAAACCCTCGCTGCCGAAGAGCTGCAGATGATTAAATCCTATATCGAAAACTGGTCAAAAGAGATCGATACGCTGCTTCAGCAAACGGTGAGACTGCTGGCCCAAATTACCAGGTATCCTTCGATTATGCTTGGCCCCAAATTACGACCCGCCGTCTTTAAACACATTCAGTTGGTACCACTCAACGATTATAATATTTTGGTGCTGGTTGTTACGAATACAGGGGTTATTGAGAATAAAATCATTACAGTTGATCTACCGGTAAGCCAAGGGGAACTAGACCGGATCTCCAATCAGCTGAACAGGAAACTACGGGGTGTAACTTTAGATAATCTAAAGTCTTCCGTTCTCGATGAGTTAAAAACAGAAATCGAAGCCCGGAATGGCTTTATCCAACAGGCCGTTAATTTACTCCAAAAAACACTGGAGACCAAGGAACGGGCGCGGATTTATCTCGATGGTGTTATTAATATCTTGGAACACCCGGAGTTCAAAGAGATCGAAAAGTTCAAACCATTAATGGGGATGATGGAAGAAGAAGAAAAGTTATACCGGATTCTGACTGCTCCCTCCGACGAACAGGGTTTACGGATCTCGATTGGGGAGGAGATTCAAGAAGAGGCCGCCCAGGAATGCAGTGTTATTACCGCCACCTACGAAATGGGAGGACGCGTGGTCGGAACGATTGGTGTACTGGGTCCGACCCGGATGGATTATGGCCATGTGGTGGCCGTTGTCGGTTTTATGGCTAAATACCTTAGTAAGCTGTTATCGCAGCCGGAATAATCGGTTAATCTTAAAGAAGATCCATTGACTTCTCGAGCTTAGCTTAGAACAATCTGGTGGGCTGAGGTAAGGGATGCTCCCTGGCCGAGGCCTTCTCCTTTTAATCTGTACGGAGGTGGTTAGAGATTGGCCATTAAAGAAGAAGATAAAATAACGATTGACCAGGAAAACACGGAGCAGGAAACAGAGGAAAACAAGGAGCCAATGGGAGAACAATCGGGGGAAGAAGCCCCAACACAGAAAGACTCTCCGCCCGATGACACGCCTGAGGCCAACAAACAAGAAGACCAAGAGCAAGACCAGACTGACATCCGGTCTCTCGAGGCACAACTCGAAGAGGCAAAGAAGGAGAAAGAAGAGTATCTCCAAAGCTATCTACGTTTACGGGCGGATTTTGATAATTTTCGCCGCCGTTCCCGCGAAGAACTAGCGCAGGCCGCACGCCAGGGAAAAGAAGAGTTAATCCAGGCGCTGCTTCCAGTTCTTGATAATTGGGAACGGGCGCTTGAGACCGCCGGTGAGCTGGATAAATGGCGGAAAGGTGTGGAGATGATCTTTCAACAGTTAAAAACCGTTTTAGCCGAAGAAGGGCTCAGCCCGATCCCGACGGTGGGCGAAACCTTCAATCCTCAGTTCCACGAGGCGGTTCTTCGGGAACCCTCTGCGCAACCAGAGGATACGATTTTGGAGGAGTTAACCAAGGGCTACTTATTCGGGGAAAAAACACTGCGCCCCAGCAAGGTAAAGGTCGCAGCGCATGATCCGGATTTAGCCTCTGAGAAAGAGATAGAATAAAGCTAAGTATAGATGCGACCGCAGAACAGTCATGATTGATTAAATTTGAATATGGTGGGAGGTTACAGAAAAGATGAGTAAAGTCATTGGGATTGATCTCGGAACAACAAACTCTTGTGCCGCGGTCATGGAAGGTGGCGAACCGGTTATTATCCCCAGCGCCGAAGGAGGACGAACTATTCCGTCGGTGGTCGGGTTTTCGAAAACCGGTGAACGCCTTGTTGGTCAGTTGGCAAAAAGGCAGGCGGTAGCCAATCCGGACCGGACGATTACTTCGATTAAACGGCATATGGGAACAGATTACAAGGTTAATATTGATGATAGAAGTTACACGGCGCCGGAGATCTCGGCGATGATCTTGCGAAAAATTAAAGCCGACGCCGAAGCTTACTTAGGAGAAAAGGTCGAGAAAGCGGTGATTACCGTCCCGGCCTATTTCACCGATGCTCAACGGCAGGCGACCAAAGACGCCGGGGCAATCGCCGGTCTGGAAGTCCTTCGGATTATCAATGAGCCGACTGCGGCGGCCCTAGCTTATGGACTGGAGAAAACTAATGCCCAAACCGTTCTGGTCTTTGACTTAGGGGGCGGAACCTTTGACGTTTCCATTCTGGAACTGGGCGAGGGCGTTTTTGAAGTCAAGGCGACCAGCGGAAATAACCGCTTGGGCGGGGATGATTTTGACGACCGGATCGTGCAATGGATGGTCAGCAACTTCAAGAGCGAGCACGGAGTCGATTTATCTAAAGACCGGATGGCGATGCAACGGCTGAAAGAGGCGGCTGAAAAAGCCAAGATTGAGCTTTCCGGGGTAGTAAATACCAGTATCAACCTGCCGTTTATTACTGCGGTTGATGGGCAGCCCGTCCATTTGGAGATGAATCTGACCAGAGCGAAATTTGAGGAGCTAACTTCCGATCTGATTGAGGCCACTGCCGGCCCAACCAAACAAGCTTTGGCCGATGCCGGATTGGATAACGGACAGGTGGACAGGGTAATCCTGGTCGGCGGTTCAACCAGAATTCCGGCGATCAGCGAGATGGTGAAGAAAATAACTGGAAAAGAGCCGTTTAAAGGTGTAAATCCGGATGAAGTGGTCGCCGTGGGTGCCGCGATCCAGGGTGGCGTGTTAGCCGGGGAAGTAAAGGATATTGTCCTGCTCGACGTTACCCCACTCTCCCTTGGGATCGAGACCCTAGGCGGGGTCTTTACCCGGATTATTGAGCGGAATACGACGATTCCTACCCAGAAAAAGCAGATCTTTTCCACGGCTGCTGATAACCAGACCGCAGTGGACATTCATGTGTTGCAGGGAGAAAGAGAGTTTGCCGCCGATAACGTGACGCTCGGCCGGTTCCGGTTGGAGGGCATTCCACCGGCACCGCGTGGGATTCCCCAGATCGAAGTGGCCTTCGATATTGACGCCAACGGGATTGTCCATGTCTCGGCGAAGGATTTAGGAACCGGTAAGGAACAGAAAGTAACGATCACTACTTCCAGCGGGTTATCGGAAGAGCAAATCGAGCGGATGATGAAAGAGGCCGAAGCCCACGCGGAAGAAGATAAGAAACGCAAAGAGCAGGTAGAATTAAGGAACGAGGCGGATAGCCTGGTTTATACGGTGGATAAGACCTTGAAAGACATAGGGGACAAGGCGGCAGCCGACCATGTGGAGAAAGTGAAGAAGGCGAAAGAAGAGCTAACTTCTGCGCTGGCCGGTGAGGATTATGAGCTGATCAGAAGCAAGAAAGAGGAGCTTGAAAAAGTACTGCATGACTTGTCGGCCACGATCTACCAGCAGACGGCGCAGCAGGCCGGTGCGGGTGCCGGGCCGAATCCGGACCAAGCCGGGCCGGGTGCCGAGGATGGTCCGACGGTGGATGCGGAGTATGAGGTTAAGGATGATAAGTAGGGGGCGAAAGGCGGTAAACTGCTAGCGACCGGAGATAAGATTATTTGCCGGATTGTTGGCAGGCGGCGTGGAAAGCTTCGCATAGCTTTGTTGCTCAGTCCGGGCGGTACTCGATATACATCAAGTATTATCTGCCTTCCGTCCTCCTCCGCGCCTTGCTCTGCTTACTTCTCCCGCCGTGGGTAAATCAGGAAGTGCAGCTGCCAATAATCCGGCAAGGATGCTCCCCGGCGCGCTGGGGTAATAGCGCCGGTCTTGAGTAGGGCGTTGGTTTAAAATCATAAGGGACTCTCTGATTTGAGGGGCTTCTGTTAGTAGTCCCTTACCCTAGCAAGTAAAGGATGAAAATCGCGCTAAGTTAGAATCTCCGCCGGAGAGAGACAGCGGAGAACGCCATCCAGCCCGGTTGGGCAAAGGCTTGCAAAGACTGTTATTCGCTATGAGTGGCGACGAGATGAGCAATGTTGAACACGAGTGATGAGTAACGAGCGGTTAGTTATCAAAGGTCTGCTTGGACACGAATATTAGTGAAGAGTGACGAGTGATGAGTTGTAATTTATTGCGGAAGTGTGGTTGGTCATGGCAACAAGAGATTATTATGAAGTATTAGGGGTGCCGAAAGGGGCCAGCGAAGAAGAGATCAAAAAGGCTTATCGGCGTTTGGCCCGCCAGTACCACCCCGATGTGAATAAGGATGATCCGAACGCGGAAGAGAAGTTTAAGGAGATCAACGAGGCGTACGAAGTTTTAAGTGATGCGCAAAAACGGGCGGCCTATGACCGTTTTGGCCATGCCGGAACCGATCCGAATTTCAACGGCGGTGGTGGTTTTGGCGGTTTTGGTGGGTTTGACTTTGGGGGCTTTGGTGATATCTTTGATATGTTCTTTGGCCGCGGGGATGATCTCCGTTACGATCTGCGTATTGAGTTTGAAGATGCCGTTTTTGGGAAAGAGATGACCATCAGGGTTCCGCGTATCGAGCTCTGCCCCACCTGTCATGGGAATAAAGCAAAACCTGGCACACCAATCAAGACTTGTACACAGTGTAATGGTACCGGCCAGGTGCAGACGGTGCAGAGTACTCCGTTTGGGCGGTTTTCAACGGTCAGACCCTGCGACCGTTGCCAGGGTGAAGGGAAGACGATTGAGACGCCCTGTCCGGAATGTGCCGGCCGGGGCCGGGTGCGACGGGTGCGCGAGATTAACATTAAGATTCCGGCCGGGGTTGATACCGGACACCGCCTGCGGGTGGCCGGCGAGGGCGAAGCAGGCCTGCGCGGCGGTCCCCCGGGAGACCTCTACGTTTATATTTCTGTGAAACCACACCGGCTTTTCCAGCGGACGGGCAATGATGTTATCCTTGAGCAAACGATCAGTTTTGCCCAGGCGGCACTGGGCGGAACAGTCGAAGTCCCGACCTTGGATGGGAAGACCGAGCTCAAAATTCCGGAAGGAACACAGCCTGGAACCATCTTTAAAATGCGCGGGAAAGGCATTCCTTACCTGCGTGGCAGCGGTCGGGGCGACCAATTGGTCCGGGTGAAGATAGAAGTTCCGACCAAATTGAACTCCGCCCAGCGTGAAGCGGTTCAAAAAATGGCGGAGGCCTTTGGAGAAGAAGTTGTTCCGCCGGACAAAGGGCTTTTCGGAAAAGTCCGGGAAGCTTTCGGAAAATAACTGGGAAAACTAAAAAAATTTAAATTTCCTTGTGTATACACAAACCCGCACATTGAGGCGGGTTTTTTCATATTTTATGATAACTGCACTTCGGTGCGGAGGTACTAAAAGTTAATGGAGGTAATGCTGGATGAAGAAAATGCTCCTGGTCCTCTTATGCTTACTCATTATCATCGGCAGTACATTGACGCCAATGTTGTACGCTGCCCCTCGGGTCGAAGAGCTCAAGATCGCCGGACAATTCGGTCTTGTTTATGCTCCGCTCATGGTAGCCCGTAAGATGAAGATCTTTGAAAAGTACGGGTTAAAACCGGTCTGGAAGGAGTATGGATCCGGCGGTGCTGTCCGGGAGGCATTAGTCTCCGGCGAGGTTGATGTGGGGTTTATGGGGATACCGCCCTTTCTGATCGGTTGGGACAAAGGTAGCCAATGGAAAGTGGCTTGCGGCTTTGTCGTTATCCCGGTCGGGCTGGTCACCTATGATCCAAACATTAATAGCCTTAAAGACTTCAAGCCGGAAGATAAAATAGCCGGCCCTTCTCCGGGAAGTGTGCAGCATATTTAGCTCGCCATGGCTGCCGAGCAGGAACTGGGTTCACCCAACGCTCTAGATAACAACATTGTTGCTATGCCGCATCCGGACGGAGCAGCCGCACTCATTTCGAAG
>JAAYGU010000134.1 GCA_012727535.1 Bacillota bacterium | reverse complement strand
TTGCAGCAGGTTAAACAGCGCTTACAGGAGTTAGATCAAGAACCGAAAGAGTAAGTTTAAGTTAGGAAATGGGGGTAGGAGACGATTCCTACCCCTTTTCCTTCCGTCAAAGCGTAGACTGTAAATATCCCTCAAATATGATAAAATGGGAGCAAAGCCTTTAGCAATCTATATTGTCTATTATTATTTTAATTAGCGCGAACCGAGGCGAAAGGGGTAGAAAGTTTTGGTCAGACCTAGGAAATTGAGAAAAGTTGGCTTTATTCCTCAAATCCAATATTTTGTTCCTTTTGGGATCGATCCGGCTGAGCGGCAAGAGAATATCTTGCGGATCGAGGAATTAGAGGCCCTCCGTCTGAAAGACCTTGAGGGATTGGAGCAGGAGAGTTGTGCCGAGCAGATGGAGATCTCCCGACAGACTTTCCAACGCATCCTGAGCGAAGCCAGGGAAAAGGTTGCTGATAGCTTGATTCATGGGAAAGCCCTCCGGATTGAAGGCGGCAATTACACTCGAAATATCTGTCCTGTTCAATGCCTTGATTGTGGAAAAGAGTGGCGTGAGAGCTATGAAAACTTCGAGAAGATTATTAACGGCGAATTTAACTGTCCGACGTGTAATTCAAACAGGATTATCTGCGCCCGCCAGGAGAAAAAGAAGTTCTGTTGGCGGCACTGCCGGCGGCACGGAGGGGAGAGTTAAGCAGCGGGCGTTATTATCACCTTTTCACAATAAAGCAGCGGAGGTAGTAGAATGGAAGTTTTCCTGGAGTGTTTACCTTGTACATTGCGCCAGGCAGTGGAAGCTTCCCGCATGGCAACAGATGATCGGGAATTGCAGCAGGTAATTATGGAAGAGGCAGTTCGGCTGTTGGCTGATTTCACAAAATATAAGTCTTCTCCGGAGTTGGGCCGGGCGGTACACCAACTGGTGAAGAAGCGGACCGGCGTTCAGGACCCTTATAAGCAGATTAAACAGGATAGTATCGCAAAAGCGCTGCAGCTTTATCCAGCGCTTAAAGAATTTTTAGCCGAAAAACAGGACCAACTTTACTGGGCGTTAAAGATTGCGGTGACCGGCAATACCATTGATGCAGCAGTCAGCAATGAAATAGAGATTAAAGAGCAGGTCGAAATGGAATTAGAAAAGGAGTTTGCCCTTTGCGACCTGGCGCCTTTTGCCGAGGAGCTGCGGTCGGCAAAGCAGCTTCTGCTCATCGGCGATAACGCCGGCGAAACAGTGTTTGACCGGATTTTGGTGGAAAAGCTTGCCGCTAACGGGTTGGAGCTGATTTATGCGGTCCGCAGTGAGCCGATTATCAATGATACAACGCTGGCCGAAGCGTATGCTTCCGGGCTGGAACAGCATGCGCGGATTGTCGCGACCGGAAGTAACGTGCCCGGATTGATTCTGGAGGAGTGTACCCCAGAATTTCAGGAAATCTTTAAGACGGCTGACCTGATTCTCAGTAAAGGGCAGGGTAATTATGAAACCCTGGGCGGCCTGAAACGGGGGATCTTTTTCCTTCTAAAAGCCAAGTGTGCACCGATCGCCGCCCTTCTAGGTGTAAAAGTGAATGATTATGTCTTTTTCCGGAGTTAACTTTAGGATAGATTGTTTTGGCCCGGATTTGTATGGTAAAATAGGAGAAAAAATGATAGGAGTGAACCCAGATGAAATGGCGGCGCGAGGAATATATTGAGCTTATGACTTTTGGAGACGTGGGGAAGGAGATGTTTGTAGAACTCTTCGGGCCGCTCATTGGGTTAGAAGAAGAGTGGAGAGCGCAAGGCGCGACGGAAGAAGAGTTGGAGATGACCGGATTCGATTGGGATTATGTTCCGGTGGTTACCTGTGGTGGTAAAACCGGAAGATGGGGTGGTTTCAAGCCGCAAGTGCTTGAAGAGACAGCCGACTATCTGATCCAACGTGATGAATTGGGACGCACGGTGAAACTTGTGAAAGGGGTATCGACGATTGCCCATCCGCTGTCTTATCCAGTGAAAACGATGGATGATTGGCTTAGAGTAAAACCGTTTTTTACCTATTGCGCCGAACGGATCAATTGGGAGCAAGTTGAACGGGCACGCCAGGCGCAACGTCAAGGCGCCCTTGTGCTGGCCACTATCCCCGGTGGGTTTGACCTACCCCGGAGCTTGATGGGAGAAGAGATGGTCTGTTTATGTTATTATGATCAACCAGAGTTGATGCATGATATTCTCCAGACGATTACCGATACCGCTTTTCGGGTATTGGAACAGGTAAGCAATCACCTGACCATCGATAATCTAAGGGTGCATGAAGATATGGCCGGTAAATCCGGTTGCCTGATCGGTCCCAATCTAATTGTAGAGTATATAAAGCCATACTACAGGAAAATCTGGGATCTGTTATCGGCCCGCGGGACGAAACTATTTAGTCAGGACAGCGATGGTAATATGAATTCGGTGATTGACGTTTTTCTCGACAGCGGGGTTAATGTGATGTACCCGCTGGAACCGGCGGCGGGTATGGATATGGTGGAGCTGCGGAAAAAGTATGGAAAACGGGTAGCCTTCAAAGGCGGGATCGATAAACATGTCTTACGCCGGAGTAAGGATGAGATCCGGAAAGAACTGGAGTACAAGATGCAACCGCTGATGCAGGGCGGTGGGACCGTCTTTGGCTTGGACCACCGAATTCCCAATGGTACTCCGCTGGAAAACTATAAATACTATATCCAAGTCGGCCGGGAATTGCTCGGGCTTCCCCCGCGCGATCCCCAGCAAAAGGGCTGGGCGCGGATGGCTTTTTAGGAAGCAAACTTGCAGTTCTGGCTTTTGAATTAATATTTAAAAATTAACGGAACTCAAGGGAATCCACAAAGAGATCCTGAAAAGCGCTGTTCGTAGATAATTCAAGGTAGGTAGTTTTAGCCCGGATTTGCCGGGCTTTTTCGTGATAATCCTGAGAGAGGAGGGCCATTTTCGCCCCGGCCCCGGCTCCGTTGCCGATCGGAATGACTTTATCCGCCATTTCCCGCGGGAGCAGACCGATCTCTACCGCTTCCTGGGGATCAATGTAGTTCCCAAAACCCCCGGCCAAATAGAGGGTCTTGACCTCTGTGATTGAGATAGCCATCTCCTGCAGGAGGATCCGGATTCCGGCGCCAATCGCGGCTTTCGCTAATTGGGTCTCCCGGATATCCTGTTGGGTAAAATAAATATCTTCGACCGCGCCGTCGGCCTGAGAGGCGACGCGTAGTGCCGGTTGGCCGTCAACCTTGCAGAGTCGTGCTTTGAGCGGTGCGGGATACTCATCGCCCAGTTCGTCCGCGGTCTTCAGTCGGCCAGAGGACTCCATTAAACCGGCTTTTACAAGTTGAGCTGTGAGAGAGACGACGGCCGAACCGCAGATGCCTCTGGCTGGTTTCTCACCAATAGTCGTGTAAGTAAGATCTTCTTCGATCTGCACCCGATTGATGGCGCCAGGGAGCCCCCCCATCCCGTAGCGGATCTTCGCCCCTTCAAAGGCCGGACCAGCCGCGGCGGAGCAGGTTAAAATCCGTTCTCGGTTACCAAGGGCAATCTCACCGTTCGGTCCGATAGCAAGCAGAAGACTGATCTCTGCCTGTTCCGCCAGGTTGCTGGCGAGGATGGCGGCCACGGTATCGGCACCGACATAACCAGAGATCATTGGCAAAAACATAATTTTACCCCGCGGATTAATCTCAAGGCCGAGTTCTGCTGCTTGGTAGGTAAAATCCCGGGTCACGACTGGAATAAAGGGCGAGACTGCAATGTTTTTAACTTCCAGACCGGCTAAGAGATGCATCATAATCGTGTTACCGACGACCACCAGTTGATAGATGTTTGAAGCTAAGGCCGGATCTTTCCGGCTAAAGTAGGCAATCATTTTGTTGAATTCCGCTCTGACTAGTTGGGCCAGTTCTGAAAGGCCCTGTTCGTGTTCGAGTGTATAATCGATCCGCGAGATCACATCGGCGCCGTGGCGCTGTTGCGGATTCAAAGCGGCATAGGTATCCAGTTGCCGACCGGTGGTTAAATCTAGGAGATAACCGACGATGGTTGTAGTCCCGAGGTCGACGGCTATACCGTAGAGCCCGTCAGCAGCACTTTTAGTCCCGGCTTCTAAAGCGAGCACTTCCTCCCCGGCGAGAACCGCCGAGAGACGGAAACCGCCGTCCCGTAGGGTAGTAGGGAGGGCGGAAAAGAGTTCCGGCTTGATCGACCCAGGGAGCCCCAACGCTTGCTCGACCCGTTCAACATCAGCGGTCTGGTCCTTGACCACGGGAGTTGGCAGTTGGAGCACCCGCCTGGTGAGGAGCGGGTTCAAGGGAACATTGTGGCCGCCCTCGCTCATAATTTGGGCGGTACCTGTTTCGGCTGCGGGCAACTCGATTGTTAAATCTTCTGAGATTGACACACGGCAGGCTAACCGGTACCCGGCTTTTACTTCCTCGACGGATAAGAAAGAGCTTTCACTCTCCAAAGTGGCATTGAGGGTCTGAGGTCCGTGACTGATCTTTACCTTGCATTTTCCACAAAGGCCTTTGCCTCCGCAGGGGGAAGGCACCAACCGGCCATGTTCTCGTAGGACGCTGAATAAATTTTGGCCGGCCGGAGCGGTTAAGGTTTGTGGTTGGCGGTTCGGTTGTTGAATGGTAATGGTATAGCTGCTCATGGTTATGCCTCACTTTCTTCCTTCGCTACAGTTTTCACCCCAATGATCTCTTCCCAGTCATAGAGGCCGATCGTTTCCTGGTGCGGTTCGACAATCTGAAAATCTTCCGGCGGCCAGTCACCGTACAGCAACATCCGTAACAATCTGGTACTCCCGGTTAGTTCCTGATATTCCCGCTGCTCTTCAAGGGCTTGGCGGCGGCACTTTTCCGCATAGCCCAGATGCTTGGTCTCCGGAATTTCGATAAACACAACCTTTTCTCCGGCCCGCAGGTAGGCGAGATGGAGTGTTTCCCAGAGGTATTGAGCATTTTCTTCCCCATAAAGCCGTACATAATCCTCGTAGGTTGACCCAGGCTGAGTTTCGGACCGGAGATAGGAAGCTCCGCGTTCGCAGTATCCGGTTGAACTATAAGCTAAGCTGGGGTTGGCGGCAAAATGTTCTTTAAATTTTTCTTTGGACCCCAGAAACAGTGTGCCGCAATCGTGCGCCCTGGGGATGACTAATTTAGTCTCCCGGGCTTTTAGGCCGACGGTGGCATTACCACACAGCCCGAAGGCCAGGAGAATCGCATCATATTTTTTCCCGCTTTGGGCGGCTTGATCAATCTTGGCCTGTAGTACGGTGCGGAGATGGTCGCTATTCTCATGAGCGGCTTTATCAGTGAATTCCGGGTCAATCACGTGCGGGGTGGTGGCGATCAGGGCACAGATTTCCCGGGTTAGAACTTCGCAAGCAATCAGTTTAAAATACACGGCTAACCGCTCCTTTCGGTTGGGAGATGGTCTTTTAAACCAATATATCATATTTTCCCGCTTAAGGTAATTGGCCGCTGAAATGGCGTACTAAATAAATACAAAGATATCCGTTTCCCTTGACTTTTACCGTAGGAGGAGTATAATATTCTTACCCCACCCCACGGGGGGTGGGGTAAGATAAGGCCACGGTCCGTTTTTTCAGCTTAATATGAGATCTTCCGCCCGCGGCGGTGAGAATCCTGCCGACGGCTTTGGATAAGTTATGAGAGGGGAGGCGTTCACAATCGAACCCACGGAGAAATTACAGGTCTTGAACCTGCTGAAAACCTCGCATGGTCAGATCAATGGGATTATTAGGATGGTGGAGGAAGAGAGGTATTGTGTTGACATTGCCAAACAAATCCTTGCCGTACAAGCCCTACTGAAGAAAGCCAATTCCAAGATTCTCAGCGAACACATTAAGCACTGCGTAAAGCAGGCTTTTGCCGAAGGATGTGGTGAAGAGAAAGTGGATGAGATGATGGAGTTGATTGAGAGGTACGCCAGATAACCTAGCGCAAGTTGGAGCAAGAATGGAAATAGAGTGGCAAGGATGCTCCCCGGCGCGCTGGGGTAAAGCGCCGGACTTAAGAATGGGCAGGCTGAATCGAATTACAGACAAAAACTTCTGAAGACTTAACGAACATCGAGACGCTATATTTTAAGGGGTTATTTGTGGGGAAATTATCTTGGTCCTGCGGAAAAGAGAGGCGGTATAAAAAAGGCTAAAAGTTGAGACAGAAGAGATAACCAGACAAGAGCAAAGAGGTGGTGAAAAGAATGAAAAAAGAAAGACTCCGTGTCACTGGGATGACCTGCGCAGCCTGTGCACGCGCGGTAGAACGAAGTGTTAGTAAAGTAGCAGGCGTCTTTGGAGTGCATGTCAATCTGGCTACGGAAAAGGTTGAAGTCGAATATGATACGGCGGAATTAGCGGAGATTAAGGAAGCAATCACCAAGGCCGGTTATCAGGTAGTGGAGGCGGAAGCGGGCCAATCCGTTCTTCGGGAGCAGGAGATGAAAGAAAAGGAGCAGAAAAGCCTGTGGACCCGTTTCTTGCTTGCCGCTGTTTTTACCATCCCCCTCTTTTATATCGCCATGGGGCCGATGGTGGGTTTACCTTTACCGGCTTGGCTTCATCCAGACCGGCAGCCACTTAACTTCGCCCTGAGCCAACTGGTCTTAGTGCTCCCAGTGTTGATTGCCGGTCACCGTTTTTATACCATCGGGTTTGGTAAACTTTTCCAACGGGCGCCGAATATGGATTCCCTGATTGCGATCGGCACTAGTGCGGCTTTTATCTATGGTGTTTATGCGGTATTCCAGATTACGGCCGGCCATCCCGAATATGCCCATGAATTGTATTTTGAAAGCGCCGGGATGATTATTACCCTAATTATGCTGGGTAAATATTTAGAATCAGTTAGTAAGGCGAAGACCTCGGCAGCGATTAAAAAACTGATGGGTTTGGCTCCTAAGACGGCGACAGTGCTTCGTGAGGGTAAAGAAGTGGAAATCCCGGTGGCAGAAGTGGTTGTTGGCGAGATTGTACTGGTCAAACCCGGAGAAAAAATTCCGGTTGACGGGGAAGTAATCGAGGGACATACGGCGGTTGATGAATCGATGCTGACCGGGGAGAGTATTCCGGTGGAGAAAGTAGTCGGCAGTACGGTAACCGGTGCCAGTATCAACCTGAACGGGAGGATCAAATTTCGGGCGACGAAAGTTGGCAAAGATACGGTTCTAGCCCAAATCATCAAATTGGTGGAGGAAGCCCAGGGTTCGAGGGCGCCCATTGCTAAACTGGCCGATATTATTGCCGGTCACTTTGTTCCCGTCGTGATTCTGATTGCTATTTTCTCCGGGCTCGCTTGGTATTTAGCGGGAATGTCGGTGGTTTTTGCTTTGACCATCTTTATAACTGTCTTGGTGATTGCCTGCCCCTGTGCGCTGGGGCTGGCCACGCCGACGGCGATTATGGTCGGGACCGGGAAAGGCGCTGAATTTGGAGTTTTAATCAAGAGTGGTGAAGCCCTCGAGACCGCCCACCGCCTGCAGACGATCGTCTTGGATAAAACAGGAACGATTACCGAAGGAAAACCGCAGGTTACTGATCTTCTAGTCACCGGTGAAATCGACCAGGACGAACTGCTCCGCTTGGCGGCTTCGGCGGAAAAAGGTTCAGAGCACCCCCTTGGCACAGCGATTGTTAAAGAAGCGGAGGCCAGGGAATTGGAGCTCTGGCCGGTTGAAAGTTTCACGGCCCTACCGGGGTACGGAATTGAAGTGGCACTGGCCGGAAAAAGTATTCTTTTGGGTAATAAAAAACTACTGACCGAGCGGGGGATCAACATTACCTTGCAAGCAGAGTCCGACCGTCTGGCGGAAGAAGGGAAGACGCCGATGTTCATTGCCGTCGACCACCAACTGGCAGGGATTATTGCCGTGGCCGATGTGCTGAAGCCCAGTAGTAAACGGGCGATTGCCCAACTCCGGCGGATGGGGCTGGAGGTCGTGATGCTGACTGGAGACAACCGGCGGACAGCGGAAGCGATTGCCCGGCAGGTGGGGATCAAGCGGGTATTGGCTGAGGTTTTACCGCAAGACAAAGCGGATGCTATTAAAATAATCCAAGCGGAAGGGGTAAAAGTGGCGATGGTCGGAGACGGGATCAATGATGCGCCGGCACTGGCTCAGGCGGATATCGGTATCGCAATTGGCTCGGGGACGGACATCGCCATGGAGTCGGCTGATATCGTCTTGATCAAAAGCGACCTCCGGGACGTCGTGGCGGCGATTCAATTAAGCAAAAGTACGATCCGGAATATTAAACAGAACCTCTTCTGGGCGTTTGCTTACAATACGATTGGGATTCCGGTCGCTGCTGGGCTCCTCTATTTATTTGGCGGTCCGCTCCTCAATCCGATGATTGCCGCCGGAGCAATGGCTTTAAGTTCAGTGTCGGTGGTCACTAATGCCTTGCGGCTGAGGGGTTTTAGACCTGTGTTTGACCATTAAGTTGGCCGGTTCGGTCTGCTCTTTTCAAGCATCCCTTTGGCTGTTAGTGGTTGAAGTTGGTCAAGGACCATGAGAGAATGCCTATGCCTTCAATTAATCTGCCGAAAACAATCGGCCATTGGCTAAGCTTAAGCTTTCGATAACAGGGTAAAAACTGGAGAAAAAAAGGAGGATGGGGATGAGAAAAAAACTCACTATTGAAGGAATGAGTTGCGGGCATTGTGTCAAGCGGGTCCAGGAAGCATTGCAGACAGTAGAGGGTGTTCAGTCGGTTACCGTAGACTTAGAGGCGAAAACAGCTGTCTTGGAGTTAATTGCGGAAGTAGAGGGGGAGAGACTCAAAGCAGCGGTGGAAGAGGCCGGTTATGATGTGAAACGTATTGAGTAAATAACCGGTGCGGAGTGGAAAATGAGACCAAACACCCGGCGGGGCTAATCGGCCAGGTAAAACAAAGGGTATAAGGGAAGGGGGTTTGCTTTCGCAAACCCCATTTTAAATTGGTGAAAGGAATGAATCGACCCAAGAGGAAAAGGACTCAGTAGGGAGAATATAGTGGTAATTCATTGTTACGCATTGCAGACAAAGGAGAGTGATTCCGTGCTGACGCTGACCGTATTCTTAAGCGGAGCTGTATTAATGGCCTTAGAGATGGTGGGGAGCCGGATTCTGGCGCCAACCTTTGGGAGCTCGATTTATATTTGGGGCTCTCTGATCGTTGTCGTGATGGCCGCCCTGACCCTCGGGTATTATGTGGGCGGACGGATCGCCGATCGCTTCCCTGATCTATTAGTGATTGGTATTATTTTAGCGGTTGCCGGAACTTTCATTGGTTTTCTCCCCTTTTGGACGAGCCGGGTTAATTATTTCTGTGGACAGTTGGAACCGAGAGCCGGTTCACTCCTGGCGGCTTTCGCTTTCTTTTTTCTCCCCAGTATTCTTTTGGCTACAGTTTCTCCGTATGCGGTCAAGTTAGCCAGCCAAAATTTGGCGAACCTCGGGAATACCGCCGGTCGTTTATCTGCAGTTCCAGTATTGGCAGTGTAATTGGTACCTTAGTCACTTCCTTTTTTCTGATTCCGCTGACCGGGGTGAGAAATATTATCCACGCTTTAGGATTAATCCTGCTTCTTTTGGCCTGCTTAATCTTTTTCCGGAAAACGGTTAGCCCAAGCGCTACCTCAACGCCTCGGCTGGTGTGGACTTCCAGAGCAGCTTTAATCCTCTTTTTAATCGTGATGGCGTTTTTGATTATGATGTGGCGATCCGGCGCTGCGCATTCGCCTGTCGGTCGGAACGAGGTGCTTTATAAAAAGGACACCTTATATCACCAGCTTGTGGTTACCCAAAGCGGGCCCCCACAGTACTATATCTTTCCCGTTTACGGCTGGTTTGGAGTGGAGGATATTGCTGAACAGAACATTATCTTGATCGCCACCTTGGATCCACACTACCGTCCGAAAGCGGTCTGGCAAAAGCGGGCGGAGGAGTTATATGCGGCAAAATTGATCGCCGAGGATGTTCCTTCCTTCACGCCGGTCATGGTCGATGATCCGCTGTTTTTTCAGGAAGAATGGTTGACTGGAGGTCCACTTTTAACCGATGATTATGCGCCGGTCGATACCTTAAAGCATCCCTTACTATAAAAGAGATCGACCCGACACTGGTCAAGCAGGGAGGGATTTTTAGTGCATGGTAACTGCAACTGCCGGTCGGAAGAACCTAAAAATTGTATTACGCTTGTCCCGATCTTTAATAACCTAACTAAAGACGAAATGCTGGAGATCGCCGCGATTACCAGGGCGCAAACTTTCAAAAAGGGTGAACTGGTTTACATGGCGGGGGACCGCGGGGGAAAGCTTTACGTATTGCATACTGGCCGGGTTAAGATCTCAAGGCTCAGTGCTAGTGGGAAGGAGCAAGTAATCAGAGTGCTCGGACCCGGCGAGTTTATGGGTGAGCTTTCTCTGTTTAGCCAGTTGCCGCTGACCGATAATGCTCAGGCTCTGGAAACTTCGACTATGTGCCTGATCGAAGGAGCAAAGCTAAAGGAATTAATGAAGAAATATCCTTCGATTGCCTTTAAGGTTATGGAAGAATTGAGCGAGCGCCTGGAGAAGGCGGAAAAGCTGATCGAAACCCTCAACTTAAACACAGTGGAACAACGTTTAGCCGGTGCGTTACTCACCATGTCCGACGGGAAAAACCAAGTATTTTTAGGGATGACCAAAGGGGATTTTGCTTCGCAACTTGGGATGAGCCAGGAAACTTTAAGCCGAAAACTAACTGCTTGGCAAGAGCAAGGACTAATCGCGCTAAAAGGTCAGCGAAAGATTGAGATTTTGGACCGCGCTCAACTAGAGCAGATCAGTGATGCTGAATAATAATCCGGTCGGATAAAATAGACTCTGTACCTATTCAGCAATTCTGTAGAAATCTGGGGATATAAGCATAGAGACTGGTTAAAAATTGATCTTTTCAAGCTAGTCCGAGATAATATGAAGCCGCCTTGCGTGCAGGCGGCTTCCTTGTTAACACCCACTAAAGAAGGGTGACCATGAACTAAGGACCGGCGTAATTAGATTTAATCCTAATAAGTTTTGTTAGATGTCTGCTTCAGGAATAAAAGGAATGCCATACGGGCCATCGGCTAAGTAAGCAATCGTGGCTTCGCGTTTTTCTTCCTTCCTGATCCGCTCTACTTCCTCAGTGACCGCAGCTGTTACCACCATAGGGATCGAAGCTAGGTCTCCGCCGTAGCGTTGCTCCGGCGGTAAGTATAGATTGCCGTCCCGGCACGGTAAAATATGGTAATCATGAGCCGACATGGACGGGCTAAAATAGATTAAATTCTCCGGCGGAATCTTCGCAAAAAGTTTGGTCCACATCTGCGCTTGCCATAGGTCGGGGATGAAGACCCAATCCGGTGAGAGGATCAGCTGGTTAAATCTCTCCGCGCCGATCATTTTCAGCAAATGGATCATCGTGCGGTACGTCGGATTACCGATCTGGTCCTGATCTGTGGTATTAGCCACGATGATTAGCCGGCCTCCTTTTTTCAAAGCAGGAATCGAGACGACCCCGACTTTGGCCGCTTGATAGTGGTTGAGTCCGACAAAACCGGCGTGGGTAACGACAATATCATACTCCTTATTTAAGGGGATTGCCACGTAAGACTTGAGGTGTTTTACGGCTTGCCGGTGAGCGGCTTCCAGTTCACCGGCAAAGACCCCGGTGAGATTAAACTCCTGGTCTAAAGTGACGTTGATGATATAATCGACCCCGGCTTTCTTCGCTACTTCCAAAGCCTCTTCATGGCAGGGGTTATCACTTAGCACAAGGTCACGGGCTAGAGGCGAAGCGAGTACTGGGGCACTGTGAAAAATATAGGTACTCTCTTTCCCCACCAGTCCGGGACAGACCGACTTACGACCGCCGGAGGCTCCGGCCATGAAATGGCTTTCGACCAATCCGGTCAGGATTTTCAGATCGGCTTCCATGTAGTATTTATTGATATGAACTCTCGTCCCCCGGCGAGTTTCCCCTAAGTAGACCAGATTCTCCTGGTCTTCGCAGTCGTGGTTCCGGATGGGGATCTCCGCCGCAAACACTCGCGGATCAAGCATTAAGCGGAGTTCTTCCATGGTCACAGGGCGATGCGTGCCGGTGGCGACGAGGATCAGAATTTGCTTGGCGTTAATCCCCTGGGCCAACAGTTCTTCAATAACCGGCCACAGAATACCGTTTTCTCCGCTGTAAGGAACCGGGCGGGTATTGTCGGAGATAACGATTACGACCTTAGGCTCCGGGTTAGTTTTTAACTTTTCCTGAATTACCTGCTCAAGGCTTGGTCCGGCCGACGTTGCTTTTAGAGCCGCTTTAATCATGGCTGCCGGTTCAGATAAAGTGCTTGGTTTGTTCATTTTAATGATCTCAGTAGCTTCTGGCAAGTGGAGTTCTACAGTCAGAGCGCCTAAATTAGCGGAAACGGTCTGCATCAATATTATTTCCTCCTTTTCCACACGGTAAGCTTATAATGGAGGAATTGCCTAATTATGGTCAAATCGACCACTTAGGCAATTACTTAAATCCATAGATGGAGAAAGCCCGGCTAGCACTGATGGAGCGCGACCGGATCGCTCATAGTATTCTAACCAACCTATTCCATATTCTTAATCAGACTGAAATCACCGGTTTTAGCTGCTTCTAAAATGGGAGCCATATACTCGTCAACCAGAGAGGCGTTTAACGGCACCGGCATGTTCTTCAGTTTCATATCCAGTTGAGGATCTTTGGCTGCCGCCAGAGCCCGTTCGATATGCTCTTCGCTAAAGCCGGGGAGTTCCGCTAGGGTGGTCGGGGCATTGATACTCTTACTGAAAGCGACCATTCCTTCGGCCACCGCCAGACCGAGTTCCCGTCCGTGCAGTTGGTTTAGATCTTGATTGAGGTGACCGGTTCTCCGTAAAATATCACCAACCACCCGGAGTTGTGCCTCGATGGCCGGGGCAAAGAAGACTGTGTAATAAGGGTTCATAATCCCGCACGCCCGACCGTGGCTGGTGACATCAACCAAGGAGAAGCTGGTGAGGTGGGCACCATTTGTCCCTCCGACCATAATCGCATAACCACCGAGGTCGGTCGCCAAGCCCAAGGCCTCTCTTGCTTCTAGGTCGTGCGGATTTTTGACAAGGCGGCCGGTGTATTCAACAATCAATTCGATTGCTACCTCGGCGATTTCTTTAACCCGGTCGTACTGGGAAGCATTAACTCCATAGAAAACCTCTAGACAATGGGCGATTCCGTCCAGCGCTCCGTCAATTGTCACGTCAAGCGGTATACTTTCCGTGACTTTGTAGTCAAAGATCGCTTTGGTTGGGATGATTGCCTCATCGACGACCAGTTTTTTCTGTCCAGCTACCGGGTCGGTGATATTGGAGTATTTGGTCAGATGCGAGCCCGAACTGGCGACGGTCTGGATCGCGATCAGGGGTAGTAGTTTTTTGTCGGTTTTCTGCAGAGCCTCGGTGACCAATCCGGTACCGAAATAAGGATCGATCTCTGGGTTATATTCGCCCAAAGCAGCCAGGAAATTAGCGGCTTTCGCGGCGTCAAGAGTGCTGCCGCCACCGATTGCGATGATACAATCCGGTTTAAAGTGTAAAATATAGGTTTCAAGGCGGTACACATCTTCACGCGGGCTGTTTGGACCGGCACCCGGCACAATCTTACCGCCGGCTAGTTTTACTCCATGTTTCTCCAAGGAGGCAACTACTTGCTCGGCCACGGGTTTCAGGCGAGTAGTATTACTGATCACCAGTGCGGTTTCTCCGAAACCGGCGGCCAACTCACCGCTCCGGTCAAGTACATTCAGGCCGAAAAGATAATTGTCTCCTTTAAAATCGTGTAAAAGTTTGGCTGCGCGTTGGGTTAAATTCATAATGTCTCCTCCTTTTTAGTTATACTCTCTTTTTTGCTAGGACTTATACTTAAACGCACAGACTTTTAGGATAAAAGTCTTTCCGCATTGCGGACGGTTTCTTAACAGATTGTCGGACAATTACTGTAATAAAAAATTCCAAGCTCACCTATTAAACCAAAACATGGTTTGTTACCTAAATTGTAGGTAGTGACAGATTATTTGTCAAGTTTTAAGGCGAGTAAAGGGTGGGGTGGTTGGTTAATTGGAAAACATGAAAAAGTTTGGTAAGATGAAATGAAGCATTGCGACCGAAGATTAACATCAAGTGAGGATGGGGAAATGGGTTAAGAGTGAGGATGAAAAAAGTTTAAGGAAAAAATCGAGTAAATCGTCAACGATTCAAGTCCTAACAATCTTGAGAGTGGTGAATCAAATCAATGTTTGTAGTCGAGAAATTGCTATCTTTATTCCTGGAATTACTCCTTCCTCTGCTGGCCGGTTATCTGTTGAAGCGTTGGAGAAGACTGAAGCCCAAAACGGTTGATCATTTGATGAAGTGCAATATTTATCTCTTCTTTCCTTTGCTGGGAGTTTTGAGTATTTGGGGTATGAAATTGAACATGGATTTAATATGGCTACCGATTCTTGGGGTTATAATGCAGGTTGTTCCAGGGATCTTAGCATTTATATTGGTAAAAAAGCGCTTTACTAACCCATTAGAACAGGGTAGTTATATACTGGCCTCAATGCTTTCGAACCGGGGTACTGTTGGGTTGCTCTCCGTTTACCTCCTTTTCGGGGAGGAGGGGTATGTGCTGGGAAGACTAATCATGCTATTCAATAGTTTTGTGATCTACCTTGTCGGGTACCCCTTGGCGCAGTATTTTTACCAGAAAGGGAGTTCCTTATTGCAGGGGAGGGTATCATGGAAAAATCTGTTTTTAAACCGCACGCAACTACCGGTGCTGGGAGTTTTAATCGGGTTGCTGGTGAATGTAACCGGGTTACCGCGGCCGCAGTCGGTAAAGTCTTTAGTTGATTTATTAATTCGTTTAAGCGCCTGGACTTCGCTTTTACCGATCGGTTATGCCATGGATTTTGCAGCCATGAAGGACTATTACCTGAAGACAATGGAACTTTTAGGAATTAAGTTCATTTTAACCCCAGCCCTCACCCTTCTGCTGGGAAGGCTGGTAATTTCCGATGCTAAAGTTTTATGGACGGTCTGTATTCTTTCCCTAGCGCCGACGGCGATAAATGCCGTGGTCGCAGCCAAAATAAACAACATCAACTATCATCTCCCGATGGCTTCTCTGATCACAACGACTTTAGTCTATTTATTAGTTGTGTTTCCGATCATCTTAATTTCGCTCTAAGCCGGGCAGGCTCCTTGCTCTTCACCTGGCTACGACTCTTCCTCACCCTTTGCGTGGAGGGAGGACAGCGGGAGCAACTATTATGGAAAGTAATAATGGGGAATGGATTAATAGTGCTCTTTGCTTAACCCGTAACACGGCGGGCATCAGTCTACTCCGTCAGATTATGCCATCTTTCGTTGATCTCATATAATTCGGCGAGGGCGGTGGCCGGATCACACCCGGCCAGATAGCCTTGCAGGCGGGCTAAGCGTATATTGATCTGAATCGCCTCTTCCCGGTCGATACTAAACTGAAGTTTGGGTAATACTTTTTTCCAGACAAGTTTAAGATTTTCCAGGTTTTCCTCGGCTGCTTCCCACTGCCCGCTGGTGACTTCGTTTTTGATCGCTTCCAGATAGTAGAGGACCTGATCATCTGTTCCGCCGGCTTTTTTTATATAGGAGCCGCTAAGCATGACCAGAACCGAACTGAGCAAAAACAGACTGGGTACCAGGTAAAAAAGTAGTCTGCGCACCACACCTACCTCCTAATTAGGACCCGGATAATCGCTGATATCCACCGTCTTGCCGACCCCATCCTGATATTTATCGATAAACAGGTTTCCTTGGGTGTTCAGTAAAGCTAAAAACACTTCTGAGGGGTCGTTGATCCCCTGCTTCTTTAGTTCCTCATCCAACCAGGCGCGATCGAGATTTAGTTGTTTCAGGTTTTGCTCGACGACCTGACCGTCAAAGATCAACTCAGTGCTCATCCCTTTATACACCGTTGGGAGCCCGAGGTCATGAGGTGTGACCGGTAAATATTGTGATTTTTTCAAGACAGAGACTTGCCCATCAATCTCTAAGCCCGCGAACTCAACTTCGGAGAGATCAAACACATCTTTTTTGCGCAGTTGTTCCAGGAGATCAGAGATTCGAAACCGGGCTTTGCGCATCGCGTCTTCCATAATCTGGCCGTTCATAATCACGACCACCGGTTCACCATCGATTGCTTTGGTCAGGGGACGGGATTTTAAAGTGATAAACTGTAAGAGGAGCACGACTAAAAACCAGGTAGCAAGTCCGACCCAGTGCAACCAGGCGCGGCTAGTTAAGGCGGTGGTGAGAGTCGCGGCAATCGAACCAATCGTAATCCCCAACACATAATCGAAGAAGGTTAACTGGCTCATTTGCTGTTTACCTAAGATTCGGGTAAAGAGGAATAGGCTGAAAAAACCGATTAGACCGCGGACGATAACAATTACTGTTTCGTTCAAGGGAATCACTTCCTT
>JAAYGU010000133.1 GCA_012727535.1 Bacillota bacterium | reverse complement strand
TAATAAGGCCATGTTTTGTAAAGGGGGAACTTAAATGTCGCTTGCTTTACTCATGGTCTCAATTATCCCAGGCGTGCTCTGGTTGGCCTATTTTTACCGGCGGGATAAATACGAACCGGAACCAAAAAAATTAATCGCCAAAACCTTTATCGGAGGGATGCTGATGGTGATTCCGGCCGGTAGTCTTGAACTCCTCGGTAAAGAAGGACTAACGGCAGCTAGAAGCGGAGGAAATCTCTTATCGCTCTTACTTTATTCCTTCTTGTTTGTCGGTCTGATCGAAGAGGGTTTAAAGTTTCTGCTTTTAGCGTTCGTGGTTTATCCCAAAAAGGAATTGAATGAACCAGTGGACGGGATTGTATATGGCGTAACGGTTGGGCTGGGGTTTTCGGTCTTAGAAAACCTCTTTTATACCGAGGCTTTAGGTTTTGAGGTTGGAATCTGGCGGGCGGTAATTGCCTGTTTAGCTCATGCCGCCTTCTCCGGTTGGGGAGGATACTTTTTAACGGCCGGTTTATCTGGGGTAAGGATGTTTAGCCGTTTTGTCATGGCCTGTGGGGTGGCAATCTTCTGGCATGGCCTTTACGACTTTTTTTTATTTTTGGAGGAGCCGGTGCTGGCCTTGCTGGCCTACCTACTCATTGGGATGTTGGTCTACCTGTTGTTGAAAAAAATGTCTGAACTGGCGGCTTTTTCTCCCTTTCGGAACTAGAGAGGGAAATAGCCTTATAAAACGAGCTTTTCATTCTGCACGACTCTTGATATAATAAATATTGAGATCAATCTGAGGATTAAGCCGAATAACGTGACAAAGTGTTTTGTTGCTATGTTTCGCATGTAAGGTTGATGGTTCCGTATGTTATAAGGTAGACAAATGTTTTGAGGTGAAGAAAATGGCTGGACATTCTAAATGGTCGAATATTAAACGGAAGAAAGAAAAGACGGATGCACAAAAAGCAAAGGCTTTCACAAAGGTGACGCGGGAGATTATTGTTGCCACCAAAGCCGGGGGTGGAGATCCGGATCTAAACTTCCGACTGCGGCTGGCAATCCAAAAGGCGAAAGAGGTTAATATGCCTAATGATAATATCGCGCGGGCGATTAAGCGCGGCTTAGGCGCCAGCGATAGTGAACAATATGAGGAGATCATGTATGAAGGGTACGGTGCTGGTGGGGTGGCGATTTTAGTCGAGGTCTTGACTGATAACCGGAACCGAACGGCCAGTGAAATGCGGTATATCTTTTCCCGTAACAATGGTAACTTGGGGGAAAGCGGCTGCGTGGCCTGGCTGTTTGAACCAAAAGGCCTAATTACTGCCCTGAAAGAGGCCGTCGAGCTTGATGAAGATCAGCTTTTTGAGTTGGCCCTGGAAGCTGGAGCGGAAGATTTAAGTATTGAAGATGATTATTTTGAAATTATCACGGAACCAGCCGAACTGGAGAAGGTCAGGAATTATTTAGAAGGTAAGCTTGCGATGGAGAGTGCTGAGCTAGTTTATCTTCCCAAAAATACAGTGGAAGTTAGTGGAGAAACAGCTGAAAGTCTTTTAAAACTGGTCGAGGCCTTGGAAGAGCATGATGATGTGCAAAATGTTTATGCCAACTTTGAACTCGTTGAAGAGCCGGGCACATGATTGCATCATCAGTGGTTTGGTTGCTAAAGTAATGTTTTTCGGAAATCTGCACATAAATGAAGCAAACAATGTCAGCTTAAAAAGCAAAATGTCGCAAAAGGCATTTTGCTTTTTTTATAAGTTTAACGATCACTGGTAGCGGTAGTATAAGAAAAGGGGGAGATGGGTAAATTAACATAAAATGGGAAGGCGGGGGGATTAACCGTGAAAAGACTGAGGTTGGTATTACTGCTCGGTTTCATACTTGGTGCACTTTATGTGGTGTATGATTCCGGAAGAAATCCGTTCCTTCCGCTGTTAGGGATAAGTAAAACGCCTTTTAACATGCGACTCATCTCCTTTTACGCCAGTTGCCGTCATGAAGAGGCGGCCGAAGAAGCAATCCGCCATGACCAATGGGAAGTAATGTTAGATACTTTAATTGAAGACGGCTGGGAACTAAAAAGAATCTCACCGACTGAGGTCGAGCTCGGCAAGGAATTCTTTGCCCTCTGCCCAGACTGTCGGGAAAAGGAGTTTATCGGCATCTACGGAGATGAAATCGGGGTATACGCGGGAAGCCCGGAGCGACCAGGCCCGCTTAAACAGGTCATTCCGGTCAAAATCGGAAAGCTCCCGGCCGAAGAGGTCAATGACCTGCGGGCGGGGGATAGTTTGTGAGGAGACGAAGGAAAAATTATTAATCCTGGAAAGCTATCAGAATTAACCCGGAGGAGCTCCTCCGGGCTTCGAGGGTGATGATTCCGACCTTAACGCCGGCTAACCAAGATCCCTACTGAACCGCCGAAAAGCGATCCTCTTTCGCTTTCAGAACCCGGGTTAACCTTTGCCCGAACCGTGTTTCTACTTGTTCGAACCAGACCGTGCTACCGTAACTCACTGATCCTAGAAGCAAAAACAAGGCTCTTGACTCAGCCCGAACGACTCAACCTTACAACACCAGAGTATCATAAAGCCAAATCGTTAAGACCTTCGCGCCGACCGATAGCCAACCGGTTAAACCTTAACCTGGGCCGCCACCGCTCTTTGCTCGACCTCCTTTTACCGACGCCAGTCTGTGGACTGACGGGGGTAAAATTTAGTCTTCGTTCAGCCGGTCATCTACCATATAATATTGTATCCTTAGTTTGCCCAAAATATCCCTTTATTTAGCTTTACAAGAATAGTAAGAGATACCATGCCGGTATCAGGTATGGTTTGACGGCTGAAAAGACACCTTAAAATATTCCTAAAGTTAAAACAGAGCAAAGAAAGATAAAAAATTTATCCTAGGGAGGAAATACTTAAAGATAGTAGAATAAAAGTTAAAGTATGTGATTTTGTGTAAATCGAGGAGGGCTTGTTGTGAAGAATTATAGTGTCGACAAAATTCGAAACATCGTACTTGTAGGTCACGGCGGATGCGGAAAAACAATGTTAGCTGAAGCAATGCTTTATAATACCAAAGCGATTGACCGTTTTGGGCAAGTAGATGATGGTACGGCTCATTTAGACCATGATCCGGAGGAGATCAAAAGGAAAATTTCGATCAATACTGCCTTAGCCCCGGTAGAATTTGACGGACATAAAATTAACCTGATCGACACTCCCGGGTTTTTTGATTTTGTCGGTGAGGTAAAAAGCGGAATTAGAGTGGCAGAGGCCGGAGTAGTGGTAATCTGTGCCGCTAGTGGTTTAGAAGTTGGCACAGAAAAAGTCTGGAGCTATTTAGACGAGTGCGATCTGCCTCGGATCGTTTTCATTAATAAAATGGACCGCGAGAACGCGGATTTCCATCAGGTTCTACAGAGTTTAAAAGCAAAATATGGACAACGGGTTATTCCTCTACAGATTCCGATTGGGGCGGCGGATAGCTTCAAAGGGATCGTGGATATTATTAATGGGAAAGCTTATATTGACGGAAAAGAAGCGGAGATTCCAGCTGAATTAAAAGATGAAGTAGAAGAGTATTATCAACAACTGATTGAGGCGGCCGCGGAGACGGATGATGATTTACTCACCAAATACCTTGAAGGTGAAGAGCTGACCAAAGAAGAGGTGATCACCGGTTTTCGCCGGGGAACAATCGACAACCAGATCATCCCGGTCCTCTGTGGTTCGGCCACGAAGAATAGTGGAATTACGCAATTAATGGAGAAGATTGTGAGCAGTCTGCCTTCGCCGGCGGAAGCCCAACTAGAGACTGCGGTTAATTCAAAGACGGATGAAGAAATCACCCTTGAAGCCGACCCGAACGGTCCGACGAGCGCTTTAGTCTTTAAAACCATGGCTGACCCCTTTGTGGGAAAACTAACTTTATTCCGGGTCTTTTCTGGGACGGTCAAATCAGACTCTTCAATCTGGAATGCTTCACAGAATCAAGAAGAGCGGGTCGGACAGTTGTTTTTAATTAAAGGGAAGAATCAAATTGCTGTTTCCGCTTTAACTGCCGGCGATATCGGGGCGGTTGCGAAGCTGCAAGTGACGGCAACCGGTGATACGCTGAGTGCAAAAGACAAACCTCTGCTCTTGGAGAAAATGGATTTCCCCAAACCCAAATTGACAATGGCCGTCGTGCCAAAGAGTAAAGGCGATGAAGAGAAGATCAGCAGCGGATTGAATCGTCTGTTGGACGAAGATCCCACGATCAAGGTCGAGAAAGATAACATTACCAATGAATTACTGCTTTCCGGATTAGGCGATCTCCATCTGGAAGTGATCATCAGTAAATTACTGAAGAAATTCGGAACCGAGGTAGAACTCAAAGACCCGAAAGTTCCTTATAAAGAAACCATTAGAGGAACGGTTAAAGTCGAAGGGAAACACAAGAAACAATCCGGTGGTCGTGGCCAATACGGACATGTTTGGTTGGAGATCGAGCCGTTACCGGCCGGTGGCGGATTCGAGTTTGTTGATAAGATCTTTGGTGGCGCTGTACCTCGCCAATTCATCCCGGCGGTGGAAAAAGGGGTGCGGGAAACCATGGATGAAGGAGTCCTGGCGGGGTATCCAGTCGTGGATGTCCGCGTGACACTCTATGATGGTTCCTATCATAGCGTTGACTCCTCGGAAATGGCCTTTAAGATTGCCGCTTCAATGGCCTTTAAAAAAGGATTTATGGATGCGAACCCGATTCTCTTGGAACCCATAATGAATGTCACCGTTATTGTTCCGGAAGAGTATATGGGTGATATCATTGGTGATCTGAATAAAAAGCGGGGTCGGATTTTGGGGATGGATCCAGAAAACGGCAATCAAGTGATCAAAGCCCATGTACCACTCAGTGAGATGTTTAAGTATTCGATTGATCTCCGGTCGATCACCCAAGGCCGCGGCGACTTTACCATGGAATTTGATCATTATGAGGAAGTTCCAGCCAACCAAGTTGAACAAATCATTGCGGAGAGCAAAGAGAACAACTAGGAGAAGAAGGATAACTATAAATAAAAAAAGCCCTATACAGGGCTTTTTTTATTGCTTTTAAAAACTATTGCTGTAGAGGGTCGATTCGACTAAAGTACAGATAATATGCCCCAACATTAAGAATAACTCTTTTAAGCGGGGGCGGCTGAGCCCCGGTAGGTAAAAAAGGATCTCCGGATGTTCGGTTTTGAGTGGAGGATATCCACAAAAGACCATTGTGAAGAGTTTTAGGGCTTTTGCTTCTTTGAGCAAGACTTCCGCGAGTTGGGCATGCTCCCCGGCGACAATTAATAGCCCGTTACCTTCTCCTTCCTGATTACCCAATGCTGAAGAAAGGGATTCCTGCCCGGTAAGATTCTCGATAAAGTGTACCGGTAAGGCCGGCCGGTTCATAATGAGACCGGAGTAAAAGGACTCCGCCAAATCCTGGGTGAGATACTGGTAGTTTTTAAGACCACAAATATAAAGCCTTTTTTGCGCTTGAAAGATTTCTACGATTTTTTGGGCGATCCGGAGAGCGATCTCTAAACCTTCGGTACTTAAGAGTATCGGAAACTCTGAGAGATCAAGAAGCTGCGAAAGGATGAACTCGCGATTAAAGTCTTGGGTCAACATCAAAAATCCTCCTTGATAATTATTTTCTAAAACCGAAGCACCAGTCATATTTTATGAACAAAATATGTTTTAAGTGCATAGTATTAAGAGATAAGCTTTTGCGTTGTCTGCACCATGGCGATTACCCTCGGCGCACTGGAGAAGAAAGATATCCCGCTTCTTTTTCTGATAAGAGTGTGCCGGGGAGAGGACAACGCGAAAAAAATCCAGATGAGGTGATTAGATGGATGATAAACGCTTCGGGCTGGAAAACAATGAGCACGAGAAGAGCGAATTAGAGCGTTATTTAGATAATACGGCTAAATTCCAAACGGTTAATTATCCCCAGCAATTCAGTACTAATGATCCGTGGGCTGGTTGGTATAATTCATCGATCGATCTGGGAGCGAAGTGGGAGGAGTATTACGCCCAATTAGAAAAGATGAAGTCGCCGGAGCTTTACGGCACAAACTATCCGGTTTACGAAGAGCCCCCTGCGGAACTCGACCCCGCTCAATTTATCAATAACGAACCGCCTGGGGAAGGGACCTACCCTTTTACGCCTGCACCTGAAGAGGTGACCTCTGATCCCTCCGTCGCCTCGTATCCGCCGCAGGAAGAAGAAACACCGATCCAGCCTACCGCCGACGAAGCGCCTCTCCAGTTAGAACCGGAAACAAGCGAAGATGAAGTAGCGGTAGAAGAAACAAAGGACCAAACAATCGAGGCCCAAGCAACCGATGAGCAACTAAAGGAGGAACAGACTACAGATGAACAAATGAATGGGCAGCAGACCAGTACCGAGGAGAACACAAAACTGATGCCTCAAGAGGAAAAAGAAGAATCCGTAACAACTTCCCAGCGAATCATTGTTTGGAAGAACTTCCCCCCCGAAAAATGACGACCAGAGGCTTGCTTTATTTTCTAATGTTGGTTATAATACTGAATTAAAGTCATTATTTACTATGATTGAAGGAAGCCGACACTGAAAAAGACGATCAGCGAGAAGGTCAGATGACTCTTGTCTGGCGGTCACTGTTTTATATAATATAAGAAGCAAACTACTATTTTATCACTTTCCGCAGGATCAAGTCCAGATTAGTGTGTAAATTCCTCAGTTATCAATAAGCTTATCTGATATACGCAATATTGCTTTGATCATTAATTTGTTTTTGCTCTTCTTGCCACTGAAGGTATTCACTCATATCC
>JAAYGU010000132.1 GCA_012727535.1 Bacillota bacterium | reverse complement strand
CCTTCGAGAGCACCAGGGTGATCGCGGCTGTAGTGGTGGTTTTACCATGGTCAACGTGACCAATGGTACCAATGTTGACGTGCGGTTTTGTCCGTTCAAATTTTTGCTTTGCCAATTTTAATCCTCCCTTGTCACAGGTTTATATTAACGCAAATTAAGGAATCGCATAATAAGGTGGAGAGTCAGGTGAGTAACAAGCCGACAGCTTGTTTCGGATCATGTTTCAACAATTATGCAATTCCCTTAAGTATGAAATTATTCTCTTAATAATTACAAAATCCTCCCGCTCAGGATTAAAGAATTGCAAAAATCAACCATTCACCATTTAACTATGGCAAAGATTAAACGGTTCAGCCCTTATCCCACAGAAACCGTCCCATGGCGGCAACAGCCTTACCCATCCGCCGACACTTCAGCCTACGGGATAATCACTGTTACAGAAAACCCTTCATTAGGGGCGCTCTCCAGCTCGATGCGGCATTTCAGATTAAAACATAATTGTAGGCGGCGAAATAGCGCTAAAGTTTCAGAAGCGAAAATAGCTTTCATCAGCCGGCCATCTTCCCCCATCTGGCAAAGGATTATCACTCAAGAAAGAGGATACTTGCAAAAGGACCCGCGATCACCTCTTATAAATAAGAGGTGATCGTCGCCCAGATTCTCTCGTCGATTGGTATACCTGCCTTTAAATTCTCCGCCCGAATTTCTTTGCTTCTCTCTCCGGGATAAACAATTCGTCCGTTTTCACGAATCGGTCGAGAAGATAGTAAATCCCGCACCGCCTCATCCGCGATCCGCTCGACCTCTTCCGGCGGGGCAATCTTATGGATATTAATCGCAATAAAGACTTGCGAAACACCATGTTCGTCCCCCCCCAAACGTCCGAGCGCCGCCGTGGTATTCCCTAAGGCGAGACCGCCGGCTAATAAATCCATGACAACGGAGAGAGCCGCTCCCTTCCAATAACCAGTGGGCAAGATGCGTCTGGTCTTTAAAACTTGTGACGGGTCACGGGTTAGCTCCCCCGCCTCGTCATAACCAGCATCAATCGACATCCGCCTCCCTTCTAACTGCGCCAACTCCAAAGCACCGTAGGAGAACTGGGACATCGACATATCGACCACGACATCACCCTTTTCCCGTGGAAAAGCCATCACTAAAGGATTATTACCGATCCGGGAGTCTATTGCACCCCAGGTCGGCATGTTGGGAATCGTATTCGTAAAGCAAATAGCGGCCATGCCCTGGGCACAAGCCTGATAGCCGTATGTGGCTGCCCTCATCCAATGGTTTGTATTACGCAAGGCCACCAGCCCAATTCCATACTCTTTAGCCTGCGCAATGGCCTGTTCCATACAAAACCAGGCATTCGTGATCCCAAGCCCAAGCTTGCCATCGTAATTTGCTAAAGCGCCGAAACGGTTAACCAGTACCGGTTTTGCTTCTACATTGACAATTCCTTCATCAATATTCCAAATCAAACGGGGAAAACGGTTAACCCCATGGGTGTAAGTCCCTTCCAAAGAATTACGCGCCATTTCATAGGAGACCTTACGCGCATGTTCGGGCGGGCAATTACGCGTATACAACACCTTCTCCAGTGTGTTTTGGACTTCTTCAAATTTTAGTCTCAACATTTCTCCCCCTCCAGTCTTCACATCAACTGTACAATACTCTCTATTTGCTCCTCAAAAGATACTCCCTTGTATCCTGCCGCACTCTGCTCCCATTCTAAACTATAAAACCCTTCATATCCCTGCTGAGATAGGAAGTTTACAAACGGAAAGGGTTGTATAACTTAATTTCATCCGAACGCGGGCTCCTTCCTTCAGTAAATTAATGGTGTGATTTGGCATTTCACCTTAAACACCATTCAGCCCCGGCTAGGTAAAAGTTTTCAAATGAATTCCTAATAAAAGGATAACACAGCTCACAAAAATGAAAAATGCATTCAGCTTACGAATTGGTCACATTATTTTACACTAAAAGCAACAGGGTTCACATTTTTGTTTTTAGTAACAAAATGTGCGGAACAACAATCTTAATAATATAATAAAAGGACTTTTCCGAGAGATCTATCTCTAGAAAAAGCCCTTTAAGGTGTTGGTATGTTTACATTATTTAATCTTAACGAAAGTCTTCCCGTTGCGGGCTGAAAATATCAATCAAAACTGTCCCTTCCAAGGCGACAACAGCATGCGGCACATCGGGAGCTACGTAGAAACTGTCCCCCGCTTTTAAGACCTGCTTTTCCTCTCCAATCTGTAATTCAATACTTCCCTTTGCTACATAAGAAACCTGTTCATGGGGATGGTTATGGACTTCGCCCACGCTTCCCTTTTTAAACGAAACTTCAACTAACATTAAGCTTCCATCCGAAGCCATTACTCTCCGTTCTACACCAGGACCGGCATTAGTAGCTGTCACTTGCGTTCTTTTTACAATCATAACTTACACCTCTTCAAAATCGTGATCAAAACGAATACTTTGGCTAATTATAACATATTCGAGCTGGGCTCTTCATTGCACGTCCTCTATAAAATGGTTGCAATCTTTGCTCAGCAACTAGCTAGCTAACTCATTAGTTTTCTGACTAACTCATCGGTTTTCCGGCCAAGCGCCCGCTGTGCCGATCCGAATAGGGGCCATGGCCGACGAAGCTAAATTGAAAGAATCAATATTAGAAAGAGCAAAAACTGTAATAAGAACAAAAAAGGTTCACGGTTCAGCTTTCTACGCTTTCTCCGTCAACCTTATTCTCTTTCATGGAGCCCTCAATCAGATTCGAACTGATGACCTCATCCTTACCATGGATGCGCTCTACCTACTGAGCTATGAGGGCGGTTGGTTGCGGGGGGAGGATTTGAACCTCCAACCTCCGGGTTATGAGCCCGACGAGCTACCAGCTGCTCCACCCCGCGGTATAATTTATATGATGGTGGAGGGGGAAGGATTTGAACCTTCGAAGCGTTCACGCAGCAGATTTACAGTCTGCCCCCTTTGGCCACTCGGGAACCCCTCCGTAAACCGCAAAACTAATTATACTACAGTACTGCTTGGTTGTCAACCTCTATTTAAAATTACTTTCTTCCCGTTTTTCTAGATACCGCTCGAGTTTCCTTTTCACTCTCTGCAGCGCATTATCGATCGATTTAACATGCCGGTGCAGATCCTTGGCAATCTCCTGGTACGAGCGGCCGTCAAGATAGGAGACAAGCACTCTCCATTCCAACTCGCTGAGAAACTCACCCATTTTATTCTCAATATCCACGAACTCTTCCCTACTAATAACCAACTCTTCGGGATCGGTAACTTTATTGCCTGAGATCACATCCATCAAGGTCCGGTCCGATTCTTCATCATAAATCGGTTTGTTTAAGGAAACATAAGAGTTCAAAGGAATGTGTTTCTGCCTGGTTGCCGTCTTAATCGCCGTAATAATCTGCCGCGTAATACAAAGTTCGGCAAAGGCACGGAAAGAAGCTAACTTATCGTGACGAAAATCGCGGATCGCCTTGTAAAGGCCGATCATTCCTTCCTGGATGATATCTTCCCGGTCAGCTCCGATTAAAAAGTAGGACCGGGCTTTCGCCCGCACAAAGTTTTTATACTTATTAATCAAGTACTCCTGCGCGGCGGTATTGCCTTGTCTGGCGGCTTCAACAATTGCTTCATCCATCATATTATCATAAACTTCATAGTTCTTTTGAGGATTAGCCCCCACCAGCATCGCCTCCAGACAAATAAAAGATTACATCTTCTTTATTTATTCATCATTATACAACAGGCCATTACAACCGTCAAGGCAAATCCTTTTTCTTTCCCATAGATAGCTGGTTTAATTACATAATTCTGTTGGTTCGCGCGTCGTCATGTTATGAAGCAGCAATCTATTTGTAATGTTTCTTTTACGATCTTCGGCCTGGAAATGGAGTTTCTTTTTCACTCTCCTTGGCGCCGACGCAAAACTTCATAAAGCAAGACCCCGGCAGCAACCGAGACATTGAGCGAACTGACCTCCCCATACATCGGGATGCGTAATAACAAATCGCACTTTTCTTTGGCCAGCCTGGATAGCCCGGTCCCCTCTCCACCCAGGACCAAACAGAGCGGGGCGGTAAAATCAAATGTCTCTTCCCACATGACCGTACCATCTGGATCCGCACCGAGCACCCAACAACCATTCGCTTTTAATTCTTCAATGCCCCGGGCGGTGTTTTTTACCCGGGCGACGGGGAGGTAATTAGCAGCGCCGGCCGAAGCCCTTAACACCGTCGCATTTAAGGGGGCGGTGCGGCGTTCCGGCACCAGCACACCGTGGGCCCCGCCCACTTCCGCGGTGCGGATAATACTACCAAAGTTATGCGGATCTTCCACCCCATCTAACAGCAAGAGGAGGGGCTTTTCTCCGCGGGCGTCAGCCCGTGAGAGAAGCTGGGCAACGGTTGCGTAGGGGAGAGCCTCGGCTACCGCCATCACGCCTTGATGCCGACCGGTCACCGAGCGGCGATCCATCTGCTTTTTCTCCAAATATTCCACGGGGATCCCTTGCTGCCCGGCTAATTCAGCAATCGCTGTCAGGCTTTCTCCACGAGCCCCTGGCGCCAGCAAGATCTTCTTCAGTTTTCTCCCCGAATGCAGGGCCTCCAGGACCGGATTCCGCCCTTCCAACCACTCCTCGCTTTCCTTCCGCGCCATCCTTTTCTTCACCTCTTCTTACCTAAAAAATACTCCTTCGCCACTCGTTACTTGTGATCAAAGATAACCCTCGTAAGTAATTTATCCAGCCGGTCAGCGCCCTTCACGGCCGGTCCTTTTCCTCCACCTCTTCCCTGGTATAAGGTTCACCGCAAGTCAGCGGGCCTTCCGGGCATTTCCCCTTCACCAAACACGGTGGCCCGGTCTGCGCAAAAATTAAGGGCGCCACCTCCAAGACCTGACGCCTGATCTCCCAGGCTAATTCCCGAATCTCCCACTGGGCTCGCCGACAACAGCGCAGAGATAAAAAGTTAAAGAGACTGCGCGCGTTCATCGACATGAGCAACTGGGTCGCACAGGCATTTGGTAATAGATAGCGAGCATCTTCTTTGGGTATACCCAAAGCAACCAGTTTTTTATATCCTTCCCGAATTTGCCGGATCACCGTCGTAAATTCCGCTTCTGCCTGGACATCGCTTTGGATCGTCGGCGGGATAACCACGGGAAAATCCGTCTCATTGATATACCGCTGCGACCTTTGCGCATAGGAAGCGATCCGATGCCGAACCAACTGATGGCTTAAAGCCCGGCTCACCCCGGAGAGCGCAAAGGTAAAAGTTACATGTTCAAAAGGAGAATAATGCCCATAACTCCAGAGCTTGGCTAAAAATTCTTTTTGTTTCTCCAAGGTGAGCTCTCCCCACAGTTCTTCCGCTGTCCGCGGAGAATAGCATAACCGGGCAGCCGTGGCGACTACCCGGTCGGGTTCCGGAGTAAAAGATAATAAAGTCACCTTCATCGCTTGTTTCCTCCTTCTTCGCCGCCTGGATCTTCCCCTCGTTCCTGACCGACTGTTTTTAAATAGTTAAAACCGGCTGCCATCAGTTCTTTCATCCGTTCCGACCGGCCGGTTAAGTATAAATACCCCAAAAGGCTTTCCCAAGCCGTACTGTAACGGTAGGTAACCGCATCGGTATGGTGCGGGATCTGTCCGCTCTTTTGATTCCGGCCCCTCCGTAAAACCTCCTGTTCCTCGTCAGTGAGTTGCGTGGCCAGGAAGCGGACGATTCTAGCCTGGGCTTCAGCCCGCACATACTTTATCGCCTCCTGGTGGAGTTGTCCGGTGTTACTGGTGGAAAACTCCTGAATCAAGTTTTCCCGGATATATAACTCATAAAGGGAATCACCAAGGTAAGCCCAGAGCGCCGGGGATAATTCCTGCACCTTCTGCACCGCTATCTTCCTTTCTCCTTGGCTGACCAAGCAAAAATTGTTCCGCCCAGGTTCAACCCGGCGCTACGCGCCGCTTCGTCAACTTTTATGGGCACTGTTGGTCAGCAGGAACTGTTTTTCGGAGTCTCTTCTTCCGGACGAAAGATCGCCACTTCCCCATATCGCCCATCAAAACCTGGGTTAATCGTTAGCAACCCCTGCCGGACGCGGTGGAGCGCTTCGGCGAACCGTTCACCCGCCGTCACGGCCAGCTCTGGAAGAGGGCTCTCCCTTAAAACCGTTAATTCCGGACCATGCTCAGCCAGTAGCCGTTCATAGATCCGCCGGACCCGTTGGGTCTGTTCGCCCACCCCTTCGGCTGCCGCAATCACGCCGGTCAGCGGGACCAAATGTTCACTTGGCCGCCAGGTCGGCGGCTTTCCTTCTTCAGCACGGTCGGCCAGCATTTCCAGCCGGTGGAGGACGCCGACCGTGACCGGACGGCCACAAACCGGGCACTTCCCAGCGGCTTCCCTGGTCCGACGGGGAGGCCACTGCAGACCACAGGAACGATGCCCATCCCAATGGTACTTCCCTTCCTCCGGGAAAAACTCCACCGTTCTGAGCAGACCGCTGAAAGGAGGGGTTAGTGCTTTCCGTAAGGCAGGATAAGAGAGCGCACCGGTAAACTGGGTGGCCTCCCTTCCTAATTTGGCCGGAGAATGGGCGTCAGAGTTTGAAATGAAGGCATACCGGTCCAACATTGACAACCGCCGGTTCATCGGGGGATCCGACGATAAGCCGGTCTCTAAAACATGAATCTCACCGGCCAGATCAGCGTAACAGGCTTCAAGCTGATCAAAACCTGACTTCATCCCAAAAACCGAAAAGTGAGGGGTCCAGATATGGGCGGGAATAAAAATGGACGTGGGCGCTATGTCCAGGGTAAGCGCCAACAAATCCCTACTGTTCATCTTCAAAATCGGACGGGCATTCGCCACCAGCTTCCCGTATTTCTCCAAACGTGCCGACAGCCGCTCGGCCGCCTCCCAATCGGGCAGGAGGATTAAATGGTGAACTTTACGCGTTCTTCCGTCTTGTTTGTAGATCGTACAAACCTCGGCGGAAAGAACAAAGCGGACCGGGGAGACGGTGGCAAGGGGTGGATCCTGGGCAATATGATAGGCTTTTTTCAACCGCCAGAGCCCGTCTTCCGCTGCTTCCAGCTTTGTGCGGAGTTCCTCCCGCCAGGCGGGGTGAGTGAGATCTCCGGTCCCGATTAAAGCTAAACCTTTACGTTCCGCCCAAAAGACCAGTTTCTCCGGGGTGGTATCGCGACTGGTCGCCAGCGAATACCGAGAATGGAGATGCAAATCAGCCCAGTATTTCATCAACGTCAACTCCATCCCATGCTTCTTCTTTTTTTGCTTCATTTAGTAATTAATCCTTTGTCCTTATCGGCAAACATCTTTGAACCCATGCCCGCTGGCAGACCACCTATTATCTTAAAAGATTGTTTAAGACGGAACCAAAGGCGTCTAAGATAACGAGGTACTCCCTTTGATTGTATTATAACAGAATTTAACCGAAGGAACGGATTTTTTCTGAGTATGATATAAAAAAATAACAGCCCGTGCCGAAATCGGGCTGCTTGGGCGGAGATTGCCCTTAAGGGTTTGACCACTTTCACCATAACTTAACAGAAGAGGTCAAGCTGACCGACGAGCGCCTCGGGGCCTTCTCGCATCAGCCGCCATAACCTCTCCAACTGCTCTTGTTCGCGCACGGCATCCACTCCCAGCTCGGCCTGGAGTTCGTTGATGCTTGATTGATAACACTGGTAGAGGTCGGCATTAAACTCCGCGACCATTTGCTTGGCTTCGGTATAGAGCTGCTCGTCCTCCTCGGGGGTAAGCACAGAACGGAGCAAGGGAAGGAGGATCAACTCTTCTTGTCCCTCATGCGCTGTAATCAGCCGTGAATAGGCTCTGATATTGAGAATAATCTGTTTTGAAGCGGTGAGATCCCTTTCCCAAACAGCCACCGCCGCCCACAAATCCGTAAGATAACGGGCTGCCTCCTTGTGATCTCTCTTCAGCATTCGAATAATGCCTTCCTCTTCCGGAAAACCCTTCTTGATTAAGAAAGCTAGGAGTAATCCCTCTTCAATCTTTAAGTGATAGCGTTCAATGAACAGATCAGCAAATTTCGCTAACTTTTTAAAAAACCGCGGCGCCACCGGCTCGCCTCTTTCGATTTTATCGGCGGCAGCATTAAGGTATAAATTGAAGATTTTGAGTTTTTTATGCTCTTCGCGAAGCAATTTTTCTACTTTCATCGCTCACCCGGTCCTTTTTCATCCGCTTTCTCTCCTGGAATTACCTCATTTACCTTCATTAGAGAATACTTCTCGTTGTTCGTCGCTCGTTACTCGTCACTCACTGAATGACTGGCCTTTTAAGCCTTTACCCAGCGGGGCAGAATGGTGTTCTCCGCTAACTTGCATTTCTGAGAAAAGTATTCTTAGCGAAGCGGAGATTGCGCCGCCATCACTGGTAGTTATTCTCCCCGGAAAACTGGTTTTCACTCCTGAGCGGCGGCTTTTTCCAGGCTAATCTTCACCTTTCTCACCCGCGGACCTTGAACCGCTTCGACCCGGAAACGGACTCCACTAATCACAATTTCTTCCCCTTTGTTGGGAATGCGGCCGAAATGCGTCATCAATAAACCGGCAACCGTTTCATAGCGAGCATCAGGCGGAAAGTTCAGACCCAGAAATTCCTCAAGTTCATCAAGGGCGAACTGTCCGGAGATGATAAACTGACGGTCATTCAGCTTTTTGATCTCATCATCAACCGGCAGGTCAAATTCATCCCGGATTTCGCCAACGATCTCTTCCAGCAAGTCGCTGACCGTAATCAGACCAGCAGTTCCTCCATACTCATCGACGACAATCGTCAAAGGAACCCGTTTTTCTCTCATCTCCTCCAATAACTCCAGGGCCTTTTTCGTCTCGTAAACAAAATAAACGGGTCGCAGTACTTCTGTTACTTTGCTATCATTATTCTCAAGCAAATTTTTGACCAGATCCTTGGCGGAAACAAACCCAATAATCTGGTCTAAGGAACCCTCATCGACCGGAAGTCGGGAAAAACCAGTTTCGGCAATGATCCTCAGCGCTTCACGGATCGTAGTTTTTTCGGGGATCGATTTAATCTCGGTACGAGGCGTCATCACTTCCTGGGCTTCCCGCTCACCAAACTTAAAGACGCCGTTGATCATCTTTTTTTCTTCCTGTTCCATCGTCGGCTGTTCACTGACGAGCATCCTAAGTTCATCCTCACTGACATGCCGAGTTGAGGCCTTCATTTCTAACCCCAACGCTTTGAGGATTAGATTAGTCGACTTGGTCAAAGACCAAATCACCGGGGTGAACAGTTTAGAAAAAAGCAATAAGGGACGGGCAAGCTTTTGCGCCCAGGCTTCCGGGTTTTGCAACGCAATCCGTTTAGGAACCAGCTCTCCCCCGACTAAGGTTAAATAGGACACCAGGATGGTACTGATTATTACGGAAAGCGTCTGTTCATACTTGGCCAGTCCGGGCCATAAACCCAGAAGCATACCGGCCAAACTCTCCCCAATGGTAACCGCGGCCGTCGCACTGGCCAAAAATCCGGCTAAAGTTACACCGACCTGGATCGTTGAGAGCAGGCGACTGGGATCTTCTAATAACAGCCCGATTGTTCTGCTTTCCTTTGCCTTATTTTTCTTTAAAAAGCGTACCCGGGAAGGTGGCAGGGAAACTAATGCCATCTCCGAAGCAGCAAAAAAAGCATTTAAAGCGATGAGGAATAAGATGAGAAGAAGTGCGTTTACCCCTCGCGTCATGACTCCCCTCCTACCGAGTGCTCAATACATTAACAAATCAGGTTCAGCTCCCCACCTCTTGCTCCGAACCATAATCTATGGTAGAGGGCTCCTCACCTCCCGCCTCCTGGAAACCAGTCATTGCCTCTGATTCCGGAGAATCCTCTCCCGCCGGAAAAGCCTCCGGTCCGCTCATTGCTTTCGATAATCCCGGATCCTCTGCGCCGTCACTGGCT
>JAAYGU010000131.1 GCA_012727535.1 Bacillota bacterium | reverse complement strand
GTTACGATATCCCTTCCTTTTATCAGTGCGTTCGTATGGTTCGGCTAGAAGCTGCTCGGTGGCTTGAGCCTGCAAAATTTGGTTCAATACCGATTCCAATAACGCTGCCACACCGGAATCCTTGTTATTGCCTAAAAATAGACGGTGCATAAGTTCTTGATCTACGGTAATCTGGTATTGAGACATTAAAATTCCTCCTCTTAGAATTTTGGTTTCTCCAACCTCTATTCTTACTGAGGAATTTGTTAATGGCTCTCCTATTTTTTTAGAAAACCATTTTTACACCATTATACGGACTCAACTAGCGAAACGCGCTACAAAATGATAATAAAGCGCCCGACGTCATAAACCGCTCCCTCTCTAAGGGAGCGGTTTATAAGTAAACCCTTTGCTTTTTATCAGGCCCTGACCGGTCTCTTCTACCTTACTTGCGATTTTTTCACCTCATACCCGAGGGCTGTAATCGCATCTTCAATTTGTGCGATTGAGATTTTTTCCTCATCAAAGTTCAACTTTACTTTGCTGGAGTTAAACAGGACACTTACGCTTTCTTGCTCTACACCTTCCAGGGATTTTACCGCGTTGTCGATTTTTTGTAGACATGAGGGACAAGTTAAGGTTTCCAACTGAATCGTAGCTTTTTTCATCTTTATCTCTCCTTTCGCTTTTATCTACAGAGGCATGTTGGTCGGCTCTTTTCCCCGTACACACGGTTAAAACCGTTTACCCTCTAACCTCTTGGATTAATTGGTTATCTTGATTTATACCGCAGAAGGCGCATCCCATTTAAGATTACGGCTAAAATACTACCTTCGTGCACTAACATACCAATCGACATATTCACCCAGTCACTGAATAAAAGTCCGGTCAATAAGATGAAGACCACTCCGACCGCAATCACAATGTTCTGTTTCATATTGCGGGCGATCGCTTTGGTTAATCCCAGGGCATGGGGGAGACGGCTAAAATCCGAATTCATTAGGACCACATCAGAGGTTTCAATCGCTACATCGGTCCCACCACCCATGGCGATCCCGATGTTGGCCAATGCCAGGGAAGGACTGTCATTAACACCGTCGCCCACAAAGGCCACAATTTGGCCTTCTTCCTCAATTAAGCGCTTAATATAGGCTGCTTTATCTTCAGGCAACATATTGCCATGGGCTTCGGTCAAGCCGAGCTCCCGACTGACGACGTCAACTGTTCCCTGATTGTCTCCGGACAGCATCACAAGGTTCTTTACTCCTAATTTCTTTAGCTTTTGTAGATCCTCTTTCACGCCCGGACGGACCTGGTCACGGACACCCATCAATACTTTCAGCTCACCATCCACGGCCGTTAAGACCAGTGAGTTGCCTTTCTTTTCGCAGCGCTCGATATCCGCTTGGGCTTTTTCATTAAGTTCAACCTGTTCTCTCTCCATTAAGGCCCGATTGCCCACCGCAATACTGTGCCCATTCACCCGCGCGACAATGCCGCCCCCTTTCACCACTTCGGTCTCTTCAACCGTTGAGAATGTAGTGGCGCCAACCTCCGCGCGCACAGCTTTTGCTAATGGGTGATCCGATTCCCTTTCCACACTGGCCAGGTAACCCAATACTTCCTCAATGTTATCCCCATAATATTCTTTTTCTGCCACCGCCGGACTGCCAACCGTTAGTGTTCCGGTTTTATCAAAGACCATTGTCTCTAGTCTGCTAAAATCACTGATTACTTCACTGCCTTTGAGGAGCACACCATGCTTGGCGCCGTTTCCGATCCCGGCGACATGAGAGACAGGAACACCAATGACCAAAGCTCCGGGGCAACCGAGAACAAGAATGGTTATGGCCAGTTCTAGATTGCGCGAGAATAACCAGATGATAAAGGAGAGGAGAAGTACTGTCGGGGTGTAATATTTCGAGAAGCGGTCGATGAAACGCTCGGCTTCGGATTTTGAGTCCTGTGCTTCCTCGACCAGTTCAATGATCTTACCAAAAGTGGTGTCTTCGCCCACCCGATCAGCTATAATTTGAATGGTGCCATTATCTAAGATGGTACCGGCATAAACCTTTGAACCTTTTTCTTTGGCCACGGGAAGGGACTCTCCGGTAATACTTGCTTCGTTAACACTACCTTCACCGGATAATACTGTACCATCGACGGGTACTTTCGCCCCCGTTTTCACCAGCAAAACATCACCGACATCGACCTCGTCAACGGGGACTTCTTCAAATTCCCCATCTTCTCTCTGCTTGAGGGCGCTTTCCGGTGCCATCTCCGTTAATTCTTTAATCGCAGAATGCGTTTTATTTAAGGTCCGTTGCTCTAAATAAGCGCCGAAGAGGAAGAGGAAGGTGACAATGGCCGCTTCTTCGAAGTTTTGAATCAAAAATGCACCGACAACGGCAATCGTAACTAAGACATCGATACTCACTACTTTTACTTTTAAAGCTTGGTAAGCTTGAATCGCAATCGGCGCCACCCCAAAGAGGGAAGCAATGATTAAGGCTCCTTCGAAGATCGCCAACCGGCCCATAGTCCACTTGCTAATAAAACCGACGGCAATCAAAAGGCCACTAATTAGGGCAATCTTGTTTTTGTTGCGTAATATTAGCCGCTGCATCTCGCCACCACCTTTCTCTACTTTTTATTTTTCAATAATACTCTAAGCCCGATATGCTTCATCTAACTCCGCCAGCATGCGGTAGACGGCTTCATAACTTTCGCAGACATCTCCGGGTACAGTATAGTCAGCTGTAACTTTGCGTAATTCCTGAAATTCATGGTCTAATTCTGGTTTTTCTGAGCCGGCTGCTTTAATCTTCTCATTGATGGCCGTGAATAATTTGTGAACCTCATGGAATTCCGGGTGACTTTTCCCATGCACGCGGGCCACAATCGGCACATATTGTTCCAGTGTTTTTAAATGAGCGGTTATTACTTGATCAAACGACAGCTTCTTTGACATGCTTTTCCCTTCTTTCTTCATTTATGTTGCTTTCATTATAGCAGAAGGCTGTGGCATTTAATTTGACCTAGATCAAAAACTGAAAAAAAGGCCTACAGTCTTAGCCTCTCCAAAAATCTTTATCCTCATCAAGGAAATAGCACAGACTTGGCCACCGGATTCAGCAGGGGGCAGACCTTCTAGATTTTCTTCTAAAGTTTTCTCCAGAAATTCTTTATCTTCCCCACTGTAATGTGTATAATGTAAAGTGGAGTAATTGTCGCTTTTAGGATTCTTTTTTAAACTGCGGAGGTATATTATGGGTAAACTTACCACTTCAATGGAAAATTATCTGGAAGCCATCTATGAGCTTTCTGAGGGAAACTCCGGCGTTAGGGTTTCGGATATCTCCGAGCGCTTGGGAGTCACCAAGCCGAGCGTGAACAGCGCAATCTCAACGCTCGCCGAAAAGGGTCTAGTTACCACCGAGAAATATAAAAAAATCTATTTGACCCCCACCGGATTCGAGCGGGCGAAACTAACCTCCAAAAAACATCAGATTATCCAGCAGTTTTTTATCGAAGTATTAAAAATTGACCCCGACATCGCTGACCAAGATGCCTGCTCCATTGAGCACGTGATCAGCAGCGATTCTATCCAGGCCATGCAGGAATATATGCAAACAAATAAGGGTTAATAAAAAATACTTCTATCTTTCTATCGATCCCCTGCTGCTGCCCCACTACTACGGCTCATCACTTGACACCTACTCCACACACTCGAACTAAAAAGAATAACCAGAGAGAACAACGGCTTATCTCTGGTTATTTTTTTCTATTAACTTTGTATTTACTGATCTTGAAAGTCGAGGCCATCAGGAGCGATAGAAGGAGAGTAAGCAAAGCGGTAGAACCTGCCACCCATGGCAACGGAAATGTATAGTGGGTTATCAACAACGCAAAACAGGCCTGAATCGCACCAGCGGCGGTGATCGGCAGGCCGACAAAATGGGTGGTGTAATCCCCTAAATTAAACCGGGCTAGACGAAAAGCCCCGGCCACCGGATAAAGGACGAGAACACAGAGAAGAGCGGTTGTCGCGCCAATGGGCTCTATAGTCACCAAAACTGCAATCGGAGCAACGCCAAAGGTAATCAAGTCGGCCAAGGAATCAAGCTGCTTGCCAAAGTCTGATTGGACGCCCAGCACACGGGCGAGCGTACCATCAAGGGCATCCAACACAGCAGCCATCAGAATGAAGAGGCAGGAGAAGACGTGATAATCCGGCTCCCCCTTGCCGATGCAGAGATACAACACAGAAAGGCCGGACAGCAAATTGAGGAGCGTCAGCAAATTAGGGATGTTCTTTCTAAACCAACCGGTAATGGACTCACGCCTATTGCCGTGAGACATCGGTACTCCTCCTTTGCGCCAACAGAATAATTCGCTCGCTACCAATGAGCAAAAGGCTGAGTAGGAGCACGAACCAGAAAGTAATAAACCGAAAAACAATGGTTATGGCCACCGCCTGATTGAGCGGCAGACCATAGATGGTCAGGAGGCCACTCATGGTCGTTTCAAAGGTGCCAAGCCCGCCCGGGAGCAACGGAATCATCCCCGCAAAGTATGAAACAAAGGTCGTCCCGAAGAGGACCAACAGAGGGATGGAGTTGTTATGGGGAAAGATAAGCAAAATCAGCTTGAGCGGAAAAATAGCCCAAATCAAAAGCGCCAGAACGAACTGGAGGATCCATTCCCCCCGTTTTTGCCGTATACTAGCAGTCTGGCCTGCAAAGTCCTCCACCCAATCGCTCAAGCTTAAAAGCCAGCGGCGCGCGGTCTTAATCCGCGCCAGCCGTAAACTAAGGGAATGGGTTTTAAATAAGAGGTAATAAAGGAATGTCCCGATGACAATCAGCAGCAGAAAGATGAGCAGTCAAACCGGCCACACGTGTAAAAAAGAGATCTGATTGGCCATGGTCACCACCACCGCCAAATTGAGAAGCACTAGCGCCGACAGGCGCAATGCTTTCTGGATGGTCACCAGAATAGTGGCCTGTCCGGTCGAATACCCCAGATATTTACGGAGCTGGAGCACCCGAGCCAGCTCCCCCCCAATCTTTTCCCCGGGAGTAATCGCATCAACCACTGCCCCGTAGGAGCTGACCAACAAGAGGTTAAAAAAAGTAGCGGGCCAGCCGAAAACCCGACAGAGCCTATACCACTGAAAATTCAGCAACAGCTGGGTGATGAGCTGCAAGCCCAGCAAGGTCAAGAGAAGCCAAACTGGAATCGCACCGACATGGGCGAAAACTCCCCTAAGATCCGCTTGCACAACAACATATACTAGCAATGCGGCAACTATCGGCATAAGCAGGGACCGTAATTTTTTAAGCTTGGGCCTCACCATACAGTCCCTCCTTTATATAAAGTGCCGTGTTACCCACATTGGTAAAGGGCGTGTGCTCAACATAACGCTGACAGGGGAAAGGACAAGACTCCAGCCCACAATAGCATCCCTTGAGACACTCTTTGGGCAGGCGCACGAGGATTTTCACACCACTTCCGGCCCGCGCCAACAGATTTTTGAGCACTTTTCCTTTGGGCGAAACCTGGAGCGCTAGATGGATCACTGTAAACCCTTCGCAGTCAATCTCTTCACCCTCACAACAGACAATGCGAATCGCGCGTTCCAGTCCCAGTCGTTTAATAAGCTTGGCTGATTGTTTAACACAAGCAGCACTGTTGTCAACAACCGTCACCGCTGCACCGGTCAACCGGTGCAACATGATCGCAGTATAGGGACATGGTCCGCCGCCGATACAAAGGATCTGATCGCTCGGTTTTATCTCGGCCAACCTTACTTCCCGCTTGATGATGTTTTTATAATACAAGTTTGTCAAGAGATAAAACAACCTGCTACGGTTGGCGATCCATTCAATCTTCTGCGTCAAAGCTGTGATCAACATTTTCGACCATCCTAGAAAATACTTTGGACAAATAACACCAGATGGTTCATTACTCCGCCCACAAATAGCGCAGTCAGGGTGGTACTCACGGTAATGGCCACGGCGGTTCGCGCGTTAAACTCCTTGGCAATAATCCCGAAAACCGATAAACAGGGCAGATATAACAGAGAAACAACGGCTCCCACATACATCTGCAGTGGATTTAGGTTAAGCCCTAGAAGCGGTGCCACAGACATCTCACGACGGATAATACCTAAGATTAGTGACATTACCGCCCCCTCCGGCAGACCCAGCCAACCCGAAACAACCGGCTTCAGTAGTTCACCCAATCCCTCTAAAATACCGGTTTCCGCTAAAAGAGCAGCAATGAAGACCGCAATGAGCATCGGCCCTTCCGCTTCTACTAAAAACTGCTTAATCCTTACCCACAATTTCTTAAAGTAAGCCCTCGGCTCGGGAATCAGCAGATTGGGTACCTCAAGAATCAGCGGGTCCACATTGCCTTTGAGGAGTCTCCCCAGAACGATAGCTACCGTCACAAACACCACAGCCCCAGTTAGAGTGGTGGCAAGCAATAGCCATACGGAGTAGGCTGACAACAGGGAAATTAATGCACCGGTCTGAGAAATACAAGGGATAGCGAAACAAACCATCGCGGTAACCATGAGGCGTTCTTTCTGGGTAGTCGCTGTCCGGGTACCGATAATGGCTGGAACCGCACAACCAAAACCTAGAAACAGATGAATCAGACTACCGCCTTGCACTCCCAGCTTGCGCATCAGGTTATCAAACATGACAGCAATCCGGGGTAAAACACCGCTGTCCTCCAGTAGAGCAAATTGAATCTGAAACAGAATCACATACGGCATCACCAGCGCCAAAATCCATTCAAAGCTGATGCGAAAGACACCATAGTTACCAATCAGGATATTATGCAATGCTGGATGTAAATTCAGCGGCGTGATCAAACGTTCAAAGAAAGGGACAATAGCCTGGTTGACCAGGGGCAGAAGGAAGACCGCCCGTAACGCCTTTCCCCCACCCACCACGATCCCCAAGCTAACCAAGAGAATCAGTAGCGCTAGCGGAAGACCGGGCCAGGGGCGAAGGAGGGCATTCCCCAGACGATCCAAAAAATTAGGCTTAGCATCGGTACAGGAAACCGCTTTACGCACAATCTGCCGGGCTTGCTCCCAATATTCCAATCCGCCGTTGCCGTCGGCCAGACCACAACCTGCGCAGCCGGCACAGGCCGTACAGGACCGTGTGCCAAAGGTTGGGCGCTTAGCCCCTAAGAGCTGGACAAAGGCTTGAGTAATCCGGTCAAGGCCCTGCCCTTTCACCGCAACGGTCGGAATCACCGGCGCGCCGAGTTCCTGCTCCAAGAGCTTGACATTGATCTCATATCCTTTTCTCTCCGCCACATCCATCAGGTTCAGAGCATAGACTATGGGGATATTATACTTCTGAACTTCCAGAGCTAGCTTTATACTGCCCTCAAGATCGGCGGCATTAAGAACAAAAAGCACAGCAACCGGATTGCTGCACATAATACGGATGGCTACCTCCTCGGCAATCGAAGTGGCCGCCAAAGAATAGGTGCCTGGGACGTCAATCAGTGTATATTGGGCCTCTCCCACCTGGTAGGAGCCTTCCATATAAGAAACAGTTGTCCCCGTATAATTGGAACTGATAACATGAACGTTGGTCAGCGCGGAAAAGATCACACTCTTCCCCACATTGGGAGTGCCCATCAATAAAATCTTATTCTCTTTCGCCAAGACCTTACTGTCTTCGGCGACGATGTGGCATTTCATGATTATTTGGCCTCCTCAACCAAGATCGCAGACGCAATATCCTTACCCAGGGCAATCTCCCGAGTGGCAAGGTTAACGAGTACGGGACCTCCCAGCCGGTATCTTTTTTTCTTGTGGATAAGGGTACCTGGATAAAAGCCCAAACTGTTGAGGATCTTTACATTAGGCACATCAGATACAGTATAGCAGCAATTGTCTGGAGCATTATACAAGCTAAGCCTCTGTTTCATCTTCTCGTCCCCTCTCATAAAACTGTCAGGTTATAATAATCAAATTAAGTTAGTCTCTTCTAACTTTAAGATCAGTATACTCCACTTATGACCAAAAAATCAAGTATATGATGTTTTACTTTTTGTTAATTAACATCGAAGTAAAATCACTTATCCTTATTATTCTTTTACCACTCCGAAGAAAGCGATTCTGGGTTAAATAAAATGAGAAAGCGGAGATGAGTTAAAAACTCTTCTCCGCTTTTGCCGACCCAGTATAACTCCTTTTCCTTAGTCTCCTTATCGCCAAACCATTAACTGATAACCTTAACAGCATTCTCCTTCAGTTCATTAATGATCCGCACAAATTCCTTCTGTAACTTATGGTCGAATAAACGGATAAAACTCTGCGGTTTGTCAAAGGGCGGTTTGGTCAGCTCCGCTACACTCTCCATATAGCCGTTCTGGACAACGTAGTCGATGACTTTATCGACAAAGGCAATTTGGTCGGCATTCAAATTTTGTTCGTTGATGAAAGCAGAAAAAGCTTCATAAGCGGCCGCCCGCTCCAGTTTGGCAATCTTTCGCACCAGGAGCCCAAAGGGAGTATCCTTGAAACTCCGCTCGTAATCCTCTCTTGTCCCTAGTTCCCCGGTGAAAATCCGCTCCAACATCTTATAGTCGGTCTCCGTCAAGGGAATATTGTGCCGCAATTTATGAATAGCAATGTTATCCTTGTTTTCTTCAATAAACCTATTCACTTTTCGTTTGTACTCCTGAAGATCGTATTCCAAGCGAAAGTCCTTCGCAACCGTCCGTTCAATCTCCTCATCTTGTAAATCGGTGTAAACAAGCACCGGGGGCTCCCCTTCTATAAACTTCATCAACTCCCGCAGTTCCAACCGGATCCCTTCCCACCGCAGGAGATCCGGCTCCGCCCAAAATTCGTCCTCGGTTATGGCTTTAAGTAAAGAGACCTTCGCATTAACCTGCGGAATACTGGTCTTTTTCAGAAGAAAGGAAGCCCGATCCATAACATTACGCTTCAGGCTCTTGAAACTACCCGTTCCTTCCATCTGCGCCAGCATCAACCCGTACATTAAATTATCAAACTCCAACGCCCGGTCATCCTTTACCACCATTGTAACCAGGTCGGCCAAGTTGGTAATGAGCTCACTCTTGTCCTGCTCGGACAGGCAGATAAAAGCTGCTTCCCGGTTATATTTGTCCACATACTTCCGTTTCATCCGCACGTCGATGCGTTCTAGGGATAACCCCGCAATCTGCTTTGTTACATCGGCCACCAGCTCGCGACGCCAGGCCTGGTATTCTTCGGCCGTAAAAGCCGCATCTTGTAGGTGAAAAATAAGCTGTACCTGCTTGGCAAAAACCTTAGTGGTAGTCGAAACGCTTGGTGCCGCTTCAATCCCGTGCTTATTTTCACGGAAAAACTCAAAATTACCCAGATAGTCAAAGATATAAAAACACTCTTTATCGCGGCCCGGACCGAACAGGTCTTGACAGGTTCTGGTCCCGCGCCCGATCATCTGCCAGAACTTAATCTTTGAACGGACCCGCTTAAAGAAGACCAGATTAACGATCTCCGGCACATCAATCCCGGTATCGAGCATATCAACGGAGACGGCAATATACGGTTCTTTCTCTGGATCCTTATACTGTAGGATTAAATCCTGCACATATTCGTCGTCACAGACTACCCGGCGGCAGAAAGTTCCCTTGTACTCCGGGTAGAGAGCGTTGAACCGGTCGACAATAAACTGGGCATGGTTCTTGTTCTGCGCAAAGATGATCGTCTTCCCCACCCGGTTTCCGCTGGCGTCTCGCAGACCGTTGGTCATCAGGTCATTGATCACATGATCCACGGTATCC
>JAAYGU010000130.1 GCA_012727535.1 Bacillota bacterium | reverse complement strand
CTCCGCCTTGATGACGAAATAAAACAAGGTTCGGTTCAGTTTTTTCAGGCTAGTACCGATCTTTGGCGGGAACGGATCCGAGAGGTCCAAGCCTACACCGGAGAATTATTAACCCGACCGCTTAATCTGCGAGAAGATGAATTTTTGGAGGTTGACGCGGAGAAACGGGCTTATCCCCGCGACCGCCGGGCACTGAAGGAGTTATGGCGTAAAATTATTAAACACCAGACTTTAGTCGTGTACCTGAATCTACTTTTGGCCGAAACCGAGCAGGGGACCGCGGCGGAGCAGTGGGCCGCGGTGCAACAACAACCCTTCCGACCCGAGCTTGAGCAGCAAGCGCGGGAGAAAGTAGAAAAGGATCTAAACTTGATCTTCAACCGCCTGCTCCGGGAAAAAACGGAGGATCGCTTTGCTGCTTATCTTAGTGCGCTGGCCCAGAGTTTCGACCCCCATACTAATTATCTAGCCCCCAAGGCCCAAGAGGATTTTGAGATCGAAATGACCGGCACCCTGGAAGGGATTGGTGCTACGTTACAGTCGGACGGGGAGTATGTCAGAGTCGTCAGTATTGAGCCGGGCGGGCCGTCCTGGCGGCAGGGGCAGTTAAAAGCGGGAGACCTGATCATGAAGGTGGCCCAAGGGGAGGAAGAGCCGGTGGATCTGGCCAATATGCCGCTGGATGAGGCGGTACGGTTAATTCGGGGCCCGAAAGGCACGGAAGTCAGACTGACTGTTAAGAAACCGGACGGTCAAATCGTCGTTATTTCCATCATCCGCGATGTGGTGGTCTTTGAAGCGAAATTTGCGCAGTCAATGGTGATCGAACACCCCACTACCGGGGTGAAAATTGGTTATATTACATTGCCTTCCTTTTACCATGATTATAGTAATGCTCAAGGCCGGACCTCGGCCGGCGATGTCCGGAAGGAACTGGAGAAGTTAAAGAAAGAGGGCGTGGACGGGGTTATTCTCGATCTGCGGAACAACGGGGGAGGGGCCCTGGTTGATGCGGTGGAGACGGCCGGTCTCTTTATCGATTCCGGCCCGATTGTTCAAGTGAAGGATAAGAAAGGAAAGATACGTGTCTACCAAGACCCGGATCCGACCATGGTCTACGCCGGACCACTGGTCGTGATGATCAATTCATTAAGTGCTTCCGCTTCGGAGATTGTGGCCGCTGCTCTTCAGGATTATGGCCGGGCGGTCATCGTGGGCAGTTCCAGTTCTTATGGGAAAGGAACAGTACAGGAGATGCTTGATCTCGATTATTTACTCGACTATTTTTATCCCCGTGCTGGCGCTTATAAACCGATGGGCGCTCTGAAACTAACGATCGAAAAATTCTACCGGATAAATGGTGGTTCTACCCAGTATAAAGGGGTCACTTCCGATGTGGTGCTTCCCGATCCCTATGCTTATTTGGAGATTAGCGAGCAGACGTTGGAGTATGCCCTGCCCTGGGATCAGGTCAAGCCTTTAAACTACCAGAAATGGACGGAGCCGCTTTGGGAGCTCCAGGAACTGAAAACCCGCAGTGCACGGCGGATTGCTGCGAACCCGAATTTTGCGGCAGTGCAAAGATATATTGAGCAGGTTAAAGCAGAAAAGGAGCAAAGCCTGGTCTCTTTACAACT
>JAAYGU010000129.1 GCA_012727535.1 Bacillota bacterium | reverse complement strand
TAAGCTCTGGTACCGCCAGTTCAGCGGCACCGGAGGGTGTAGGTGCCCGTAAATCGGCTACTAAGTCCGCGATTGTAAAATCGGTTTCATGACCGACTCCCGAAATCACCGGGTGCGGACAGGAGGCTAGTGCGCGGGCCACTCCCTCATCATTAAACGCCCAAAGCTCTTCAACCGAGCCTCCCCCGCGACCAATGATCACTAAATCTAAATCCTCAAGGCAGCCGGCCAGTTTGATGGCCGCCACTAAACTCTGTGGCGCCGACTCTCCCTGGACCTGGGCTGGAATAATTAGAATATCGACCCGGGGGTTGCGGCGGTGGAGGATACGAATAATATCATGAACAGCCGCCCCAGTCGCTGAGGTGATCACCCCGATCTTCCTAGGCAGTAGGGGTAAAGGTTTCTTCTTGGCCGGATCAAAAAGTCCTTCCTGAGCAAGCCGGTTTTTTAGTTGTTCAAAAGCCAAATAGAGGGACCCCCAACCGGCTGCTTCCAACAACTCGACATAAAGCTGATATTCCCCATTCTTGGGATACACGGCAATCCTGCCATAAGCAAGTACTTCCAACCCGTCGTGGGGTTGAAAGGGCAAACGTTGATTCTCCCGTTTAAACATCACCGCCCGTAACCGTGCGGACTGGTCTTTTAGTGTAAAATACATATGTCCGGAAGAATGGCGGGTAAAATTAGAAATTTCTCCGCTAATCCAGATGTTTTGCAGTTCCGGCTCTTTTTCAATCAGGTGCTTTAAATAAATGGTCACTTGTGACACGGTATAGATCTTCTCCACACTTGTACCTCTCTTCTCTACTGGTACAACTGCATAAAACGTTGCCTGTACACCGTTTTCCGTTCTGGTTCTTTCAACCTTTCTCCGTTTTTTCTGCCAGCCGGTCCAGCATTTACATAAAGGAATCCCATTATAATACGCGAATACGAAAGCTATACGCCCAAGAAGATCAATCAAGGAGTGAGCAGCAATGATTTCCTTCCGCAAGCGCCTTATTATTTACGTACTTTTGCTCTGCGCCGTTTTACTGTATACCCCAGTTGTTCAGGGTATGCCTTCTGATTTAAAAGGCCATTGGGCACAAGGGAGTGTCCAACGCCTGGTCGAACAAGAGATTCTCAACGGCTATCCGGATGGAACCTTTCGTCCGGACCAGAGCATTACCCGTGCCGAACTGGCTAAAACATTAGCCGTCGCCTATGGTTTCGAAGCCTCCGGCCGGCAAGATCTTTTCCCAGACACCCAAGGGCACTGGGCACAGGATTATATTGCCGCACTGTCTCAGCACGAGATCATCACCGGTTATCCGGATGGCAATTTCAAACCGGAAGCACCGATCACCAGGGCAGAAATGGTAACGATGCTTACTCGTTTACTAAAGATTGGCACGGAAGATGAGCAATATATAATGGAATTTGTCCCTTCCTTCCCAGATTTAGAAGAAGACCACTGGGCTTTTTACCAGATTGAGCTGGCCGCGCGGTTAAATATTCTACCCGGTTATTATCAACCTGATTTTCATGCCTCACGGCTGGCTAGCCGTGCCGACACAGCCTGGATGATCGACCAACTACTCAACCTCCAAACGGTCCGGGGTAAGATCGTGGATCTTTCGTCCGGCTCGAATCTGCTGACTATCCAGCCAGAGGAGGGAGAGATCCAGATCGTGCTCATTCCGCCAGAAGCTGTTGTTTTCCGAAATAACATCACGACCACAGCCGATCAGTTAACGAAGGATGATCAGATCACAATCTTCTATGATCGTAATCATGAACCGGCCATCGTCAAAGCTTTCGGCGAAGTGACCAAAAATGATCTGCTGGGTCGGTTAAGTTCGATGGTCAAAGGCCGTCTGACTACAGAACAAATTTCTTCAATCTTAGCAGGTGATTGGGAACAGGTCAAGGATGGGCTGAACGGAGAATTATATAACCAACTCCTCGACTATGGCCTGACCCCGGAAGAAGCAGAATCAATTCTGATTCAAGATTGGGCTTATCTTGATACGATCGGACGGGACCGGCTCGCAGGCGCTCTCTCGAGCTACTTGGGGATTACTAAAGATTTAAGCCGTGCCATCTTGGACCGCGATCTGGAGCGGGTTAAGGAATATGCCAAAATTGAACTAACCGCCCTGGCTCTGGGACAGCTTCTTAGTCAGGGGCTTATGTAGGCCTTCAGTACGAAGCGTAAGGCCTTCGCCTAATAAGTAAGGCTTAAAACCCAATTGCGGGCATCCCATTCGACCCCCAACTGCGGCCAACATTTTTGGATAGTCGATAAAGGAACCCAACTTTCTCCCCCCTCGCCCATAATTCGTTCAGCCGAGGGAAAAGCGACCACTGGGGTCAGGGTTTTCTCCAATAAGGTAACCAGCTTCTCCGGGAGCATTGGTTCATCTTGAAACCAGCCTCTAACCGAAAATAAGTCTCCATTGCAATAAATGCGAAGCGTATGGAGGCTTATTTTATTGGCTTGTTGTTCGAAATAACCATAGACTTGTCCGGCAAAAAGCCGCATAAATTCGGTTAGTTCCAAATAACGTTCCGGACAGTCCCTCCCCCATAACCTGGTTAGTTCGGACGGGAGGTAAACCTGGTCTTCCCACTGAAAAGCAGCCGTCGGATAGAGCTCGCCGTCCAGGAAGAGGTGAATTTGCTGCGGGATCTCTAGGACCAGCGGTCTTTCCCCCTCAATCATCTTCCAAAGCGCTTCCCAATGTACGGGGTAAGGGAGTGGTTCTTCCTCCACTTTTTGCCGGATGACTGCTTGGAGGTTGCTTTGCCGTTGATATACATCGGGAAAAATCTTTAACCAGGCCCGATCTAACGTATGTTTTATTTCAACCGTCTCATAGATAATCTCGACCGGTGTTCCGACTTGCACGAACTGGATCAGTACCTGTAGATCATGATTGTGCATCCGGATACACCCATTCGATAGCGGATAGCCGATCGAAGAGGGTTGGTTATTACCATGAATTCCGTAACTGGGTAAACTTAAGCCCAGCCAGTACTCGCCAAGCGGGTTGTTGGTCCCGGGTGGCACTGGAGTTCTGCCCGCAGGATACCATGTGGGATCTTTGATGATATTGACGATCGTAAAATGCCCGAGCGGGGTGGGAGTAACAGCTTTGCCCACGGCAATAGGAAAGCGGTGCCATGTTTTATTTCCCTGGCGTAGCTCCAGGGTCAAGGCTGGAATATTAATCCGAATTGAGCACTGGGGTGAAGATTCGCCTGCGAAACCCCTGATACTGATCGTAAAGAGCAAGAGAAAGATAACTTGAACCCGTCTCAGTGCGCTCCACCTCTCCTGATTGATCCTGACTTTTTAGGATCCCCAGGAGAAGCAGAGTTTATGCAATCCCTTACCTTCTCTTTATTTTTTGATCAGCAAACGCCCGCGCATAATGGCCTTTTCCCCGAAACGATCCTTAATCCGGTCAAGCGTCTGGTGTAAGCGCCGGAGATCTTTTTGCTCCTGCTCAATAAAGAGCGGCGCTTGTCCAGTATCGCTCTGTTGTAAGCCGGAGACCGTCACGCCAATTAACCGCACCGGTTTCTTCCCCCATTGGTTCTCCTCTGCCAAGCGGTGGGCCGTCTGGTAGATCACCTCTTCAAAAGCTGTTGGTTGGTAAAGGGTGGTGCGCCTAGTGATCGTCTGAAAATCAGTATCCCGAATTTTCAGCGTAATCACCCGGCCAACCAATCCTTGGCGCCGCAAGCGCCTGGCCACCTGTTCACAGAGGCCCAAGAGAACCACTTCTAAATAGTCTCGGTTGTCCGTATCCGCTGGCAAGGTGATTTCATGACCGACACTTTTAACTTCTTCCTCGGGCAAGACCGGCCGGTTGTCGATGCCTAAAGCCAACCGGTGCAGCTGCTCACCTGACTCGCCTATTTTGCGGCGTAGCTCTTCTTCTGACCGCTTCTGAAGATCGCCAATCGTCTGCAGGCCCATTTGCTTTAAGCGAGCAGCCGTTTTCGGTCCTACTCCCCACAGTTTAGTAATGGGCAGCGGTGCTAGGAAAGAACGTTCCTCCCCGGCTTTGACCCGAACAAATCCTTTCGGTTTTTGCAGGTCGGAGGCGACTTTAGCGAGAAATTTATTCGGTGCAATCCCAACGGAGGCCGAGAGGCCAAGTTCCTTCTCGATGCGCTCGACAATTAACCGAGCAATTTTTTCGGCCGGTCCGAATAAACGCTCCGAACCGGTAACATCCAGAAAAGCTTCATCACAAGAGAGCGGTTCAACCAAAGGCGTATAATCCCGGAGAATCTTCATCAGGGCAGCGGAGACTTCCTGGTATCTACTCATCCGTACCGGGAGAAAGATCCCGTGGGGACAACGGCGTGCCGCTTCGCGTAAAGGCATCGCCGAGTGAACCCCGAAAACCCGTGCTTCATAAGAGCAGGTGGAAACTACCCCCCGGGAGTTGGGTAAGCCGCCAACAATCACCGGTTGTCCTTTGTACTCCGGATGATCCCTTTGTTCAATGGCCGCATAAAAAGCGTCCATATCCAGATGGATAATCTGGCGCATGGCTCCTCCCCCCTCTCAAACGGCCGTCTTAAAGCGCGCCGCTCCACTTTTCTTCGGTCAATGATCACACCTTCTTCTCCACTCAGCTCAATTATCTCACAACAAACACCTGTTCGTCAAAGGGGAGTTTTCTCGATTTTCAAGCCAAAGCTGCGCGGGAAAAAGCTCTCTTTAAATTGTTGATGGAAAAAATCGTCGGTCATTCCGGCGATAAAATCGGCTACGATCCGGGCTGTTGGTGTCGTCTGCCGATATTTATCGTTCATATCTTGGAGATAATAGCGATACACCGGGGAAGAAAGATTATTAGCCTTAATATCCTCGGTATACTGATTAAAAAGCAATTCAAAGATGCGCTCCACTTTATGTTCTTCTGTTTTGATTTTCGGATTAAAATAGATGTGTTCATAGTTAAACTCCTTCAGGTCGACTAATGCTTGGTAAATCTCCGGACTGAAAGCAATCTGGTTCCGGTCATAGCTTTGCTTGATCACGTCGAGCACCAAAGCATTAATAATTTGGTCATTCGAGTCACCCAGCCGCTTTACGATCGAGCGGGGCAGATCGGACCGTTTAATCAAGCCAACGACAATCGCATCCTCGATATCCCTTCCGATGTAAGCAATGAGGTCGGCTACTCTCACCGCACATCCTTCTAAGGTCATCGGGTAAATTTGTTTACTGTAAGCGGGATCTTTAAAACAAGCTTCATATTCAGCAAAAAACTGCTGCCAATCCTTTCCGGAGTCAGGAACCAACCGTTCATTTACGATCTCCCCGTTATGAGTTAAAATCCCATCCAACACCTGGAGCGTCAGATTTAAGCCTTTACCTCCGCCCTCGATCTCCATCAAAAACCTGACACTCTGGGCATTATGGCAGAAACAACCGATCTCCGCCTCGGTACAGAGGCGGTTGAGAATGCGTTCGCCATCATGACCGTAAGGAGTATGCCCCAGATCATGCCCTAACGCAATCGCCTCAATCAGATCCTCATTCAACCTTAAGCAGCGGCCGATCACCCGGGCAATCTTCGAAACAAACTGGACATGTAGAACGCGGTGCGTAATATGATCATTTTCAAATAAAGTAAAGACCTGCGTCTTATCGATATATCGTGTATAAGCCAGCGAGTGAATAATCTTATCGGTATCATGAAAAAAAACCGGCCGGATGTTTTCTTCATCCGGGAGCTTCTCCGCCTCCGGCGCAAATCGTACCCCTTTACGGCTGGGACAGGCATATGTGGAAAGAAATGATTCTTCCCGCCGGTGATTTTCCGCAATAATTTTCTGTTGTAAAGTCCGCACTTTTTCACCCCCAAGGCAACTTAAAGTGGATCAATATAAAACTTCGCTAATTCCGAAGAAAGCCCTTTCCTTGGAATCTTATTTACGTTAACAACAAGAAAATAATCGCGATAAAAAAACTCCCTTTGCAGGCAAGTCTTTGCTACCTTTAAAGGGAGTCACAGAGCATTAGCTTTGCTTACTGGCGGACAGGAAACTATCTGTTACCATTCCTAATTTTGTTTTAATTTTTCAATAATCGCCTCTGCCATCTCGTTGGTGCCGACAGCGGTCGGATCATTCCGGTCCGGTTTTAAATCGTAAGTTACAGACTTTCCTTCCCGGATTACCTCGGCAACGGCCTGTTCTAAACGATCGGCAGCTGTTTCTTCTCCAAGATGTCTCAGCATCAGAACCCCGGAGAGGATCATCGCGCAAGGATTCATTCTGTTCAGCCCTTTGTATTTCGGTGCCGACCCATGGGTCGGTTCAAAGAGGGCAACCTCTGTACCGATATTAGCCCCCGGTGCAAGGCCGAGGCCGCCTACCAAACCGGCACAAACATCGGAGATGATATCACCATAGAGATTGGGTAAGACTAAGACATCGAAATTCTCCGGGCGTAGGACCAACTGCATACAAAGGGCATCAACCAATACCTCATTATACTCAATAACCCCTTCATATTCTTTGGCGATTTCTCTCCCGACTCGGAAGAAAAGGCCGTCAGTGTATTTCATAATATTAGCCTTCGCGACGGCGGTAACTTTGCGTCGCCCGTTCTTTTTCGCATATTCAAAAGCATACCGAATAATTTGGGCGCTTCCTTCCCGGGAGATCGGCTTAATTGAGATCGCGGAGCCTTCGCGAATTTTACCCGCCGGCGCCATCTCAATGATCCTTTTGGCTTCGGGAGTTCCCTCATCGAACTCTACTCCAGCGTAGAGATCTTCGGTGTTTTCCCTAATGACCACAATATCCACGTCCGAATAAGGCGAACGGACTCCGGGAAAAGATTTGCAGGGACGGACACAAGCAAAGAGATTTAGCTCATGCCGGAGTGCCACATTGACACTGCGGAAACCAGTCCCGATCGGCGTGGTGATCGGTCCTTTCAAAGCCACTTTGTTCCGGCGAATGGAAGCCAGCACTTGATCCGGAAGGGGAGTTCCTTGTTCCGCCATGACATCGACCCCGGCGTGTTCAATCTCCCATTCAATCTCCACTCCAGTCGCCTCAATCACTTTTTTGGTCGCTGCCGTCAGTTCGGGTCCGGTTCCGTCTCCCGGGATTAAGGAAATCCGATAAGCCAATTAAATCTCTCCTTCCGCAAGCTTTTTCATATTTTCCAGCGGTTACGCACCGCAATCC
>JAAYGU010000128.1 GCA_012727535.1 Bacillota bacterium | reverse complement strand
GGTTTGTTCTGCGGCACGACCGGTTGGCCAAGAATCTCTTCGACTGCCGCGGCAATCGCTCGGCCGGAAACATCTGCCGCTCCCCCAATTCCAAAGGGGATTAGAAAGTTAATTGGTTTCGTCGGATACTGTGCAGCAAAGATAGCTGTCGATAAACTTACAATTAGAGCTACCCCTAAAACCAGTTTGAAAACCCTTCTGCTTTTCATCACTTTTGCTCCTTTCGCTCCTTTTTGTTTTATGTTAATTAAATTAATCGGAGAGATTAATTTAATTACACAAACGTCCCCATGTTACATTTCGAGATAAATAGGCTATGGGGAAATTGCTTGTTACTAAATCTAATTTGGTCTCATTATTTCTGCGGATGCACAATAACTTTCATGGCATTATCGATGCGCTGGGTAAAAGTATCAAAGGCTTTATTAATATCTTTTAATGAAAATTCATGGGTGATTAATGGCCTTAAATCAACCTTGCGCTGCGCAGCTAATGATAAGGACCGCCGGACATTCCGCCGGCCTTCGCCCCGTACCGTATAAAGATTTACATTGCGGACCACAGCCTTGTTTATATCGATAGTGACCGGCCCACCATAGAAAGCGACTAGCACGATGGCGCCACCCGGTCTGACTAAATTCAAAGCATCATCCAGAGAACCTGAAACCCCGGCGGCATCAAAAACCACATCGGCACCAACACCATTGGTTAGCTCTTTAACCAGTTTAATGGGGTCTTCTCCTTCCCGAACATTAACGGTATAATCGGCCCCCATCTTTTTTCCCATCTCCAGACGGCCTTTCCGGGTCCCGGTAAGGATAACTTTATCCGCTCCGAGGGCTTTGGTGGCCTGGGCCAAGGCCAGTCCAATTGGTCCAGGACCGATAACAACTACTGTGTCACCAGCCAGATAGCCGCCCATGGCATCAATAGCGTAGAACGCGGAACCGGCGGTGGTAATGATCGCCGCTTCTTCGAAGGAGATCGCATCGGGTATTTTGTAAAGGGTGTTGACATGCTTAACCGCATACTCGGCAAAACCGCCGTCCACCGTCATCCCACTAGCGGAATGGCCTTTTTCCCGATTACCATAATTCAAACATGCGGTATACATGCCCATAATACAATTGTGACAACTCCCACAACCCTTATGCACTTCTGAAGCTACCCGATCACCAACTTTAAATTCGTCGACGGTGGAGCCGACCTGGACGACCACCCCGGCATATTCATGGCCCATCGTAAAGGGCATCGGTGGTTCGCCGGGCATCCCATGGTCGCGAACCTCGACATCCGTACCACAGATCCCGCACGCCTCAACCCGAATCAAAACTTCATCGGGTCCGGGAACCGGAACATCAACCTCGCGCACTTCGATCTGTCCACGGGCGACCAATTGGGCCGCCTTCATTTTTTTGGGAATTTCCATTGGTTTTCCCTCCGTTGTTATCTTTTCTTTAGTTGCTGCCATTTTTCAAGCTTTAAAACCTCGGGATTAGCGATCTTTTCTGGCACATAACCGTTAAAGAGATCGATCACCCGTTTCGCACCTTCGGTAGCCATTCTGACCACACACTCTTCAGTCAAAGCCGCTGTATGCGGAGTGAGAATCACGTTATCCATCTCGAGCAGTGGATTATTCTCTTCAATGGGTTCATTCTCAAAGACATCGAGTCCGGCGCCACGAATTACCCCTTCTTGTAAGGCCTTGATCAGATCTTTTTCGTTGACGACCCCGCCCCGGGACACATTAACTAAATAAGCTCCTGGTTTCATCATCTTCAGTTTTTCCCAGGCAATCATGTCCCGAGTATGTTCGTTAAGAGGGACATGAATGGAGACTGCATCGGCCAGTTTCAACAACTCCTCCAAACCGACAAAGTCAACTTTATCACTGAAGCTACTTTTTACTTCATCCGGCAAGAGCGGATCATAGGCCAGCAATCTCGTCTGGGACATGGGATAGAAGTAATCGGCTAGAATCTGTCCAATTTTGCCAAAGCCCACAATCCCAAGGCGTTTCCCGCGCACATCCTGCGGGTAGTTTTTATAGCGTATCTTAAAGTTGTTCTTTCTCACCTCGCGGTCCATCAAGAAAAATTGCTTAAAGAGCGCGAGGAGCAGGGAGATCGTGTGCTCCGCTACAGTGCTGGCGTTCACCCCCAGACTGGACGTAACGATCACACCATGTTCGGTGGCCGCCTTCAGATCAACATTATCAACCCCTCCACCGGTACGGGAGATCGTCCACAGATCATCGGCCGCTTTGATTAACGCCTCATCCATATAGATCCCCGTCCGCAGGACAATAGCCTTAGCGTCTTTCATCAAGGGCGCCACGGTTTCCGGTTTTGGGTCTGGCGCCACTACGACCTCCAAACCGGCCTCAGTCAACATCTGATGGGCTTCTTCCTCAATCGGTTGGGGAAGAAGTACATAACCCTTCTTTTGGTTCATTCCTTGCTTCCTCTCCTCTTTATCTCAAATAACGTCCACCGACTACATCCAGAGTAATCCCTGTAATGTAGCTGGCGTCGTCAGAAGCTAAAAATACCACGGCTTTACCAATCTCCTCCGGATTGCTCAGCCGCCGCAGCGGTATATTGGCCACAATTTTATCGCGTTCGGCTTGGTCCTTATCCTCCCATAGGTTTTTCATCCGGTCTCCGGTAATGGTCACCGTGGGTGCTACTGCGTTCACTCTGATTCCCTGCGGGCCCCAATCGTAAGCCAGCTGACGGGTTAAGCCTTCCACGCCTGCTTTGGCCGCGGTGTACTGCACACCGGCCAGGGAAGCCCGCCAGTGCCCGGCCAGGGCACTCATATTGATAATGGTTCCTCGCCCGGCTTTAACCATATAGGGGATAGCAGCCTGGCAGGTGAAAAAAGCCCCTTTCAGATTAACATTTAGCACCAGATCCCAATGTTTCTCTTCGATCTCTTCCAGTTTATAGGGGGTATGCAGGCTGCCGCCCGCGTTATTGACTAAAATATCGATCGTCCCCCACTCCCGGCAGAGAGTATCAATCATCGCTTGGACCTCAGCCTTATTACTGACATCAGCCTTTTGTCCTTTAACCCGGCCGGGGAATTCTTTCTCTAGTTCTGCTACCGCCCGGTCGATCGTCTCCTGGTTGACATCATTAATTAGTACCCGGGCCCCTTCTTCCAATAAACACCGGGCAATGACATAGCCCATCCCTTGGGCCGATCCAGTTACTAAGGCTACTCGTTCTTCTAATTTTCCCATCTGCTCTACTCCTTATCTCGTTCTTGTCTTTGGGCGTTGTCGCCTTAAAATATGACCAGGCCAAATCAACTCATCTATCATCCTCATGCGCCAGGGACGATCGTCTCCGGCACGGACAGGACAAGCGTTCGGCCTTACTTTCCTCCTTTAGCCTCACCAATATTACTCTGAACCATACCGCTGATAGCGGCAGCAATCCTCTCTACTGTCTGCTCCCTGGCAGTCGCTGAACCTCCCTCCCTACTTGCGCTGTCCGGTTCGGCTAACAGATTTCCGGTTTCTTATGTTACTTTTATGAAAATTTAGTAATGCTGCCATGCTGTCAGACAGCTTTACTTGTATTTGTTTCTCTGTTTTAACTTAGATTCCTTCTTTTCTTCATATTTTTTTCGCAGATCTTTAATGGGATTTTTTGACTAGACTTTTCCCGGTATTAACCGTTCAGTCACAACCAGGGCCAGAAAAGCCACTATGAATTCGAGATTAGTTTCTCTGGTTTTGGTTTAATTTTCCGATTTAAGTATGTTATAATACAATTACCTTCTTAGGGATTTGCCACGTTCAATTTTTAATGCTTTACCCGCCAACAATCGAGCACCCGCATAAAACTTTGGTAGTTTAGCCTCCCCGCCCATCTACGGTCTAAACCGCATGCAGTACGGGACTGGCCGAGTCGAGCGGCAAAGCTCACTGCGAAATACCGAATGATTATAGCGGATGCTTAAGCTAATTGGGCAATTCCCGCGGTTCGATATAGGGAGGGGCTTTGATGAGTTTTTTAAAATACCCGTTCCGCTTACTCAATGGTTTGCTTGCCCGCCTGATTGCGCTGCTCGGAGCAGCCGGGATGGCACAATTTCCTCAGTTTTTCAGCCAGTATCTTCAACGTTTGGGTGGACATCTCGCCGAAGCTAAGTTTCTATTACTCCGTTATGAAATGACTGCGGAATACTTTAATCTCACCCTTGAAGAATACATTGCCGTCCATGTTAACTCCGGTAGTGAAGTTTTAGCTTCGTCCGGTCAAATCATTAATGAGCTGATTAAACGCATCGCCACCTTAGAACAGACTTATCACCATTTACAAGCGGCTACCCCCTGGACCCGTTGGTTGGTTTTTCTGCGCCAGCTTGATCTGGAACTGTTCCAAGAAACCTGGGCCGTTTTTACTCCGGGAATCCCCACTACACTTGAAGGAGCAGCCTATGCCTTATTTGGCTTAATTGTTGGCTGGGGGATCTACTCTGGCCTTAAATTCTTGGCTAGATTATTCGGTAGGTTAATTTCTGCTCCCTTCCATCGGAGAACCCGCATCCCACCGAATCTTTTAGCCAACTAAAATTCCTTCTCGAGCACCTCCCGCAAATTTTAAACAACAGCTCTTCCTCCCCATCGACCCGTCCCCGACAGACTGGAAAACCAGCCTAGTTACCACCCACTCAAGCAAAAAAGGGAGCGGCGGCCCACTACTTTTCGCGTAGTGTGCGCCCTCCCTATATTTATCGGGAACTACTCGTCGCCGCCACTCGCTACCGGCGGAATGACTTGCCTTGGTCGGCCTTTACCCTGACGGGCAGAATGGTAATCCTGTGCCTTCAATTCTCGGGCAGTATTCTTAAAGAAACCTCATTCTGTCCAGGCGGAGATTGTAACTTGGCTGGGTTTTCATCCTATCGCTTGCTCCTGCTTGCGGGGTAGAACTCGACGTAATATAAACTCAACAGAAACTACAGCTGACGGACAGCCCGCTCGATCCGGGATAAGGCTTCTTTTAAGACCGCACGCGGGCAAGCAATATTCACCCGTTGAAAACCGGCGCCCCCCGGACCAAACCCCCGACCATCGTTGAAACCAACTTTAGCTTCGTTAATCAGGAAAGCCGACAACTGCTCAGGCGTCAGCCCAAGGCCACGGCAATCAAGCCAGACTAAATAAGTCCCTTCCGGCTTAATCACCTTAAGACCAGGGAGCCGTTCAGCCACAAACTCTGTCATCAACTCCAGATTTCCCTGTAAATAGTCGAGCAAAGCCTCCAGCCAGTCCTCACCTTCTTGGTAAGCAGCTTGGAGCGCGCATAGTCCGAAAAGGTTGCCGGCTCCCACCCCGGTCGCAGCCATAATCTGCCGGAAACGTTCCCGCCGTGCTTTATCCGGTACGATCGCCACCGCAGTAGCCAGCCCCGGTACATTAAAGGTTTTACTCGGTGCGATACAGGTAATCGTATTATCAGCCAACTCAGGCGTCAGAGAGGCAAGCGGGGTATGCGTATATTCCTTATAAACCAGATCAGAATGGATTTCATCGGCGACTAGCAAAATCCGGTGTTCCAGACAAAACTGACCAAGCTTGGTCAGTTCTTCCCTGGTCCAGACCCGTCCCACCGGATTATGCGGACTACAGAAGATCAGCATTTTCGTCCGGCGATCAACGATCTGCTCTAAGTGAGCAAAGTCGATGGTATAACGGCCGTTTTCCTCCCGCAACTGGTTCAGTACTAACTGTCGTTTGTTATTTTCGACCGCTTTAAAAAAAGGCTGGTAGACCGGAGGTTGAATAATTACTTTATCCCCGGGTTCGGTGAAAGCCAACACCGCTAAATTCAAAGCCGGTACCACCCCGTTCGTGAGGAGAAGCCATTCCGCTTCTACCATCCAGTCGTGCCGCTTCTTCAACCAACCGATGATCGCTTGATCGATGGCGGGAGTCCGCAGCGGATACCCGTAAACCGGATGTTTAGCCCTTGTTTTTAGTGCCGTCACGACAGCCGGTGGTGCGGCAAAATCCATATCCGCTACCCAAAGTGGGAGAAGATCACTACGGCCAAAAATCGCCTCTCGGCCATCCCATTTTAAACTATCTGTCCCAGTGCGCTCGATGATCCGGTCAAAATTATACCGCACAACATCCGCCTCCTTGACTCGTTACTCGTCACTCGCTGCTCGTCGCTCATCGTTTTCACCCTTGTGGTACCAGTCCTAGCAAGTCTTTTACCTGCCGGGGCCGAATGGTTATCCTGTGACTTGAATTTCTTGGTATTAGTATTCTTAGCAAATATATCTTGCAGCTTATATTTTCCTTTCATTCACCCTGGCTAGCAAATTAGCACTTTGCATAAACAGTCTTCCCGCCCTTCCCCTGCTCCGGCCAGAGTACAGCAAAAAGCTGGCGGTAAGTAAATAAGCCCAAGACGGCCTCTTGGGCTTACTCTCCGCTCTGCTTTAATCGATGGTTTCAGCTGAAGAAGTTAGTTGCTTTTCCCAGCTCCTTTTGCCGGATCACAAACTCCGTTTTCAAATTAACTCCCGGTTGATCCCGGCCTTCGTTAATAATCGTCACGATCATCTTACCGGCAGTTCTTCCTTGTTCATACGAAGGATTGGTCATGGAAGACACCTGCGGGAATAGTTTTTGGGTCAGCGGGAGATTGTCACCAGCGACCACCTCAATGGACCGGTCGCCCACCAGCCCTAAATCATGAATCGCCCGTAAAGCGCCGTAAGTCATGGGGTCACTGGCGCAGATCACCGCGGTCAGCTCAGGATTCTCCTCCAGCAGGCTACGCAGGTTGGCATAACCGTCTGCAAAGGTAAAGTTCCCTTCCCGGACTAAACTAGAGCGAAAAGCAATCCCCGCCTCTTCCAGCGCCATGCGATAGCCATTAAGTAAATCATCCCGGTTATACATAAAAAAGCTGCGGGACTTATTAATCAGACCAATCTGCCGGTGACCCAAAGAGAGTAGGTATTTCGTGGCTAAAAAACTGCCGGGAGTCTGGTCAACCTCAACAAAATTATCCGTTTGCTGCTCGGAACAGATCCCTAAAGTTACATACCTTAAGTTTTTTTCTCTGAACTCACTGATGATCTCATCGACACCCAAGGAAGGATAAAGGATCACCCCGTCAACATGGCGGTTTTTTGTTAAACGTAAAGCCTCTTGTAGAGCATCCTTCTTGTGTTGCGGTACCGTCACCACCAGTTCAAACCCCTCAGCCGACAGATAATCATGGGTTCCCCTTAATTGCTCCATCATATTGGGATCTTGAAAGACAAATTCGGAACCATAAGGGACAACAAAGCCGATCATATTCGACCGTTGCCGTTTAAGACTGGTGGCAATCGCATTGGGATGGTAATCCAGTTTTTTCATGGCCGCTAAGACTTTTTTCCGGGTCTCCTCCGCCACTAAATGGCTCTGGTTAATCACCCGGGAAACTGTCTTGGGTGAGACCTTGGCCAGTTTGGCTACATCATAAAGGGTAGGCATCGGACCGCTTCCTTTTTTATCATAGTTCTCCTTCCGCCAACCGGAGGGAAGTACGGATCATCAATTTAACCGCCATCGATGGCAACAAAAACTACAAACTCCATAAACCCCGCTTCTAACCGGGGAATAATCTTGCTTATTATTTAGTAAACTTACCCATTATTGACTATAAGCCAATCGGGAATCGTTGTCAAACCTGCCTTTTAAATTTGCCGTAAATTTTACCTACTCCTTGCTCCCCATCCGGCAGTAGACCTTCACCACCTTCCGCCCGGGATGGGCTTTCACCAGTCTCTGCTCAACCTCTCCCCCGTCGGCCGTCAGTAGAGATCGGCCTTCGCGCCGATGGTCAATTTTAATCTCATACCGGACTCCCCGAAAGATCCGAACCACTTCCACCTCTTTCAGCTCCGCCGGTAAGCATGGATCAACAATTAAACCATCAAAATCAGGACGAATACCGAGAATATACTGGGTAACCGCCACATAATTCCAGGCCGCCGTCCCGGTCAGCCAGGAGTTTTTGGCCTCCCCGTGCCGAGGCGCTTCATCACCGGCGATCATTTGGGCATAGACATAAGGCTCCAACCGGTGGATCGCACTGAGTTCCTCCCGGTAAGCCGGAGCGATCAGTTTATAATACATAAAGGCTTCGTCCCCCCGGCCTAGCTTCGTCTCGGCAATCATCACCCACGGGTTGTTGTGACAAAAGATCCCAGCATTCTCTTTATATCCCGGAGGGTAAGAGGTGATTTCACCCAGTTCTTTACGGTACGAGGTATAGGCGGGATAAAGCAGTTTAATCCCGTGTTTGGTCAGTAGATACTTCTTCACCGCCTCCAGGCTCCGGTAAGCCCGTCCGTCTTCCAGCCCCAGGCCGGCCATCACACAAAAGCCCTGGGTTTCAATGTAGATTTTTCCTTCCTGATTTTCTTTACTTCCGACCTTGTTCCCCCGGTCATCATAAGCACGTAAAAACCACTCGCCATCATAGCCGTAAGTCTCCACTGCCGCCTTCATCCGGGCAATCGCCTGACTGAGCTGTTCCGCCTCGTCCCTCAGGTTAAGCTTACGGCACAAGCGGACATACTCCGGCGCAATGAATAAAAAGAGCGCCGCGATGAAAACCGACTCCGCTGTTTTTCCCTCCTGATTAACCACCGTTTGGAAAGATTCATCCGGCTGCATGGAAAAACAATTTAAATTAAGACAATCATTCCAGTCCGCCCGCCCAATGAGCGGTAAACCGTGCGGCCCCAAATTTTTTAAGGTAAATCCGAGGGAACGGCGTAAATGTTCATGGAGGGTCGCGGTGGCGGCCGGCTGATCGGCAAAGGCCACTTTTTCCTCAAGGATCCCGTAATCACCGGTTTCTTTCAGATAAGCCAGCGTTGCGTAGACCAGCCAGAGCGGATCATCATTGAAACCACTGCCAATCTCGGTATTACCCTGCTTGGTCAGCGGTTGGTATTGGTGGTAAGTGCTCCCGTCCGCAAACTGGATGGAAGCTAAATCCAAGATCCGTTGCCGGGCCCGTTCCGGGATCATGCTTACGAACCCCAATATATCCTGGTTGGAATCACGGAAGCCAATGCCTCGCCCGATTCCGGACTCAAAGTATGAGGCGCTCCGCGCCAGGTTAAAAGTGACCATACACTGGTAGGGATTCCAGATGTTCACCATCCGGTTCAAGCGCTCATCTAGGCTCTTCACTTGATAAGTACTCAGCAGCTCTCGCCAGTAGTTCTGTAGTTCGGCCAGCGCCGCAGTAACCTGAGCCCCGGTTGCATAGGCTGCCACCATTTCCTGTGCTGGCTTTTTATTAAGCCGGCCGCTCGGGTCAAACTTTTCTTCCGGCTTGTTCTCAACATAACCAAGGACAAAAACTACTTCCTGCTCGGCACCCGGCGGCAGGGTTAACTCCAAAAAGTGTGAGGCCACCGGTGCCCACCCGCTGGCCAGAGAGTTTCCCGCCCGACCATTGGCCACCGCCTGGGGATTATGGAGTCCACGATATAGGCCGAGAAAAGAATCGCGATCCGTATCATAACCGGCCGGCTGTTGGTTGACACTGTAGAAAGCATAATGATTCCGGCGTTCTCGGTACTCGGTCAGGTGGTAGATGATCCCGTTGTCGACTTTTACTTCCCCGGTGCTTAAATTACGCTGGAAATTCGTTAGATCGTCATAAGCGTTCCACAGACAGAATTCGATGAAAGAAAAGAGCTTAATCCTTTTTTCTCCGCTTCCGGTGTTGCGGATTCTTAAATGGTGCACTTCACAATCATGCGCCAGCGGCACCAGATAGAGGACCTCGACCCTGATCCCCTGTTTTTCCCCGCAGATTTTTGTATGCCCCAACCCATGGCGGCACTCGTAAAAATCCAAAGCGGTCTGGACCGGTTGCCAGGTTGGCGCCCAGATCGTAGCACCGTCTTTGATATAGAAATAACGTCCCCCCGCATCAAGGGGAATATTATTATAGCGGTACCTGGTGATCCGTCGTAAGCGGGCATCTTTATAAAAGCAGTACCCGCCGCCGGTATTTGAGATCAGACCGAAAAAGTTCTTATTCCCCAGGTAGTTAATCCAGGGATAGGGGGTTTGGGGGGTAGTGATGACATATTCATAATCTTGATCGTTAAAATATCCGAATTTCAACCTCGTTGACCTCCATTCATCAGAAGCGGTAAAATCGGCGCAGCCGGGCCATATAGAAAATAACGTCTCGATCTAATCTTCGTTAATTTTTCGAATGGTTCCCTCTGTAACTTGATTCCACCCGCCCATTCTCAAGATCCGGCGCTTTACCCCAGCGCGCCGGGGAGCATCCTTGCCGCTTAAATTTTCATCCTTTCGCTTGCCTCCGCTTGCTGGGGGGGGCGACTACTTAGCGGTAAGATCGAAAAAGGGGAAGAGCGCCCGGCACTCCTCCCCACGCGCCTCAGCTTATTTCTCTCTTTTCAGGGCTTCATTTACTTTATCCGCTGCCCGGTTCAGATAAAGCTTAACGGTATTCTCATCATAGGTTCCGTTCACATACGCAGCCAGCACCCCGGCGAACTCCTGCTGCACGGCATTCTCAATATCGCCCCAGACGCCCAGCGTCGGATAAGCAGTCGCATACTCCAGGGTGGTCTTGAATGTCTTCCAGACTCCGGAATCATAGTAAGGATCAGCAAAGACCTCCACTTGGGCCGGTAACATGTGGGTCAGATCGCGGGTGTACTCCACCATGTTCTCTGTTTTCAGTAGGAATTTAATCCATGCTTTGGCTGCCTCTTTATTCCGGCTAGCTTTGAGGATGGCCAGGTTGCTCCCACCCGAGAAGGAAGCCTTCCCTTTCGGTCCGGCCGGCGGTTCCACAACCCCGTAATTCAGTGATGGATTCTCCAGTTCAATGTTGGCAATGTTCCAGGGACCCATATAGCACATCGCCACATTCCCATTGACGAAGGCGGCGTCAGCTTGTGGCTGATTATATTCGGCGCAGGCTTTGGAGGCATAGCCTTTGCGGACCAGATCAACGTACCACTTCATCGCGGAGACGCCCGCTTCATTGTTGAACATAGCATATTTATTATCGTTGGTGAGCAACTGTCCCCCATTGGCCCAGAGAATAATCGACCAGTTATGCAAGAGATCCCAGGCATTGGTCCCCGCGAGCGCAATCGCCGAGCCTTCACCAAAGGTCTCGACGATCTTAGCCGAGACTTTCAGAAGCTCATCATGGGTCTTCGGCGGCTGAACCCCGGCTTTGTTAAACATATCAACATTGTAGAACAGGGCTCTCGTCTCCGCGAACCAGGGCACGCCATAGCATTTTCCTTTGTAGGTGGTTGATTCAAAGTTGGCTTTCATAAAAGCGTCTTTCCCACCAAATTCGGCAATGTTCAACTCTTCCAGACCACCGGCGGCGGCAAACTGCGGATTCCAGGTGGTCCCGACCTGGAAGACGTCTGCGCCCTCACCGGTGACAAATGCTGTGGTAATTTTCTGCCAGGCATCATCCCATCCAATCTGCTCAAAGTTTACTTTAATACCGGTTTGTCGTTCAAACTCGGCCGCTTTCCCTTCCACCCACGGAATGTGCACCTCATCCGGAGCGTTCGTCATCGCCCAGAAGGTAATCGTCACCGGGGCGCTGATTGTTGCCATCGATGTCATTAGGACTAACAAGCAGATTAGCCCTAATAGACCGGTTCTCCACATTTTTTTCATTGATTATCCCTCCTATGTTTTTCTTTAACGTGTGGCGGTCAACCACAATCCAACCTGCTTCCCCTCCTTCTCCCGGAATTTTGACAGGTTAGCCCTTCGTTGCTCCGCTCACCAATCCTTCCACGATCTGCTTCTGCATAAAGGTAAAGAGGATTAAGACCGGAATGGAGACCAGAATACAGGCGGCCATCATCCCCGACCATCTGGCTTGCTGGGCAGTAATGTATTCAAGCAAACCAATCGCCACGGTTTTGGTCGCCCTTCCGGTCAGAATGGAGGCGAACAGTACTTCATTCCAGGCCATAATAAAAGAGTAGATACCCACGGCGACAATCCCCGGGGTGGATAGCGGAATAATCACGCGAAAAAGGGCGCCCAGGTGTGAACAACCATCAATCCGGGCTTGTTCGTCGATCTCCCGGGGCACGCTGTCCAGAAAATTGCGCAACATGAGGATACAAAAGGGGATAGCAAAGGTAGTGTAGGTAAAGATCATCCCGTGATAGGTGTTGATCAACCGCAACCCCAGGTAGCGATTGGCCAGGCTGAAGAGGATAAAATACGGAATTAAAAAGGCGATCCCCGGGAACATCTGGGTGGAAGCCACCCCTAAGGCCAGCGTGTTCTTACCTTTAAAATCAAACCGCGACAGGGCATAGGCGGCAGAGATACTAACCACAATCGATAGGACCATCGTACCCAGACTAATGATGATACTGTTCCGAAAATAATCCAGCATCCGAACGGTTTTATTCACGTTCTTGTAGTTATCCAGGGTAAAGGTCCGTGGGATCCATCTCGGCTCCAACTCCGGCTTGGTCACATCGGCCGCTTGGATTTCGAGGGTAGTCTTAAAGGAGCCGGAGACCATCCATAAGTAAGGCGCCATCACATAGGCCACGACCAGCAAAACCGCCAGGTATAACAGGATACGCTGGCCTACCTTTCTCCAGCGCCGCTTGGCCCGACGCCCCACATCGGGTCTGGCTTGAACCAGCTTTGCCCTAACCTTCATAACTACTCCCCCTTCGCAGCCGGAACGAAACGGCCGTTAAGATTAAGATTACGATCATTAACACCACTGCCATCGCTGAACCGAGGCCATAGTGAAGGTTCTTAAAAGCCTCCTGCAAGATAAAGGTTGAGGGGACATGCGCCCTCCCCGGATCGGCTCCTAGTAGGATATAGAATTGATTAAAAGCATGGAAATTCCAGATTAAATTGAGCATAAGCAGAGTTTTTGAGACCGGTTTTAACAAAGGAAAGGTAATATGGAGAAACTGCTGCCAGCCTGTAGCCCCGTCAATCCGCGCCGCTTCATATAATTGCGGATCGATTCCCTGCAGACCAGCCAACAAAATTAAACAGGCAAAGGGCCATCCTTTCCAGATGCTGGCGATAATCACGGCGTATAAGGCGCGGTCTCCCACCAGCCAGATCAGCGGCTCTTGAATCAGGCCCAATCCCAACAGGTATTTGTTTACAATCCCGATGCGGGCTTGAAAAATAAACCGCCATACATTGTAAGCGACCGAATCAGGTGTAATATATGGTAGCAAGATCAAACCACGTACTAAGGTACGCCCAAGGAACTCCCGATTGAGCAGCAGGGCGACGAGCAGTCCCAGCAGGTAACCGATGGGAATGGTTACTAATCCATAGATCAACACTGTATAGATGGAACGCAGGAATCTTTCGCCGACCGCCACTTTACTGGTGAAGATCTGCCGATAATTCTCCAACCAGACAAACGGCGCTTGTGTCCACCGCGTAATGGTATACAGGTCCAACTCCAAAAAACTGATGTAGATCCCCCACAGGATTGGTATGACATGGACCAATAACATACACAGGACGGCCGGTAAGATAAACCAAAAGACCATGGTTTTTTTCCGCGGTTTGCTTCCGATTTTACGCAATGAATTGGTACCCCCTTCGTCCCCGCCGGCATCTTTTATTGTCCATCGATGTCATTATATCATAAGTCTGCCTCCGAACCTAAGTCCTTCACTCGCAATTAGCCCATGGTTTGCTCCCTTTATCTCTTTTTTTGGTAAAAATCCTAACTTATGCTAACTATTTTACTTTTTAGTAACATGTTCTCTTTTTAACTGAAACTCTTTGCCTTTCGTTACTAATTTTATGCGCTAACAGAAGCGAACATGCCAAAGGAGCTACCCTTTGAGTAGCTCCTCTCGTCAACTAGACATTATTATTTGCCAAATCGTTCCAGAGTTCTGGCGTTTCCCGCTTAATCACTTCTTCCAGCTCGCTGTCGCCAATTACTGTATTGCGGCCTTCGGCGTATTGCTGGTCGACCCATTCCTTGATTACTTGGAGACGCGGATCTTTCTTGTCGATCCGTTTTTCGCCTTTAAGATTAAAGTATTGGTTCAACCAAAAAGCAATACCGGCGAGCCCGGAATGCTCATTGACCGCCACCACTACCGGCCGGTTTAATAATTTTTCCGTATTAAAGATGTTATAGATCTCTTCATCCTTTAATAATCCGTCGGCGTGAATGCCCGCCCGGGTAAAATTGAAATCCCGGCCCACAAAGGGGGTCATCGGCGGAATTTTATACTTCAAATCTTTACGGTAATAATCGGCGATCTCGGTGATCACCGTGGGGTCCATCCCATCAAAGGTCCCGCGCAAGCCTGCATATTCAAAGACCATCGCCTCTAACGGGCAGTTTCCAGTCCGTTCTCCGATCCCCAACAAAGTGCAGTTTACTCCCGAACAACCGTATAACCAGGCGGTTCCGGCGTTAGCTACCACCTTATAGAAATCATTATGCCCATGCCATTCCAAACGATCACTCGGGATCCCGGCATGATGCCACAACCCGTAAATAATCCCGGGTACACTCCGGGGTAAAGCCACTCCGGGATAACTTACCCCGAAACCCATGGTATCGCAGGCCCGGATTTTAATCGGGATGCCGCTCTCCTCGGAGAGTTTGTTCAGTTCAATCGCAAACGGAACAATAAAGCCGTAAAAATCAGCCCTAGTTATATCCTCGAGGTGAACCCGGGGGATTACACCGATCTCTAGCGCAGCTTTGATGATGGAAAGAAACTGCTCCATCGCCTGCTTTCTGGTCATCTTTAGTTTTTTAAAGATGTGATAATCTGAAGCGCTGGCCAGGATGCCGGTTTCTTTTAAGCCCATTTCCTTAACTAATTTAAAATCTTCTTTCACCGCCCGGATCCAGCCGGTAATCTCCGGATACTGGTACCCCAATTCCAAGCAGCGCTCAACCGCTTCTTTATCCTTATTGGTGTAAAGGAAGAATTCGGTCTGGCGAATAATCCCCTTTGGTCCGCCTAATTTATGGAGCAGCTTATATAGATGGACAATCTGCTCCACCGTATACGGCTCCCGAGCCTGCTGTCCATCCCGAAAGGTGGAATCGGTAATCCAGATCTCTTCGGGAGGCCGCATAGGCACATGACGGTGGTTAAAGGGAACTCTCGGGGCTTCGTCATAATTATACAAATGTCTGTATAGATTGGGCTCAGTTACATCCTGCAAATTATAGGTGTAAGCCCTTTGTTCTAAAGTGTTGCTTCTAGTATTAAATTCAAGCATTGCTTCACCTCCATGCAAACCTAAAAAAACTTTTTATAGATTATATCATGTTTTTTTCTAAATATCGCAGGTCTTATTCAAGTATTTAGTATACATGCTCTGCCGCTCAATCCCCAACTCCCGTTAAGGGATCTTCAATTAGCGTTGTCATTTTCTCAGCAAAACCAAACACAATATAATAAACAAGTTGGTCTCCCTAAGGGTAAACCAACTTATCTCCTTCCACTGAATAATTAAAGACACCGTTACCGGTGTCTTTCTTCACCACAGTAGAAGTTCGACCATACACCCGTGGTCGCTACAACCTCCGCCGCCAGGGGACTGTTTTAAAATCCGGCCGAGCCATCACTTGCGCCAAAATAATAGCGGACAGAAATGCTTCGCTTTCCTTCTCTACCTGAAGGTTCTCCCGTTCTGGCGGGACAGTTTGCGGCGTGGCCTCCTGCTGCCAGGTTTCAGGGAACCCGGTCATTTCTTCGAAGGCTAAATCCTCCATAGAAGCCTGGTCAAACTCATCCTCCCAGGCCTTTTGGCGTTTATTAGTCAGTTGAAGTGGCGGGCGTTCGACCTTTTTCAGCTGGGGCAACTCAGCCGTTTCCAGTTCCGTGTTTACTTCCTTCACTGGCAAGGGTTCTTCTTCCTCTTCGCTCTCTTCTAAGAAGAACGGGGGAAAAGCAACCGGTCGGGGGGCCGGCGAACCTCCGTCCTGCTCCTTACGGGGTAAGTCCGCAGGGCGTTGTACTTTCGCCGCTTTTTCCATCAGGTTGGAGAGTACGGCAAACACCATAAACATTAACCAAAGCCAACCCATGACCTCAACTCCTACTTCTTAGTCTCCTCACTCCGTCCGGTGGCCGGTTTTGCTCCCCGGCCGATCGATTCCCGCATTCCAGTATCGGCTTGAATATTTTGTAGTTGGTAATAGTCCATCACGCCTAGTCTCCCGCTGCGTAGCGCTTCGGCCAGCGCCTTTGGTACCTCGGCTTCCGCCTCCACCACCCGGGCACGCATCTCTTCCACCTGCGCCCTCATCTCTTGCTCGCGTGCCAAGGCGGCAAAGCGACGTTCCGAGGCTTTAGCCTGGGCAATGTTTTTATCGGCTTCGGCTTGATCGATTTGCAGGGTAGCGCCGATATTCCGGCCAACATCCACATCGGCAATATCAATGGAGAGAATCTCAAAGGCCGTACCGGCATCAAGCCCCTTTTCTAGCACCACCCGGGAGATCTGATCGGGGTTCTCCAGTACATCGGAGTGCGATTCGGAGGAGCCTACAGTGGTAACAATTCCCTCGCCCACCCGGGCAATGATCGTGGCTTCACCAGCGCCACCGACCAACCGATCAATATTAGCACGGACGGTAACCCGGGCTTTAACCCTGAGTTCAATCCCATCTTTCGCCACCGCCGAGATATCCGGCGTCTCGATAACTTTAGGGTTCACACTCATTTGTACGGCTTCCAGGACGTTTCGTCCGGCCAAATCGATGGCGGCCGCCCGCTCAAAGGTCAGATTAATCCCGGCCCGCTGGGAAGCGATTAAGGCATCAATTACCCGATCGACATTCCCGCCGGCCAAATAGTGGGCCTCCAGTTTATCAACGGTCACATCGAGTCCGGCTTTGACCGCTTTGATCATGGGTAAAACGATCCGGGAAGGGGGTACCCGCCGCAGACGCATCGCAAACAGCGTCCAAATCCGGATATTTACCCCCGCCGCCAGGGCGGAAATCCACAGCCCGACCGGGATAAAATTGAAGAATAAGAGAACAAAGACCACCACCAGCGCAATGAAGAACAAAGAAATAACATCCATCCACAACACCCCACTTCTTTTTTTTTATAGTTAGCAGTTTCATCCCCAATAAATATGCAGAAACGTTACTTGATACTCGTCACTCGCTCAATAACTTGCCCCAACTACGCTGTGGTGAGTGACTACTACTACTAAAGTTTCCACACTTAACAACTTTTCCCTTTTTAACCTATATTGCTAGTTTTGCCCTTCCGGCCGCACCAATATTCTTCGGCCTTCCACGGCAATAATCTTCACGCTCTGCCCAGCGGGAATAAAAGTTCCTTCAGAAACAACATCCAACCTTTGGCCATCGGCCAACTCAATCACCCCGGCCGGACGTAAGGGATGGACCACGATTCCGGTCTGCCCTACATATTCCTGGTAAGCCGGAACGGCGGTGTAACCCTCTTGCTCCTCAGCACTTGTTTTGAGCACAATCTTATTCAGCAACTCACTTCGTTGCAGATACTGAAAGGCCAAAGAGACCAACACCATCGACCACAGCAGGGAGACGACCAACGCAGTGATGCCCTGCCCGCTGGTCGCGTAGGATAAAACGATACTCCCCCCCATCGAGACCAACCCCAAGATGCCGGCAAAACCAAACCCAGGGATAAAAAAGGCTTCAAGGACCAGCAGAATAAGACCCAGGAAGAAGAGGAGGATCACTTCCATCCCGGCCAGGCCGGAAAGGATCCGCGCCCCAAAAAAGAGCATTAGGGAAAGGACGCCAAGCACACCGGCCACACCAAAGCCGGCCGTAAAGACTTCAATGATCAACGCCGTAAACCCCACGACCAATAACAGGGGACTGATCACCGGATCGGTCAGAAACCGCACGAGGCTTTCAACCGGAGTTTGTTGCACTGTAACCAGCTTTAAATGGTCTAACCCAAGCTTAATAAGGGCTTCATTCCGATTGGCGGCCATCAGATCAGCATAATGATGCGCCAACGCTTCCTGTGCGGTGAGCGCCAGCAATTCACCTCGGGCGACCACTCCTGCAATCTCCACTTCCGGATCAACCATCGCTTCCGCGATCAAAGGATCCAACTCGACTCCTCGTTTGACAGCCCGTGCTTCCGCTACGCCTCTGAACATCTTCCGGAAGGCTGCTTTCGTTTTTTCCGGGGCCGGTGTTCCGTCCGTTACCACGGGTTGGGAGGCACCCATCACCGCCTCGGGCGACATGACGATCCGGTTGGCGCTTAAGGCAATATAAGCACCAGCGGAGATGGCCCGCCCTTCAATAAAAACGTCAACCGGAACCGGGGAACGACTGATCGCATCACCGATCTCGGTCATTGAATCAGCCAGCCCACCAAAGGTCTTCAACTCCAACAAGACGGCTTCGGCTTTTCGGTCGGCCGCCTCGGCCAGCGCCCGTTTAATAAAATCAGCTGTTCCCCCGGAGATTGTTCCTTCCAGCGGAATAACATATAACAAGTTTGTCTCTTCCTGCTCCGTCCTTTTAAAGGAAGAAACAGTTACCAAAATGGCAATGATCAGTAAGACAACAGTCACCGGGCTAATCTTCACAAATTTTTTGCTCTTCATCGCTTAACCACACTTTCTCTTTGGTCTTTCCTCCTTGACCCTCCTCGAGACCACTTTTAGAATAATAAATTCCAGTCGTTTATAATATATTAAGCACTAAGCTAATCATTTTCTTCCTTGTCGCTTTCTTATCCTCTCTTACTGTAACTGTTTAAAGCACCTAAAAGTTGCAAAGATTATGTTAATTATTAGGGCCGGGAGTATTAAAAAGGTCCTCCCCTTGCGGGAGGACCTTAAGAGACAGTTTGAAAATCTCTAAAACCTCTTCTTTTTCTTCCGGGCGGCTTCGGATTTCTTTTTCCTCCGGACACTCGGCTTATCATAATGCTCTCTTCTTCTGATCTCCGCTAGGATCCCCGAGCGCTGACACTGTCGCTTAAACCGGCGCAGGGCACTATCTAGGGATTCGTTTTTCCCGATCTTGACTTCGGCCATGATCTACTTCCCTCCC
>JAAYGU010000127.1 GCA_012727535.1 Bacillota bacterium | reverse complement strand
TCCGTATTTTCCCGAACCGGGAATCGGCAATTCGCCTAATTGGAGCCTTACTTATGGAAATTGACGACAAGTGGATAGCCGGCAAAAAGTATCTGGATATGAGTGAATACCTTCAGTGGCAAGAAGAGCAAAATCAAATTAATGATCAAAGCTATATTGCGTATATCAGATAAGCTTATTGATAACTGAGGAATTTACACACTAATCTGGACTTGATCTAAACGAATAAGATTCGTATAAGATGACAAATCATGATTATTTACATAGCAAAGGACTGTTCCTACTTCCAACCATGGAGCAAATGATTGGCGTAATGGGTCGAAAATATTAGTATATTCTTCTCTGTCAGCCATAATTTTCCTGCAATTAACGGTTTATTTTGACTTCTTAAAATTAAATATTCAATTGCTCCTAAAGCAGGGATTTCTCACCAACCTTAATTGTTTAAAAAAAAGGAAGCGGTTACTTTGAACAGTTCCCTTTTTTATAATATTTTATTTTGGCTCGAAAACTATGATTTACTCGGCTTTGATCCGAATCGGAATCGATAACCAGGGGCTCGCCTGGAAATTATAAGTTTTGCCGGCAATCTCTAGGTCGAAGATTTGACAGGTTTGGACCAGCGCCGCTTGGCCAAGCCCTTCTATGTAAGGCTGTAGATCGATCTTCTGTAAAGCATCATAAATCGACTGTTCAGCCAGGCTTTGCAGTTCAGCTTTGAGCAACTCGCCAGTCTCGCGTGGTAAGGAGACTGCTCCTTCGGCAAAGGGAACCATTATCCGATCCAAACGTTGAAAGTTCCGCCGGAGCACAGTCGGCAATTCGATCTTAAGCTTTTCGATTAAGACACCGAGCTCCACCGATGCTTCCTGTTTAATCTGATCCCGGAGTAAAAATGCTGGGTTGCTGCGATCAAGCTCAATCTGCAGACCAACAATGCCCAAAAAATAATAAACCACGATTGTATAAAGAAACAAAGAAGCAAACACCCCAATGGTTAAGCCTCTCCAGAACCCACTCTTTTGGACCCCTGGTTGCTCTGGTGTTTTCTCTTTCACCTCGACACCTCTTTCTACTTAAGCTAGGTATATTATGCCAAAACTGACAAAGTTTATGTGAAGTAGACAAAAAAAGATCCTGCGCGGTAGCGCAGGATCAATCGTCGCTAACTTTTTTATTTTACTAAGGCCAAGCCCTTTTCTAAAGCGGCAACGTTTAAGGGAATCAGTTTGTGGTGGCGCGCCGGCAATACGTGTTCCAGGGCTTTCACGGCACTCGACAAGGTAATTACCTTCGTCAGTCCGATAAAAGCCCCTAAGGCCACCATATTGGCAACCTTATTATTCCCCAACTCGCTGGCAATTTCGTTAGAAGGTACCGGTAACATCTTTAGTCCGGGCATCTCTGAAGCCGTTTCGATCATGGAAGCATTATAGACAATTGCTCCCCCGGGTTTAACTGTCGCTTTAAACTTCTCAAGGGAGGGGCCGTTCATTGCAATCAGCCCATCAGGCTCGGAGACAATCGGTGAACCGACGGGTTGATCGGAGATAACCACCGAACAGTTAGCAGTACCCCCACGCATCTCCGGACCATAAGAAGGAAACCAGGTGACATTCTTCCCTTCTAACATGCCGCCGTAGGCCAGTAGTTCGCCAATGAGCATCACGCCTTGACCACCGAAACCGGCGCAAATAATTTCATAGGTCACTCTTCAGCCACCTCCTCCGGAGAACGAAATACCCCTAAAGGATAATATGGGATCATCTGTTCCTTCAACCGTTCTAACGCTTTGATCGGTGTCAATCCCCAGTTGGTCGGGCAAGTAGACAAGACCTCGACTAACGAAAAGCCTTTGCCAGCGATCTGCATCTCAAACGCTTTACGGATCGCCCGGCCGGCTTTAATAATATGCTTGGGATCATGCACACTCACCCGTTCGATATATGAGGGGCCGTCTAACGTAGCCAGCATTTCAGAGACGCGGATCGGAAAACCAACCTTCGTCGTATCCCGACCATACGGAGAAGTGGTCGTCTTTTGCCCGGGCAAGGTCGTGGGGGCCATTTGTCCCCCGGTCATCCCGTAGACCGTGTTGTTAATGAAAATAACCGTAATATTCTCTCCCCGCGCGGCGGCATGAACGATCTCGGCGGTCCCGATCGAAGCCAGATCGCCGTCGCCCTGGTAGGAGAAGACAACCGCATCCGGATGCACCCGTTTAATTCCGGTCGCCACCGCCGGCGCCCGACCGTGTGCCGCCTCCTGAAAATCAACATCAAAATATTCGTAAGCTAAAACTGCGCAACCCACCGGGGCAATCCCAATCGTTTGCTCCTGAATACCTAAATCATCGATTGCTTCCGCGACCAGACGATGGACGATCCCATGGGTGCAACCGGGACAATAATGCGTGCGTTTTGACGTTAAGGCACGCGGGTAGCCAAAAACCTTCTGCATTATGCTCCTCCTTTCTGCAGCAGGGCATTGATCTCATTGTATACTTCACGGACGGTTGGTACTGATCCATTCAGTTTTCCGAAAAAGTCCACTTTCGCCCGGTCGTTAACGGCCAAAATTACATCCTCAACCAACTGTCCGACGCTCATCTCCACGACGAGGAATCTCTTTCCTTCCGCGGCTAACTCGGACAGGATCGGCTTCGGAAACGGCCAAAGTGTGATCGGCCGCAAGAGACCGACTTTTTTCCCTTCGGCACGGAGCATATTCAGTGCCGACCGCGCCACCCGTGAAGTGGTGCCGTAAGCTACTACGATCAAATCGGCGTCGTCGATGCCGTCAGCTTCATAACGGATTTCATTGTCCACAATCTTTTTATATTTTTCTTGCAACTCAATATTGATCCGTTCCAAATCCTCACCGACAATCCCGAGACTATTAATCACATTCGGTTTGGCGCGACCTTTCTTCCCGGTCGTAGCCCAGGGCTGATCAGCAGTTACCTCCCGCATCTCCGGCAGAACCACTGGTTCCATCATCTGCCCCATAATTGCGTCGGATAAGATCATGACTGGATTGCGGTACTCTTCCGCCTTATCAAAAGCCAGACCAATCAGGTCCACCATCTCTTGGGCGGTGCCCGGAGCATAAACAATTAAATGATAATCACCGTGCCCCCCGCCTTTGGTGGCCTGGAAGTAGTCGGACTGTGAAGGGCCAAGCCCGCCCAGGCCCGGTCCGCCACGGGCCACATTCACAATCACACACGGAACCTGCGCCCCGGCTAAATAAGATATTCCCTCTTGTTTCAGGCTGATGCCCGGACTGGAAGAGGAGGTCAAAGCTCTCCCGCCGGCACCGCCAGCGCCGTAAATCATATTGATGGCGCTCACTTCGCTCTCCGCTTGTAAGAATACCCCGTTTACTTCCGGCATCCGTCTGGCCATGTATTCCGGTATTTCATTCTGCGGGGTAATCGGGTAACCAAAAAAGAAACGGCATCCAGCCCTAATTGCACCCTCGGCTAGTGCCTCGTTCCCTTTCATCATTACTCGTTCCAAGATCCTACCTCCCATTCTTCAACGATATAGATAGACCATAACAAAAGTGCGGTTTACTTATAAACCTCAATGACAACATCTGGACAAACCAAGGCACAAAAAGTACAACCGATACAATCCGGTCCTTTTTGTTCGACAAAATGATATCCTTGGGCATTAATCTTATCCGATAAGCCCAGGATCTTTTTGGGACAAACCGCAATACACATTTCACAACCCTTACAGCGTTCCTGATCGATTTTGGTTGTCGCCACGCTTATGACATCTCCTCTCCTCGATATATTATCTATCTAAAATTTGAGGGAATTAGCTAATTATCAAAACGTAACATTGCTCGGTCCAGGGCCTTTAATCGAATCTTTTATTACATCAAAATAAAAAGGCCGGGTTTATTTTAATTCTGTTTCTGAACACCGCTCTCAACCTCTTCCCAGGGGGGAAGCATAAACAGCTGGAGATAAAACAGGTTGTTCCCGGCTTGCTCTCGCTCTTCCGCGCCCCGCAGCTCCTTTGCGGTATAAGTCTTCAAGACCACCGGCAGGTTCAGCATCCGGGCAGCCGCCGCCACCACCTTTGCCCCCTCAGCCCTCGTTTGCTGATCAGTCTGCCGCCCCAGGTTGGCATTGTCTACCACCTCGGTGAGGCGTAACTGGGTAGCGGCTTCAATCTTCCTGGCCAGCTTAGTTATTTGCTCCGGCGCGGAATACCCCGGCCGGTAGGGATTGACCACCAACCATAGATCATAACCATTCGTCCGGAAATACGGTTCAAAACGCCCCAGGGTTCTCGCACCGACCGGGTCCCCACCCACGTCAAAGACCACTCGGAGCTCTTCATTCTGGAGAAAAGCAAAGATCCGGGGTGAGAGGGCCGGTAAGTCGGCCATTTCCAGCCCCGGCTGGGTGGAAACTACCTCAATCCCTTGCTGTTTTAAAAAATCCGTCAATTCCCGGGAACGAAAGTAGGGATTGACTATATCAAGATCAATCAAACCCACGTTTTGCCCCGACCGTTTTAATTCTTGCGCATAATTGACTGCCACTTCGGTTTTACCGCTACCGAAAGCTCCGGTAATGATGGTAATTCGCTTGGCTTGCATTGCTTGATTCCTCCGTAAGTTAGAAACAACAGCTGAAGTTAGTTCATACCCCGATAATCAACGGACGTAAAGCACCAACCAGATATAAAGAACCGGCTACAACCAGGAGTTCTTCCGGTGGCAAATTCTGTTGCGCGGTAGCCAGAGCGGTCGTTGGTTCAGGAATTTCGACCGTTTTCACCCCATGTTTTTGGAAAGCTTGAGTAATCCGGGCGGCAGAAGCGGCCTTCGGGTCGGGAACCGTGGTCGCATAAACCTGCTTTAAATTGTGCCCCAAAGACGAAACAAACAGGGCAGCCAACTCTTCTACCGGCCGGTTGTTTAAACTGCCAATCAGGGCTTGCACCGGACGGTCGGGAAAGAGGCAGTTAATTCCTTGCCCGAGCATGTTTACCCCATCAATGTTATGGGCACCGTCCAGCAGGATGGATGGAGGACCCGGTAGATACTCCAATCGCCCCGGCCAGGTGACCGTCGCGAACCCCTCTTCTAGAGCACTAGCCGACCACGAAAGACCCTTTGCTTTCAGCACCTGAAGCAAACCAAAGGCGACGGCTGCATTGGCCGCTTGGTGTGCACCGAAAAGATTAAGCCGCAAAGAAAGAGCTTCCTCTTCTTCCCACTGCAGCTGTAGATAGGTGCCAGTAAGGTCAACACGGGTCACTTCGTAATTAATCGCCTGACCTACCGCATAAAGCGGCGCCTTGAGGGCATTGGCAGTGGATTCAAACACAGCAAACACTTCCGGCTCTTGGGGAGCAACCACGACCGGACATTTATGCTTGATGATTCCAGCCTTTTCTTTAGCGATTGAGACCAGATCCGGACCTAAATACTCTTGGTGATCAAGGGCAATATGCGTTATGCCACAAGCCAAGGGGGTAATCACATTAGTGGCGTCAAGGCGCCCGCCCATTCCCACCTCAAAAATAGCAAGGTCGACCTGTTCTTCGGCAAAATATTTAAAGGCCAGAAGGGTGCCGACTTCAAATTCGGTCGGATGGCTAATCTCAGGGTCCAAAGCGGCCTCTTCCAGTACCGGTTGAACCTCGCTTACTAAAGCAGCCAATCGTGCGGGTTGAATCGGCCTTCCGTTAATCGAAAGTCTTTCACAATAAGAACTCAGATGGGGCGAGGTGAAGCTCCCAACTTTATACCCCGCTTTTTCCATCACCGTTCTGACGATTGCGGTGGTTGAACCTTTACCGTTGGTTCCCGCAATATGCAGCGCAGGATATTTTTGGTGAGGGTTGCCAAAGAGCGCCAATAAGGCTCGCATCCGGTCCAGCCCTAACTTTATGCCAAATTTATTACGACTATGGATGTAGGCCAGTGCTTGTTCATAAGTCAAGACCAACACCTCTTAGATTTATTATAACATTTTAACACAAACTATCCTTAGGGTAAACTAAGGAAAGAAACTGTAACTTAAATAAAACCACCTGGTATCACTTTTTGTAAATAACCTGTTATTTATTGCCAATCAGATACTGTCAGAGTCCGGAAAGATTGCCAAGCCCGGCCAAGAGGATTAAAATAAATTATAAAGTAGTTTCATTGTAAGCAGTTTGTAAAGGAGAGCAAAAATGCACGTCGTACTCTTTCAACCAGAAATCCCGCAAAACACCGGAAACATTGCGCGCTTATGCGCCGCCACCGGCTGCGAGCTTCACTTGATCGAACCGTTTGGCTTTATTCTGGATGACCGGCATTTACGCCGGGCGGGATTGGATTACTGGCCGTTGGTAAAAGTCCACAAATACCTCGATTTTGAGGAGTTTACCAAGTTAAACCCGGACGGTAGATATTTTTATCTGACGACCAAAGGTCGGCATTTTTATCATGAGGTTGAATACCAGGCTAACGATTACTTAATCTTTGGGCCGGAGACCAGAGGCTTACCCCCGGAAATTCTAGCCTTAAACCCTAACCACAATCTGCGCATTCCTATGCGGGAAGAAGCCCGTTCCCTCAATCTAGCTAACTCCGTCGGGATTGTCTTATATGAAGCCTTGCGCCAACAAGGTTTTCCGGGACTGAAGCAAGCCGGGAAAGCTTAGAAAAAAACCCGGTCACCCGGGTTTTACTATGGTCCTTTATTGTTTAAATATCCATCCGCGTTCACAAATGCTAACTAAAATATCTCTCATTAATACTCGTCGTTGGTCACTAATAGTGAATAAAAGCCTTAGCAAGCCTTTACCTAGCCGGGCAGAATGGTCTTCTCCTGTGACTTTCGGGTTAAGGCACGGCGTCAGCAGCAAAACTTAGGCTTCTCTAGCACAGGCCGGTTTATCAGCGAGCAAGTCGAAATACGGAACCGGCTCCAATTTACTACCCTTAATCAACAGCGCTTGGGGTAAAACGACAAAATGAAGCTTCTTGTCGGTCAACACTTCCCCATCCAATTGGAGATGAAGTAGTTGCTCGCTTTCCAAGGTAATATTTCTTCCCTTGAACATCCTTACTTTTTTCAAACCTTGATGCCGACCAACCATGACCAGGGGTAAACAGCATAAGATCCCAGGGATGCTCATAGCCTGTGCGGCGCAAATATCTAACAAACCATCGTTGAGGCGTGCTTCAGGATTGACTTTGAAACCGCCGCCATAGGTTGGAGCGTTGGTGACGGCCACCAAGGTGGCGTCAAACTCCATCACTAATCCATCAATCGTTAATTTGATCCGACGCGGCTTATAGGAAAAAAGCGTCTTAATCGCGCCTAACAGATAAGCAGTCATCCCTCGGACCCAGCGAAACCCCTGATTAACGTTATAAGCAACTTCTCCGTCAAAACCGGCACCCGCGGAGGAAACAAAGTAACGGTCATTCACTCGGCAAAGGTCAATCTTCTGTATTTCCCCTTCCATAATCTGCCGTATACTAGCAACCGGGTCTGGCGGCATACCCAGGGCCGCCGCAAAGTCATTGCCGGTACCACAAGCGATAATCCCCAACGGTATATTGCTACCGGCCATCCCATTGACCACTTGATTGATTGTACCGTCGCCCCCAGCAACCATGATTAAATCAAATCCTGATTTGACGGATTTTTGCGCAATCTCAGTGGCGTGATGAGGTCTTTCAGTCTCCTCAAAGTGGAAGTCACAACCATATCCTCGCAAGGTCTCTAAGAGCAAAGGTTTAACCTTTTGGGCTTTACCGCGACCGGCGACCGGATTCATGATCACTTTAACTTTCATTAAATCACCTCAAGTCTTTTGCTGCGATATGTAGCGGCAGCGAACAACTTCAAGAGCTCTAAGCATCATGTTCACATTTGGGTCATCCATAATGTTTCAAAAGAAAACAGTAGTTACGACCATTTCCATATTAATATAATAATCTTCATGACAACAAAAAACAAGCGAAATTTAACATTTCAATCCTCAGATGGCTTGCCCTAAAGAAAAAACCGCCTTTCGGCGGTTTTCGGCTCAAAGATTTAAGGGGCATATCTAAACAGATTGTACGCTTTTTACTTCGGGAATCTCCTCTTTCAAAACTCTTTCGATTCCGTTCTTCAAAGTCATCATCGACATCGGGCAACCGGCACAATGCCCGAGCAGTCTTACTTGGACTACCCCGTCCTCCGTAACATCGACCAGTTCAACATCTCCGCCGTCAGCTTGGAGCGAGGGGCGAACTTTTTCCAAGACTTCTTGCACGCGTTCTTTCATTGATTTTCCTCCTCAAACTCTATTCCCCCAAAAGGACAGTTTTATTATAACCCAAAGTCATTAGGTTGTCATGCCAAGTTTATCCGGAATTCTTAACTTCCTTCCACGTTTTTCTGTCCATATCCGGAAGCCTGCCGGAGCTTGACGAGAGCGGAAAATACATATCCGCTCCCTTATTTAAACAGCCGTAGCCGTAATAGATCCGGACGGACAAAATCAAACTTCTTAATCTCGTCTAACGCTTTAAACATGGCTTTTTCCGGCGCTTCATGTGTTAGCAGGACAATCGGGACATAATTCTTTTCCCCGTGGGTTTCTAATTGAACCACTGAAGAAATCGAAATCCCATATTTACCAAAGACACCGGAGATTTTGGCTAAAATTCCTGGTTGATCCAAGGTAAAGAAGCGCAGATAATAGCGGTTGGCAATCTCGTCCAGGGAGAATAGGGCAACGTTTTTTTCTGGGTTAATCATCTGTAGCGTATAACCGCCCTCCGGTTGTAAAATAGCCCTCGCCAGATCAACAAGATCGCTCACAACCGCGCTAGCGGTTGGCGATTGCCCAGCCCCTGGCCCATAAAACATAGTATCACCCACATAATTACCGGTGACAAAGATCGCATTGAGCTCGTGATTAACCGCCGCCAAGAGGTGGTCACCCGGTACTAAGGTCGGATGGACCCGGAGATCAAGCTTCGTACCGTTAAACCGACAGATCGCCAAGAGTTTAATCACATAACCGAAATTCTTCGCGAAGTTGATATCCAAAGATGTCAACTCAGTAATTCCTTCGACCGGAATCGAGCCAAAATCAACAAACCCGCCGGCGGCCAGCGAAGCCAAGATCGTCAGTTTATGCGCAGCATCGCCCCCACCAACATCAAGTGTTGGATCGGCTTCGGCGAATCCTTTCGCCTGCGCTTCCTGCAAAGCCTCAGAGAAATCCAGCCCCTCTTGGTGCATTTTGGTGAGGATGTAATTGGAGGTGCCGTTGATAATCCCGTAAATGCGCAGAATTTTGTTGGCGATCAACCCTTCTCTTAAGCTTTTAATGATCGGGATTCCTCCCCCGACACTGGCTTCGAATAAGAACTGCACTCCACACTCCCGGGCTTTCTCCAGCAGTTCCCGTCCCTTGAGCGCAATCAAGGCCTTATTGGCCGTAACAACGTGTTTCCCAGCCGCCAAAGCACTCATCACGAAGGAAAAAGCGGGCTCAATCCCACCCATCGTCTCCACCACAACTTCAATCTCTGGATCCTGGACTAATTCCTCAAAATCAGTGGTTGTTCTTATTCCATCAAGACTAATCCCCCGGTCACGCTCCCAATCTAAATCAACCACGGTTTTTAATCGAAATTCGACGCCTGTTCGTTCGGTCAGGAGCTTTTTCTGTTCCAAGAGAATCTTCGCCACTCCGGTCCCCACTACCCCCAAACCGAGAATTCCGATGTTAACCTCTTTTGGCATGCTTAATCACCCCGCTTTATTGTTTGTACAATTAGAGCAGAATAAAAAACTCCGTCCCATCAAGGACGGAGAGTTCCGCGGTTCCACCTTTCTTTACCAGTGCTGGTGATAACTGCACTAGTACACTTGACCGGCTTTAACGGTGCCACCGTGCTGCTTATGTTCACAGCCGCTCCGGGGTGGTCTTCCCCTAGGGACCTTCCAGACGGCTTCCAGCTTAGTGCCGCCTTTCTCTGGCGAAAGGTTATACCTGGGTACTCTTCCCATCATCGCTGTCAATTCTTACTATAATCGAGGTAAGTATACCATTGACGACAGAGAAAGTCAACACTCACGCCCTCAAGTTTTTCCTTAATTCTGGTGCTTTTTACTATAAAACAGATCTAGTGGCAAACTAGAATTGTAGGCGTAAGCTTACTCCCCGCCAGGTAGCTGGGCGGTCCAAACCAAATGCCAAGAACAAAGCAGCGCACTTCCACTCCAACCCAAAACCATAATTCCAATAAACCGGATTAATCATAGCAATCAATCCAATCTCACCCAAAGGCTGACGATAGCCAAGTGCTAGATCCTGAGCGCAATCATCATACACCACCGTGCCGAAAAACATCCCACCACTTTTGGCCCTGTATGCAGCCTGGAGTTGGGCCCTTGGGGGAAGACTACGGAATTCTGCTCCTTCCGCTTTAAACCCGTTAATGGGAAGTGGCCCGATACCATCCTGCTCCGTATCGACCCAGCCGTTTTCCTGTTTTAACTGCGGGAAAAAAGCCAAGCTGGTAAGTTTTGCAAATTTAGATGTAGACTAAACGCGTTTTGTTGATAAAATAGATCGCTGCTTACGGCCAAACCCCAACCCCAAGGATCCTCAGGCGCCGACCATTCCCGTCGATAACTTCCATATATCTCATAGTTCTTTGCGCCGCCGACCCACCCTTGTCCCTGTATACTCATTTTATCGTAATCTAAACACATAAAAAGCTCGCCGCCCAGAGTTATGTGGACTACACCCAGCTTCCATGCTTTAGTAATATAACTCCCAAGCGATGTGTAATTAAGATAATCGCCAGCTAAATCGTAATATTTATTCTCGTGTTGAAAGTGAGGATTGGCATAGCAACGGTAAAACTGGAACGTTTCTCCGGTGGCATTGATAAAACCAGCTCGACGGTAGAATATCCCCAAAAACGTGGTTTCTCTCTGACTAAGTGGTAAGGAAAGGAAATAGTTATTCTGATAGAAAAAATCGGCGGGAATATCAAGTTCCATAGGAAGTTCTTTCTTGAGCTTCTTCAAGGTAACATCAAGCGGGAAGAGATTATTTCCCCCGCTGATCTCCAGTGTAAAACCGCCAGGGTTACACGGAGTTAAATAGGCAAAACAAGGAGCATTGACCAAGAACAATATCACTACCAGTAAAAATAGGCGAGTAGTTTTCATCTTGATTCCTCAGGCCGGGAGGCTGCCCGGTCTTGGGCAGCCTCTACCTATAAAAAGAAACCCTATAAGGTTTCAAAAGTACCATCATCGTAATCAATGCGGAGGCCCCAGTCAGTCAGACTGATCTCACCGACCTTTTTCCCTTCGACCGAAACCTGGCCGGACAAGGAAGCCTCTCCCATCATGAACTCCTTGTACTTATCATAGTAGAAGAGCTGCGGTTTGAATTCAAGATGCATGTCGATTTCCGCTTGACCCCATCCGCTGGTGATTATAATGTCCATCCTAGATTTGTCGCTACTTTTCGCGGTTAAGTTAATTCGCCTCGTCACATTATCCAAAGTTAGATCATATCCAATCCTCACGTCAAGCTGGTTCCAAGCAACCTCTTCAACGCTAAGCGTCCCGGCCAATTGGTCATTATCCTCACTGACTAATACTCCATCAAAGTTTAATTTTATCCCCGGCCAATTCATTTCAGAATAGCGGCCTGAAAAATCAAACTGTGCAGCATTTTTAAGTTCAAGGATAAAGGTTCCTTCCGATGATAATTTTGACTCTTGGCTCAGATCGTCAAACGAACCAAGTAAAGTTAATTTTTTGGGAACCAAACTACAATTAACTATTTGTTCCCAGGGTGGGTCTTTGAGCCATGGATTAGAAACATAGCTAAGAGGCATTTCCCCTACAAAATTCGCATCCGGCAAATTAATAGTCCCCTGGAAGTAATCCTCTTTGTCAGAATTGAATAATAAGCTCAAGTCACCATCAAAAGCATACTTACCACTGTTATAAGTAAAGCTTCCGTTGCTGCGGCCATTCAATCTATTTAATACAGTATACCCTTCCCAATCATCCGGTTCGATCTCTTCTACATAATCGGTTAAATTAAGATTGACATTACCCGCCAAAGAGCCTTCTGCGCTATTGGCAAGGGCAAAATTTATTTCAAAGTCGAGATTGTTGTCATAGGGTGTTCCGTCTTCCACCATTCCCCAGTTACTATCGGTCACGGTGATCCGTCCCTCATAATGGTCAACGTCACTATTATCATCATATTTAAGAGCAAGAACATAAGTTAGAATACTGCTTGTTCCATCTGCCTCTCTTGTGATTTCAACGGTCGCCACTCCGATCTGGACATCATCATCTATTTCCTCATCATACCCATAGACCGGTTCTTCTGTAAACTTCCAGGTACCTTCTTGCATTTCATCCTGTTCCTCGGTATTCCACAGCTCATCAAGATCTTTATAGGTTCCTGGCTTATAGAAAAAGATATCTAGGTGCATTACCTGAGAAAAGACTGTTTCAATAGTCATAAAAACATTCTGTGCAGCGGGTAACGCCTGATCGTTAAGGATAGTAGCCAGACGCGGTGAATCTATAAATCTAGCCCAGGCAGCCTGGGAATCACCGACCAGCTCTTTCGCAATGGTAGTGAGTCGGTCATTAGCGATGGCAATCTTTATAGGAATTTCCACTGTAACACCATCCGCCTGACAAATCACTTTATATTCCCCGATCTGATCCCCGGCGGTAAAGATCCCATCCGGCGTAATGCTTCCGGCTTGCTCATCATCGACCGACCAGGTAAATTCGACATCAAACATAGGATCTCCGGCTTGGTCAAAGGCGCGGGCGGTGAACTGGCATTTCTGGTCCGCAGCTAAAACGGCGGAACTTGGATCCACCTCAATCGTCGTGACTTTCGACTTACCCACGAAAATCTTGATCCGCGTCTCGACTCCCTCGTCTCCCTTAGCTTTACAGATTATCTCATATTCACCCTCGTTCTCTCCGGCCTTAAAATAATCTCCTTCAATGGTTCCAGCTTTAGGATCCACCAACCATTCAAACTCAATCTCCTCCATCGGGTCTCCTTTTTGGTTTAACCCCCAGGCGATTAAGTGGAGGTATCCCCCTGGAGGTAGGACGGCCCTATCTCTGTTCACCTCAATCGTCGTCACTTTCGGTAATTCCACATTAACGCTAACCCGTCCCGTCACCCCTTTAGCTTGACAGACAAGCTGATATTCCCCGGGTTCCTCGGCGGAAAAGACGGCAAACTTACCTTGCTCCATTGTATCTAAACTTACATCATTTTCGTCTACACCGTCAGGTTTTTCTACTGCCCAGGTAAAGGTAAGTCCGGTCATTTCTTTACCATTCTGGTCCAGTCCCTTCACGGCAAGTTTTTGGGTCTCTCCCGGAAAAACCACCTCCGCCTGCGAGGTGATGAGGATGGTTTTTAAGGTTGGAGTAACTCCTTTGCCGTTGTCCTTCTTCGGACCACACCCAGGTACAAAAATAAAGGTTAAAACAAGTAAGATTATCCATGGTAGGTATTTTTTGGTCTTTATTACCATCTCCTTCCATAGGTCTATATACTTAATTATCGGAAAGTTCACAAACATCTTGAGGGCAAAAAAAACCCCGTGTGGGGTTATGTTAGCTCCTCCGTATCCCGGCATAGTTCACAATCGCGGCAGAAGGTGACCCGTTCTTTGAAGACATTGACGATTGTCTTCACAATATTGGTCTTTTCGGAGTGATGGAGGATAATCCGTTGCGGGGAAAGAGTGATCAGGGCACTCAAAAGTAAATCCTCATATTTTAAGCCTTCATCCTTGAGGTCCCCTAGGACTTTCAGGAGATAATCCTGTTCCAGCGGTTTTTCTTCCTCATCCAAGAGGCGAAATTTTTCTTTAGAATAAAAAAGAACGTGAACCTCGACAATCTTTGGCTCCTGAATCTCCACAAAATACTGGAGCAACTTGATAAATTCCTGATATTCCTTGTCGGCTAGGAATTCATCGATCGCCTCTTCCAAATTTTCTTTCAGCTCAAAAAAGTAATCCTTCAACCGGAAACGGAAAAATCCTTCCAGGAAAATGGCGTTGTTCTCCTCCAGGAAGCTCCGGACCTTCTTTTGCACCTGGTCAAGGCGTTTGGTTTTTTCCGCTGCGCTAAGGGCGGAGATCACTTGTTGACAGAGGGCTTCCGCCTCTTGTTTGGTAAGGTAAGGATGGTCGATCCGGATAATCTTCTGCAACAGCTTATTAGAGATCTCTCCCAGTAGCAGGTTGGAAACAACTAACGTGATATTATGCCGGAAAAGCTCTTCATCGCTCTTTCTATCTCCTGATTTTCCCGGCCGGGTTAGGGTAAAATTCCAGAAGTTAAATTTGCCAAATTTTCTTTCTTCAATATTTAATTCCACGCCATCTTTTTCCCACCGGGAAATTTCTTCTTTTAAATTTGACCTTAAATCAAAAAGGGTTCCGGAACCTATCTGTATCGTAGACATCGCCTACCCCCCTTGTAAGAGTATTATATGAGAAAGACAAGAGGGGATATACAGTCCACATATAGTAAATGCGGCTTTTGTTTCCTTGGATTTATGCTCGATCTTTGCCGTGACGCTGATTAGTCCAATCCCCTTTCCCATTTATAGATGAATCCGCTGGAAGATGGAAGCGTAAAGCCGGGAAAAGATCCTTCCGTCCGGATCGTGCCGGGCTCTTGAATTGAATTGGTACCCCGCGGGGGCAGATCAGAGACCCGGTCAATATCAGCCAGCTTAACCCAATGGCCAGGCAGGGGAAAGTTTAAGTCCACCGTCACGGCATATGGTTCAAAATTCAAGAGGACCACCATCCGTTCCCAAGGGAGTTCACTTGGTTTAGTTGTCCAACCAATCACACACTTCCCACCGGCGTATTTTGCTTCCAACCAGGGAGCTAAGATCCACTTAAACTTCCCTTCCTGCTCCGGATCATACCCAGAGATGCGCAAACCCGGGTAACGACGGCGTAAATTGATCAAACCACAGGCCCATTGAAAATAGGCGTTATGTTCCAAAAATTCCGGCCAGTTGAGGTCAACGCGGTTGCGGGGACGTGCCACCCCAAACTCCTGTCCCATATAAATCATTGGCTGCCCCATCGCCACCATCGTCGCAAACAGTCCGAGCCGTGATTTTCGTTCTTTTGCTTCTTCATAAATCAAGCCATCCCCGCGCGTCGCAACCTCATAGGGGACACTGTGCTCATCATGGCTCTCACAGTAGTTGATGACATTATTGGTATGCGCGGCATAAAAATCCTTGCAGAAATAAAAGATGCTCCCAAGATTGGCCGGGGAATCGTCCGTCCAGTCGTCAAAGACCCCCTCACGCAGTAAAGCCTTGATTTTATCATGAAAGGCGTCACACCATTGCGCGTACCCATTGTATCCTTTTAAGTTTAGATCCGGTTCGTTGGGCAGGTTTTCCGCAATTATAATACAGTCCGGTTTAAAGCCGGAATCTTTAATCTCAGCAGCGAGCCGGTGGAGAAAGCCATGATCCATCCAGCTACTATGGGTGGCGTCAAACCGGAACCCATCGACATGGTATTCCTTGATAAACATCTTGCAGGCATCGATCAGCATATTCTGCACTTCCGGTTTTTCGGTCGCCACCCGGTTACCCCAGGGGGTTGAGCCAGAAAAATAAAAACCACCAGGAGTCCCGTCCTTGATTAACTCCCACAAAGGATTGAAATAATTGGAGGTATGGTTAAAGACTTGATCGACGATGACGGCCAAGCCCCGTTGGTGGGCCTCATCGACCAGGGCGCGAAAATCATCGCAACTACCAAAATCCCGTTCGATCGTCATAAAACCACAGGGATCATAACCCAGGCGGTCCGGACCTAAAGCGGATGGTGCTTCGGAAGTCGGCATTAAAGCAAGGGCCGTTACCCCCAAATCATTAAAATAACCCTCCCTCAGCCGGTGAATCGTTCCCTGGAAATTACCAGCCAGTTCTGGGGGAATATTGGGATCTTGATCGGTAAACCCATATATATTCAGTTCATACAGGATTAACTGGTCGACCGGCGGCGTCTGCCAAGACTGGTCATGCCACTCATAAGTCGACGGATCGATCAACTGGCAGTTATTATAGTTGTAGTCGGGGGCGTAACGGCGGGCATAAGGATCTTTTGCCAGTTTAACCGGTTGTTGTTGGTCATTGAGCGGCACCCCGCCGACCACCAAAAATTGATAGGCATTTTTTTGCTCGTCCGCCGGATCGGGCAAAGCAGTCCGTGCCAACCAGATGTTCGGCTTTCCACCATAGCCCCGGTATAACTTCATGGGAATAAATTTCTCAGGTTCTGGATTGCGGTGATAAGGGGATTGCCAATTGTTAAAGTTCCCAACCACATAAACTTGGGCCGCGCGCGGATGAAAAAAACCAAAGACGGTGGTCCCGTCCTGTAAGTAGTTGGCGCCAAGCAAGGATACCGTCCCCGCCCCGGTCACATCCGTCTCCGGTAGGTAGTGATTTTTACGCCTTAAAGGCAGAATTTCGCGGGCAAATTCCAGGGTCGTACCGACAACCGGGGCCGGTCTGACCGGATAGACCTCATTATGTTCCGCCACCGTCCAGACTTCATGCCCCAGGTGTTGGCCATAGCAGCGTTCCACCTGTTCCCATCGTTGTTCATTTCCCCGGTCCCCATATTTGAAGCAAAAATAGTTACGCCGTAGGGTTAATTCGAAATAAGGGCCGTAATCATCCCACCCGGCAACTTCAAAATCCTGGATCGCTCCATTATGCCCGGGATACCAAAGATGGAGAAAAGGAGAGGTAAAGCCGAGGTTATGCGGGGCGTGCACTTTTACTTGATACATCAAGTCAACTCCTTGCTACCGGGAATGCGCCTGGCGATAAAGGTGTTCCCCCGGCTGATCAAGAGCTTAAGTATCTTAAAGTATGCCCCAAATTAAACTTTTCAGTAATCGAAGGGTTCCTTTTTCCGCGGTACAAGAGTCGAATGGTGCATCAGCCAATAAACAAAGAATCCCAGGAGTGGAAAGAGAAACGCCACTAAGGCCCAGAGCGCCGGTGAGAGATTCAGAACATACCGTCGTTGTTTTTTGGCATCAACATAAACCGCCGCGGCTAAATAGAGGTCCGTGGATAAGATCGCCAGTCCCAGAATGGTCAGCCAAAATTGCCAGATCATTGCCTTCACCCCTTATCTTTTTCTTTTGCCCATTTTGCGCTTCAAAGTGACGGAAAATATCATTTATGTTAATTTGGAAATAATTAATTCTTTGTTTAGCAGGGGCTTTATGTTATATTAAGAATCAGTTACAGATATTTTTTGCCTAATCGTTCACTTTTGTTACAACTATCCTTTTTTATTATACCTTTTATTATACATTTTTAGGAGGTTAATCCTGATGAGCAAACAAGCAAAGAAGGTTCCGTCGGTCGCTTATTTCTGTATGGAGTTCGGTCTTGACCCAAGTTTCCCGATTTATTCTGGTGGTTTAGGAATCTTGGCTGGGGATTATTTAAAAGCAGCTTATGACGATGGTTACCCAATCGTCGGGGTTGGTATTTTATGGCGTAAAGGTTATACTTCCCAGTACGTCGATGATTCCGGATATCCCTATGATCTCTCGCCGGAGTATAACTTCGACTTTTTAAAGGATACCGGCGTCAAAGTTGAGGTCAGTATCAAAAACAACCCAGTCACCTTAAAGGTCTGGCTGGCCGAGCATTTTAATAATGCCCCCCTTTACCTGTTGGATGCCGACCTTCCGGAGAATAAAGAACCCTGGTTGACCCACTCTTTGTACCGTGGTAATCATGACGACCGGATTGCCCAAGAGATTATCCTCGGAATCGGAGGAATCCGGGCATTGCGGGCTTTAGGTCTCGACATCGACCTGTATCACTTTAACGAAGGCCATGCTGTGTTGGCCGGAATTGAATTAATCAGAGAAAAGATGATGGCCGGTCTCCAGTTTGAACAGGCCTTGCAGGCAACACGTCGGGAGATTGTCTTCACCACCCATACACCGGTACCAGCCGGGAATGAGTCGCACCACCACGGGGCTCTCTCCTATGTCGGCGCCTATAATGGTCTCACTTATGAGCAGATGAACAGGATCGGCGGCGATCCCTTTAACATGACCGTTGCTGGGTTGCGCCTTTCTACGCTCACCAATGCTGTTTCTCAACTACACGGGGAGACCGCTCAACAGATGTGGCAGCATGTCACTGATTGTTCTCCGATCATTGCCATCACGAACGGGGTTCATCAGGGGACTTGGCAGGATCCCAAGATGCAAGAAGCTCTGCTCAGCGGCACCTCTTTATTTGCACCGCATCAGGAGAATAAGCAGCGCTTACTGGCTGAGATCCAATTTAAGACTGGACATGTTTTAGACCCGGAAACCTTATTAATCGGTTTTGCTCGCCGGGCAGCCACCTACAAACGTGGAGACCTGATCTTCCGCGACCGGGCCGAGCTGCTTCCGTTGCTCCAAAACCGCCAAGTCCAACTGGTCTTTTCCGGGAAAGCTCACCCGCAAGACCATGAAGGTAAGCAGCTCGTCGCCAATCTGGTTGCTTTAGCAAAAGAGTTCCCCGGACAAGTGATCTTCCTGGAAAACTACGATATGACCCTGGGTAAACTTCTGACCCGTGGGTGCGACGTGTGGCTGAATAATCCCCGCCGTCCAATGGAGGCAAGTGGCACCTCCGGAATGAAAGCCGCCATGAATGGCGTCCTTAACTTCAGTACCCTGGATGGCTGGTGGGTTGAAGGTTGCCAACACGGCGTTAATGGTTGGCAGTTTGGGGACGCCTATATCGGGGACGGACAAGATGAGCATGATCTGAATGCCCTCTACCGCACCCTCAAAGAACAGATTATTCCCACTTACTATCAGGATCGACCAAAGTGGGAAAGCATGATGAAAGCCAGCATCCAAAGTGGTACCACCGATTTTTCTGCTCGTCGGATGGTACGTGAATATTACAACCGCATGTATCAAGTGGTGGCCGCACCGCAGGCCAAAATCTCATAAAAAAAGCCGCTCTTGCGGCTTTTTTTAATTCTCCAATCCCTCCGGTCTCTGCGAAAAATTGGTCGGCATGACCTCTAAATTCATGGAAAGAATAGAATTGGGAGGTGTGATTATGAAGAGTACCACCACTGGCTGGATCGTAACCAGCCTCGGTGCAGTGGTCTCCGGTGTGGGTGCGACCATGCGCCGGAGCCGTCTCGGAACGGGAATCCTCGGGTTCGGCTTGGCCCATGTCGTGTTAGGTGTGTTAGACATGCTTCGCCCCACCGCAAGCAAGTAACATTTTCCCAAAAACAAAGTGGCCTACCACTCCGCCACTTTGTTTTTTTAGCCTATTCCCCGCCTCCCCGGTATCTCGGGTTGGGCTGCCCTCCTTCAGGCTTAACCAAGCTTCTCCCGGAGCAACGAAACGAGTTCGGCAATGGGCACCCGTACCTGCTCCATCGTATCCCGTTCCCGAACGGTTACCGCTTGGTCGTTCAATGTATCAAAATCAACCGTGACGCAATACGGGGTCCCAATCTCATCCTGCCGCCGATAACGCCGGCCGATCGATTTGGCATCATCATATTCGATCATCCAGTGGCGGCGTAATTCCTGCGCGATCTCTTGAGCAATTCCAGTTAGCCCTTCTTTACGCGACAAGGGAAGAACCGCTACTTTGATCGGAGCTAGTGCCGGATGGAAGCGCAGCACAACCCGGGTCTCATTCTTATCCGGTTCCTCATGATAAGCATCGACTAAAAAAGCAAGGGTCGCCCGGTCGGCCCCCGCCGACGGTTCAATCACATAAGGAGTGTAATGCTCGTTGGTCTCTTGGTCGAAATAATCCATCCGCTCGCCGCTATACTCCGCATGCTGCTTCAGATCGAAATCCGTCCGGTTAGCGATCCCTTCCAGTTCCGACCAGCCCATGGGGAAGTAATACTCAATATCAGAGCAGGCTTTAGCATAATGCGCCAGTTCAGCAGGTTCATGCGGACGAACCCGGAGACGTTCGGGGTTAATCCCCAATTGTTTGTACCAGTTCAGGCGCTCTGTTATCCAGCGCTCGTAGATCTCTTCATCGGTTCCCGGTTTGACAAAATACTCAATCTCCATCTGTTCAAACTCACGGGTTCGGAAGGTAAAATTACCGGGTGTAATCTCGTTCCGGAAAGATTTACCGATCTGACCCACCCCAAAGGGCAACTTCTTTCTGGTAGTGGTCAGGATATTCTGAAAATTGACGAAGATTCCCTGCGCCGTTTCCGGACGTAAATAAACAATCGCTGCCTGCTCCTCTACCGGCCCCATATGGGTCTTGAACATTAAATTGAAATTACGGGGCGGAGTCAATTCGCCTCCACACTCCGGGCAGGCTTCGGTGGTTATATGGTCGGCCCGAAACCGTTGTTTACATTTTTTACAATCAACCAACGGATCAGTGAAGCCTTCCAAATGGCCGCTGGCCTCCCAGACCCGCGGGTGCATGAGGATACTGGCATCCAGCCCGACCATATCATCACGTTCCTGAATCACCGCTTTCCACCAGGCCCGTTTCACATTGTTTTTCAGTTCCACCCCTAAGGGCCCGTAATCCCAACAACTATTTAAACCCCCGTAAATCTCACTACTTTGAAAGACAAAACCCCGTCTTTTCGCCAGTGAAACAATCTTTTCCATAGTAGTCGTTGCTGCGGGATTTTTCCCGTTTTCCATCATTAGCTCCTCCTCTGTTTCCGGAATTTCTTTTTATGAAGGTTTAAAAATCTTTTAGTCCAGTTTAGGCCGTTGTTTTAGTTCCCTACCAGTCTGCACAATTGCCACGTCAACCTTGTTCGCCCAGAAGATTGGCTTAGAAGAAAACTGGTGTCAACAACACTTCAATGATTGAAGCGAGTACTAACAGGGTGATGATTAAGGGGAAAAAAGAGAGGCTCTCTTTCGTCTGTTCAAAAAAAGAGGGCAGTGTACGCTCCAGCAATAAATTGCGCCAATTCCGCATCCCCCAAATGATCCCCACGGTCGCGGAGAGCAGAATAGCCGGAATCTCAAAGATTCCGTGCGGTATTAAGCCTAAAAAGAAAATGCTCTTCGCCAGCTTCTGCTGGTATTCAAAATAGCCCGCCATTAATCCGATCATCGTTCCATTGGGGATAATCCCTAGGAACACCGGGAGGATCGGTAGAATTCCCCCGGTGAAAACCAGTAACATGGTAGCCACCAAGTTATTGACGAGAATGATCCTGATCTGCCCTAACCAGTTAGTTGCCTGCATTTTCGCCGTCAGCGGAGAAAATTTGGTCTTCATCACTTGCTCGACCGCCTGTTGGGCCAGGGAGGGATCTTCTTGCCAGGCCACATAGCCCATCACCACACTAAAGAAGAGTAAAAAGGCGCAAACAGCGGTCGTCATCCGGTAGCTGCGCGAAAAAGCAGGGGTTATTTTTAGGATACGCAAAAAAATCATCCTCTTAGTTAATACAATATAAAAAGTATAACAAGAAGCACAAAAACTGTCAATTAAGCCTTAATAAAGGTATAATCTAGGTCCAGGCCAGTAAAGATTGGAGAAAAGACAAGGATTTTAAGGGTTTTTCTGCTAGGTACTCGATAAAGGCGAAAAGCAGCCGCCCAATTTCAATCTGGTTCTTTTCTTCGGGCGTCCACTGCGGTACTACTCTTAAGTCAGCTTGGTATAAATCCCGCAATAACTGTAGACTGGAGCCGGCCAGCGGGAGCAATTGCACCGGTTGTTCCTGGTAACAACGGGGGCAAAATACCCCTCCTTCTTCAATGGAAAAACCGGCGATCGCCCTCTCGACCGCCCGGTTGCAACGCGCACAAACATCTAATGACGGTTGGAAACCGAAGTATTTAAGGAGTCGTAACTCAAAGGCGCGGGAGACCAGCGCCGGTTCTTCTGCTTTCTCAAGGACCAATAAACCGGCGAGGAGAAAACGGAAAACCCCCGGGTTAACCTCCGCCAACGGTAAAAAAACGTCAATCAATTCAGACCACCAAGCAGCATATGCCATTTTGACCAGATCATCACGGAGCGTACTGAACGACCTAATGATTTCGGCCTGACTTAATTGCGCAATACTCTTACCCTCAAAGATTAAGACTCTAAGGTAAGAAAACTGTTGGCTGGCTCCGACCAAACGGTTGCGGGGTCGGCGTGCCCCCCGGGCCACAGCTTCAATTTTTCCATTATCTTTAGTTAAAATCGTCAGAATTTTATCAGCTTCACCAAAAATCCTGCTGCGCAGGACAATTCCTTCACTGTGAAAGACACCCACGAAGTCACCTCCGCGTAAAGAAGGCCAGCACCAAGCTGAGAAGTATACTCAGCAGAATACAGGTACCTAAGGGAAAATAAAAGGTGAAATTACCGCGCCGGATGATAATATCCCCGGGAATCCGACCCAACCCGGGAATTTTCCCCCCGAGCAGGAAGAGCAGGCCGATGACAACGAGGAATAAACCGGCCCCGATTAACAGGCGGCCCATGGAACCAAAAGGCGTTGGCATCGTCAGACCTCCTTTCGACCATTAAACACTCCGTTGTTGTTTCGGTTTGTAGTAACGATCGCGTTCACTAAAGATGCAGCCGCAATACCCCTGGCGATAAAGTCCTAACTCCCTGGCCAACTGCTGACTCCGGCGGAAACCCGGCCGCAAATCCTGATCACAGAAAGTAAGTTGGTGCTGGGCGGCTAATTCTTCTCCGATTTGGCAGATCAGTTCACGGTTTTGATAAGGTGAAATCAGCAGGGTGGTACCAAAGCAGTTAAAGCCTAATTCTTTAGCTTTACGGGCGGTTTGTTCCAGCCGCATCCGGTAACAAATACCGCACCTTTCCTGCTCATGAAAGACGGTCTGTTGTAAGAATTCGGATAACCCATACTCCTCTTCCACCATTAACGGAAATTTTTTTTGTTCGGCAAATATTTGCAGGGCTTCCCGGCGCCGTTCCCATTCTTTAAAGGGATGAATATTCGGATTATAATAATACATCGTCGGTGAATACCCCAGCGCTGCTAAATGTTCGGTCGAGTACGTCGCACATGGTCCACAACAGGTGTGAAGTAACAGTTCCATCGCTTGCGCCTCTTTTCTTTCGTTCTACAACCTTACTCCAGTTCTAGTCCCCCCTGCCTAGTCTCTTCCGGCCGGGTACTCTTTAATCCTAAATGCTCCCAAGCCAGCCGGGTGGCAACCCGACCGCGGGGCGTCCGTTGGAGATAACCGATTTGTAGCAGATAAGGTTCACAAACATCTTCAATCGTTTCCACTGCTTCCTGCGTGGCGGCCGCCAAAGTCTCCACCCCGACCGGACCGCCGTCAAATTTCCGAATAATCGTCTCCAGTAATAAGCGGTCAACACGGTCCAACCCTTTTTCATCGACTTCCAGGAGGGTTAAGGCGGCAGCGGCTACTTCCCGCGTAATTACCCCATCAGCTTTCACTTGGGCATAGTCACGCACCCGTTTTAATAAACGATTGGCAATCCGGTGTGTACCGCGCGCCCGGTGCGCCAAGACCTCAGCGCCGGCCGGTTCAATCTCGATCTGCAAGATCCGGGCAGAGCGAGTAATGATCTGCATTAAATCCGCCCCGCCATAAAAATCCAGGCGGTTGATGATCCCAAAGCGGTCACGCAAGGGAGCGGATAAGGCTCCTGCTCGCGTCGTCGCCCCCACCAGAGTGAAAGGCGGTAGATCGATCCGGACGGACCGGGCACTGGCTCCCTTGCCAATGATAATATCAAGCGCAAAATCCTCCATCGCCGGGTAAAGGATCTCCTCCACCATCCGGTTTAAACGGTGCACCTCGTCAATGAAGAGGACATCATTTTCCTCCAGATTAGTCAGGAGCGCCGCTAAATCACCCGGACGTTCAATCGCCGGACCGGAGGTAACCCTGATCTGTACGCCCAGTTCGGCGGCGATAATATGGGCTAAAGTAGTTTTCCCCAAACCGGGAGGTCCGTAAAGTAAGACGTGATCGAGCGGTTCGCGTCTTTTCCGCGCTGCCTTAATAAAAATCTGCAGGTTCTCCTTAACCCGGTCTTGGCCAATATACTCTTCAAGCGTGCGGGGGCGAATGCTCAACTCAATCTCTGAATCCTCTTCCCGTAAATGAGGAGTAACAAGCCGGTATTCATCCATGCCTAAACCTCTCTTCTTTTCTCGCTGCTCACGGTTGTTCTCGAATTTATTTCCGCTCGCTTGCTAACAGTTTCAAAGCTTCCTTAATGAGATCCTGGAGCTCAATTTGGGGCTGTTTGCTCTCCACTTCCTGCACAGCCTGGCCAGCCGGTCCTGGTTGATACCCCAAAGTCACTAAAGCCGCTACGGCATCCGCGCCAGCCCGGGTACCGGTCCGCCGTCCACTCGGCACCAGGGGCGTCTCCGCCACTTCTTTCTTGATTTTCGTCTGCAACTCCAGGATTAAGCGTTGCGCCGTTTTTTGGCCGATCCCTGGTACAGTGGTCAGAAGCTTAATATCTTCGTTTAAGATCGCCTGATAGAATTCTTCGAGCGCTAGCACTGAGAGAATGGTTAAAGCGGTTTTCGGCCCGATCCCGGAGACACTGATTAGATTCATAAAAAGCGCCTTTTCTTGCTGGTCCCTGAACCCATAAAGGAGCATTGCATCCTCGCGGTGCGCCAGGTAAGTGTAGAGCGCTAACTGCTCCCCGGGCCGGAGGGCGGTTAATGCTGAGGCGGGCATCAAAACCTCAAAACCGATCCCGTTCACCTCCAGGATCACAGCATCACTGGTCAGAGCGGCAATTTTACCAGATAAAAAAGCAATCATTGCTGCGCCCCCTTCCAGCGGACGGCATTGCGCCAGGAATGCGCATGACAGATGGCAATCGCCAAAGCATCGGCGGCATCATCCGGTTTCGGGATGACCTCCAAACCTAATAAAAGGCGCACCATCTCTTGAACCTGGTGTTTTTCCGCCCGTCCGTAACCCACCACCGCCATTTTTACCTGCAAGGGAGTATATTCAGCGGTCTTAATTCCCTGGAGGGCAGCGACCAACATAATAACCCCGCGGGCTTGACCGACCGTCAAAGCCGTACGGGTATTCTTATTAAAAAACAGCTCCTCTACCACCATCGCATCCGGTCGGTACTCGGCAACCAGGTGGGTGAGGCCATGATAGATTTTCTTCAGTCTTTCCGCTAGGGGAAGCCCAGCCGCTGTTCGGATCACCCCATAGGCACGAGGCCGTAATTGTTGCCCTTGTTGTTCGATCAAACCATAGCCGGTAATCGCCGTCCCGGGATCCACCCCTAAAATCAGCATCCTTCACTTCCCCTTCTCTACACACTTCAAACATATCACTTCGGCAGTAACCACTATCAATCCTTCATTCTGGGATTTTTCATTTATTAATTTTTCTTAACATCTGATCAAGCAGGAAGGATGATCCCCTTGTCGTATTGTAGATTTATAGAAAACAAAGAACAGGGGGGTAAATTTTGTCCCGAGCTTATCAACATGTCAAGTCTTTAGCGGAAAAGATAGGTCCCCGTGGTTCTTGTACGGCTCAAGAAAGCAAAGCTGCTGATTATATCGAGACTGAACTAAAGAAGATGAATTACCAAACCTCCCGGGAGACTTTTCAGACTGTCACCTCGTTTTCTTGGACCTTTAGCGTAATTTATCTTCTTTTTATTATCGCTGCTGTTATTTTTCCCTCCAAACCAAACTGGGGATTTATTCTTGTCCTGTTCGCCTCGGTCAGCTTTTATCTGGAAGCAAACACCTTCCCACTGATCAGTCAGCTTTTGCCCAAAAAAACCAGTCAAAACATCATCGCGGCGGTTCCGGCCCGCAGCAAGACACTCCGCAAAGTGCTGATCATCGCTCACTATGATAGTTCCCGCTCAGCCCTATTTTTCTCGCCAAAAAGGGTGAAAGGATTTCGCCGGACTTATCTGCTCCTGGTCGGAGCGATCAGTCTGCAACTCCTCCTTTATGCCTTGGGGGTCCTTACCACCATCCAACCGATCCTACTTTGGGTCCTGTCTCTCCCTTCTGTCCTTTACCTCTTAGGAACATTGCTTTTATTCATCCACCGTGAGCTTTGTGGGGAGTATACCCCAGGTGCCAATGATAATGCTTCAGGGGTCGCTGTCCTCCTCGAGGTGGCAAAGGCATTAGCCTGTTTCCCCTTACTCACCACGACCGTCACTCTCATCGCCACTGGTGCCGAAGAATCCGGCACGAACGGCGCCCTAGATTATCTCCGCCGCCATCGTCCCGATAAGAACACTTATGTCATCAACCTCGACAATTTAGGCAGCGGCCACCTGACCGCAGTGACCCAAGAAGGAATCCTCGGCAGGAAAACAGCCTCCCCGGAACTCCTGGATTTCGCCAAACAGACGGCGGAGGAGAAAAGGATTAACCTACAGCTTGCTCCGTACCATCTGTTAACCACGGACGGAACAGTCTTTCTTTTCCGTGGTTATCCCACCGTCTCACTCATGGCTTTTGATGACCAGCGACTCCTACCCAACTGGCACTGGCCAACCGACCGTGCTGAATTTGTGAATCCCGCCAACCTCGATGCCGCAAAAGAGCTGGTTTTAGGGATCGTAAGGAAACTGGAAAGCTAAAAAAGAGGGCACCGGCCCTCTTTTTTCTTTATGTCTCCAGCAGCTGTTCGTCCAATCCTTCCTCCATAACCTGTTCATTTTCGACCGCCGAGACCACTCCGCGTGGTTCGTCGGAGTACATTTCATCAAAACCGTCGACATTCCCCCCCAAATCCTGTGGTGACTCAGCAGTCCCGTACTGGGCCACGGCCTGCCAGGCATCCTCTCCGTCAAACGCGACATTCTCCCCATCTCCCGGCGTAAAGGTGCGGGCAAACGGAACCGCCAACAACTCTTCCTCCACCGGGCGCTCCGCACGGCGCGGATTCTCCTCTTCGGTCTGAGTTTGACAGGCAATACAATTAACCGCCTGGGGAAGCACTTCTAACCGCTCGTCTTCGATAGGTCGCCCACAACGGAAACAGCCCCCGTATTTCCCCTCCTCAATCCGGTGCAGTGCCTCTTCAAGCGCCGCCAGTCGGACCTTTTTCGCATTGCTAAGGCTCAGATCCTTCTCCCGTTCAAAAGTCTCCGCCCCGAGGTCGGCCGGGTGATTATCATAAGCGGATAGTTCTCCCACAGAGGCCGTTAAGCTCTCGGTCAGGCCGAACTCCTGAGCCTGTTTTAATTCTTCGCTTAGTTCGTTCATCTCCTGCCGTAACCTTTTTTCCAATTGGCGAATCTTCTTTTTGCTTAGCATCCAGCCCCTCCTTTTCTCCTTTAATAACGGGGGGGTGTCAGTTGTTCATTGACCAGGCGGACAATCCGGGCAATAAAATTACTGATCAACGGTAAATTTAAGCTGGCTAGTCGCGCCAGGATCGAGAGGAAAAGAGCGCTGATAATCGTCAGGCCAATCGCGATCCCAAACCCCCTTGCCACACCGGCAATAAAATTCAAATAGACTAAACGCAGGGGTTTACTGAGTAAATCCACGAAACCTTCAATATTATAGCGCATGAGAATCCGGTTCAAGAGTACGACCTGGCTTTTGACTTTATGCAGATTATTCTTGAGTTTCTGCCTTTTTCGCCGCAGCGCCATCTTTTCACCCCAGTTTAGTTTGGCCCTTCTGGCCGGAACTCTGAGCGGAAAAGGATGGTTTTCAGCCCAGTACCTCCTGGTAAGCCTGTAAGGTTCGGTGTGCTACCTGGTCCCAGGTGAAATTTGTCAGAATATGCTCCCTCAGCTCTGGAAAGGGAGGGGCAGCTAGAGCTCGACGGAGCGCATTTCTGATCGAATATTGTTCAGGCGAACAATACCAGGCCATCTCCCCTAAATATTCCCGGGTTGTCCCGCGGTCGGTAGTTACTAATTTGCAGCCGGCCAAACCCGCTTCCAGGTTCACTAAACCCGGGGTCTCGTACCAACTGGGCAGGGCATGTACACTGCAGGCCGCATAAGCCGAAGCGATCCAGGTCGGACTGAGGGAGCCTAAAAAGCGGACATTACCTTCCCCCTCCTGCCGACACTCCTGGTAGTAGAGATAATCATTGATTGGTCCGATCAGAACCACCTTCTGATTGATACTTCGCGCCGCTGAAATTAAGGCCTTCTGGTTTTTGCGCCGGCAGATCCGGCCAACACACAGGATAAAATCTCTGATGGCGAAACGCTTGATAAATTTCTCAGGGTTGGCGTAATAAAAGACCGGATCCACCCCATTCGGGATAATCCGATAAGGGGTTATTAAATTATATTTCTCGACTAATAATTGGTGTTCAACCAGCCCATTTGGTAATAAAAGGTCAACTCCATCCAACACTTCCTGTCGCAGTTGGTTGGTCTTCGCCCACCAGGAGAGAAAGTGATCTTTTCTGCCCGAATCAATATTGATCAAAAACTCATGCGGATCCCAATAGATGGGCGACAAAACAATTGGTATACCATATTTTTTGGCCTGTTGGTAAAATTGGTAAGTCTCTTCAATGGGAATGATATTGAAGAGGTGAACCAGATCATATTTAGAAAAATCTGACACCGGGTGCGTCTTAATCTCCACTTTCACCCCTAACTGGACCAATGCATCCTTGGTTTTGTGCATTTGCACACTATCTCCGGCCGGCATTTTCAGAACCGAAGAGCGGTTTTGCATTAAAATCCTCACTATTTCACCTCCTTGTCCTCAGTCTCTAAGGGAAATACTAATAATCGTACCGCCAGTTCGCACCATACACCTCCTTGCTCCCACGGCCAACTCGGCAGCGGACGGCATTGCCACTTGTTCAGAACCGGGACTATTATCCGGTTACGACTAAGCGCAGCAGGTATTTTTGACCATACTTCTTTGGTGATGCGGTGTAAACGTCGGCGCTCCTCCCGGTCCAGATAAGTAAGGACGCCTCCGACTTTGCCCTCCAAGAAACAGGCCTCCTCCATCTGGCTCAGACGAAAATCCTGCAAAAAAAAATGAACAGCACTAATGCTCTGCGCCAAGAAGGGCAGTTTCTCTTCCCAGTTGAAAAGGACTAATTCTTCGGTCTCTAAAGGTTCGGTCCGCGCAACCTCTCTCTGTAGAGGGACCACTCTTAACTCCTCCTGACTGAGGATTAGTTCACCGGTTAAAAGTAGTTGTAAGATCAACTCACCCCCGGCGTTCGTTCTCAATTTCATCTGTGTGCCGGCGAACTGCGCCCTGACTAGCTGTCCCGGTTGCGCCAGCGGGCTCGGTTGCACCCAGCGGAGAACCGGCCTGAGTTCCACCATTTTGATTTGGTTGTACTCATTCTTATACTCCCAGGTAAGCAAAGGCTCTACTTTAAGCAAAACAGCGCCCCGCTCGGCTCGGCCTTCAACCACGCCCTCTTCCCACCTCAACTGACGGTCGGCGACAAAACCGGGGGGACGAGAAAGGGGAATCTCTACATAATACTCTAGAGGTTCCCGGGTAATGATCTTTTCCACCAAAATTCTTCGGGTTGGGGCGGTAGTTGGGGGTGGTAAGCCGGCCTCGCACCGGCGGAGAGTGGTTAAAGAATAATCAAGTTCTAAATGGAGGAGTAACTCTTGCCCCGGTGCCATGGTCGGGAGGGGAGAATGGTTAAGGCGCAGCGCATTAACCTTCAGCCGATACTCCTTTTCTGGGGACGCTGCCGCGATCCATTCTTCAAAGGGGAACTTGGTCTGATAACACTTTTCCTGTCCGTCTTCGCTGATATAGAACAGGTCCAGCTCGAGAAGGCCAACCAGCAACAAACCTTTTCGCCCACCCACCAAAGAGCTACATAGTTCCCCGGTCTGCACCTGTTCGAGCAGGCGGGCCGGCTCCGGCAGCTTCAGCGTCAGTTCTTTCGTTAACACCTTCTGCACCTGCTGTTCTAGTTGGCAGAGAGAAAAGCATCCGTCAGCCCCGGGTGGGGAGATCTCAACCGGTAATGCTTCCTCTTCCGTCATTCGCCATTCGATCTTTATTCCCAACAGGGCTTTTTCCCCGGCTATACTATTTACCATGTAAACGGAGGCTTGCCCTTCGATCTGCCGCTCGGGGGAGACCTTTTGCGGGATCAGGATTGAAACTGGATGACTCTGTCCCTGGCTACCCCCCCAGGACAGGAGGAGTTTACCTTGAAACTCGATCCCTTGGGGCAGGAGGATAAATTTTTCTTCGCTGATTTGGGCTTCAAGCTTCGCCGCGGAGGCCTCCACCGGCGGCAAGGGTAAATCCAGCATCTCGACGTGAACGCCTTCCTCCACCACCACCCGCCCGCTGAGGATTAACGTCTCTTT
>JAAYGU010000126.1 GCA_012727535.1 Bacillota bacterium | reverse complement strand
ACTCTGCTCTGGAGGAAAAAAAACGAAGCCGTCCTCCCTTGCGAGCAGGTTTCGGCGACCGCCGAGAGCTTGACTGACCAGCCTGAACGTAAAGCGCCGCCGGCAGCCACCCGGCGCAGACGGAAAACGCCAGTGTCGGCCGAGCAGAACCAGGAAGAGGAGACCCCGGCGATTGTCGCTGGACAAAGTGGGCGGAGATTGGGACCCTACCAACTCCCCTCACTCGATCTCCTGCAATCACCGCCCCGCGCCAAGCGGCATTTAAAACAGCTGGACCAGTCGGCCCAACTTGAGGAGACTTTAGCTTCATTTGGGGTGAAAGCCAAGGTCATCGAGGCCCACCAAGGTCCGGTGATCACCAGATATGATATACACCCGGCACCCGGCGTCAAAGTGAGCCGGATCGTCAATTTGGGTAATGATCTGGCTTTGGCCCTGGCCGCCCGTGGGTTACGTATTGAAGCGCCGATTCCGGGCAAGTCAGCGATTGGGATTGAAGTCCCCAATCCGGAGCCGCGGGTGGTGACCATTCGTGAAGTGATTGAATCCCGTGCGTTCTGGAGCGCGGGGAAACTAGGGGTAGCGGTTGGAGTGGACATTGCCGGGGAACCGGTCGTGGCCAACCTGGACAGGATGCCGCACCTGTTGATCGCCGGTGCCACCGGCTCTGGAAAAAGCGTCTGTCTGAATGCTCTCATTCTTTCTTTACTTTACCGGGCATCACCGGCGGAAGTGAAATTGATTATGATCGACCCCAAAATGGTAGAACTCTCCGTTTATGAAGGGATTCCCCATCTCTCCGCGCCGGTGGTGACTGAACCGAAGAAGGCGGCTGCGGTCTTGCGGGCGGTCGTTGCCGAGATGGAGAAACGGTATAAGGCCTTTGCGGAGAAAGGCGTTCGTGACCTGGCCCGTTACAACCGGATGTTGGGTAAGGATGAATTACCAATGCCTTACGTGGTCGTTATCATTGACGAGCTGGCCGACCTAATGATGGTGGCGCCGGTGGAAGTGGAGGATGCTATCTGCCGGTTGGCGCAGATGGCGCGGGCAACCGGTATCCACCTGATGGTGGCTACCCAGCGACCGTCGGTCGATGTGATTACCGGACTCATTAAAGCGAATATTCCGTCGCGGATTGCCTTCGCTGTTTCTTCGCAGGTTGATTCGCGGACGATTTTAGATAATTCCGGGGCGGAACAACTGCTCGGCCGGGGTGATATGCTCTTTGCACCGGCTGGGGCCTTAAAACCAGTGCGGGTACAGGGGGCCCTGGTCCTAGATGAAGAGATTAAAGCCGTGACCGACCACTGGCGCCGACAAGGTGATCCCGATTATGTGGATGCCTTTGTTAATCTTAAGGAAGAAGAGGCGAACGGGAGAGCAATGGAGGTTGAAGATGAGCTCTTTTGGGAAGCGGCCAAAATGCTGGTTGATTTCGGACAAGCCTCCGCCTCCTCCTTACAGCGGCGTTTCCGGATCGGCTATACGCGGGCTGCGCGTCTGATCGACCAGATGGAAGCGCGGGGGATCGTGGGCCCACATGAAGGCAGTAAACCGCGGGAGGTTCTGGTTACCCCCCGCCAACTGGAAGAGATGCAAAAGGGGAGTCATTGATTGCCTTCTTTGCTGAGCAGGAGATTTCATTCCCTGTACAGAAGTATATTACAACAAAAACGCATTGAGCAGGGATTTTCACCTTAGGAGGAGGCAGCGGATGAAAGCGATTGGAGCACTATTAAAAGCAGCACGCGAAGCAAAAGGGTTATCACTGGAAGAGATCAGAATGATCACGAAAATACGTGTTCAACAGTTAAAAGCCTTGGAAGAGGGAGAATTTGACCGGCTTCCGGGTGAAGTGTATGTTAAAGGGTTCTTAGTTAACTATGCCCGCGCCGTTGGTTTAGACGGGGAAGAGATATTGAAGAAATATTATGAGTGCCGGCAGGCGCAGGCCGAAGAGGAGACGGGTACTGAAGAACAGGCTAAAACGGTGGCGCTCCACTCTCCAAACCAGGTTCAACTGGGGAGTTCGGCTCCATTAGAACGGGTTCAGGGCAAGCCCGGGAAGCAGCTAGTGGTGGCCGGGCTGGCGGTGGTCTGTATACTCGTTGCTGGGCTGGTCTGGTTCTCGCTCCATCAGACCCGGGAGCCGGTTGCCCCGGAAAGCGGGCCGGTTGCTGTTACCCCGTTGCCGGGGGTGACTGCGAATGAGGAACCCGTAGCCCCGAACGGGGACCTGCCGAACACCGCGGCGGAGCCGGAAACCGTGGAACCAGAAACTTTGCCACCGGATACGGGGCCACTCCTAAGGGTAGAGGCGATCGAACCAGTTTGGCTTGGCGTTTACGAAAAGGCGACTGGCCAGATGATCTACGAAGGGACTTTATACCCCCCGGAGACCCGGGAGTGGTTGTTAAGCGGAGATGTAACCCTCCGGATCGGCAATGCCGGCGGGTTGAGATTAATCTATAAAGGGCAAGAACTCGGCGAACTCGGCTATTCCGGCCAGGTCATCACCAAGGAGATCTTGCTGGTCGAGTAGATGCCCGCTCATGCTGGATATTGCTAGGTCGTGCCTTGCTTAGCTTGCTGCTGACGCCGCGAACGGGCTCAATGAAGCTCGGTTGCCAACAATCCGGCAAGGATGCTCCCCGGTGTACTGGGGTAAAAGTGCCGGGTTTGTATAGGCAGACGGCAGACGGAACTAAGTTACAGAGGAGCCGTTTGCAAGACTAACCGAGCCGAAGTGTTTCATTATTCTAATCCAGAAATTCGAGTCAGCAGAGAACACTATGCGTCCCCGGCTGGGTAAGGACTGATAGGGATTATCCATATCAAGCAAGCAGCAAGTAAACAGCGACGAACTGCAGAAGCAAAGGTAAATCTTTCAGCGAGGAACGAGTGACGAGCGACAAGCTGCGCACAGCGAGCGGGAGACTAGGCAGCGTTAGGGAGAGAACCATGGAACGCTTGACACGAGAACGATTGATCGAGGAAGTAAAAGAGCATAATGAGATTGTTGCGGTAATCTCCGACTATGTCCAGTTAAAGCCGCAAGGAAGGTCATATGTTGGCCTGTGCCCGTTTCATGGGGAAAAGACGCCTTCTTTCACGGTGAGCCGCGAAAAGCAACTCTATCACTGTTTCGGCTGCGGCGCGGGCGGTGATGTGCTCAGTTTCATAATGAACATTGAAAACCTGTCTTTCCGAGAAGCCCTCCGTCTGCTGGCCGAACGGGCTAATATTTCCCTCCCGGATGAACATTTATCGCCGCCGCAGCGCCAGCAAAAAGAGGAGTACGAACGTCTCTATCAGTTAAATGACCTGGCTGCCCGCTTTTATCAGAAGATCCTCCTGCAAACGGAGACCGGCCACCGGGCATTGGCTTACCTGGAGGCGAGAGGGATCAGCCGCCAGACGGCGGAGCAATTTCGTCTGGGTTATGCCCCTGCCCACTGGACCGGGCTGGTGACCTTCCTGCGGAAGAAAGGAATCTCTCTGCATGAAGCAGAAAAAGCCGGGTT
>JAAYGU010000125.1 GCA_012727535.1 Bacillota bacterium | reverse complement strand
GGCCATAACTGATCCCGCCCAAAGCCTGCCAAGCCCGTTCCGTCGCCACCACTAAGGCCTTCATTTCCTTCGGCTCCAAGGAAAAGGCGGCATCAACGCCCCCATCCGCTCGGTTTAAAGTAAAATGCTTTTCGACCACCGTCGCGCCTAAAGCCACTGCTGCCGTGGCCACCCCAATGCCTAGTGTGTGATCGGAAAGCCCAACCTGGCAGCAAAAAAGGTCACGCATGTGTGATATGGTAAGCAAGTTGGAGTTTTTGGGAGCAGCCGGGTACGTACTGGTACATTTGAGCAGAATCAGATCCTGACACCCAGCTTCTCGCGCCGTCCGCACTGCCTCGTCCAACTCGGCCAAAGTTGCCATTCCGGTTGAAAGAAACAGAGGCTTGCCGGTGGCGGCCACTTTTTTGATCAAAGGCAGATCAATGTTCTCAAAGGAGGCAATCTTGTAACAGGGAACATCAAGCGTTTCCAAAAAATCAACCGCCGACTGATCAAAAGGAGTGCTGAAGCCAATGATCCCCCGCTCACGGCAACGCTTAAAAATCGCCTCATGCCACTCCCAGGGCGTATAAGCCTTTTGGTAGAGCTTATAGAGGGAGGTGCCCTGCCAAAGACTGTTCGGATCGTCAATAAAAAATTCCCCATCTTCCTTGTCGATGGTCATCGTCTCCGCGGTATAGGTTTGAAGTTTCAAGGCCTGCACCCCAGCCTCCGCTGCCGCGTCCACAATCGCCAAGGCACGGTCCAACGAATGGTTATGATTCCCCGACATCTCAGCAATGATAAAGGGCCGGTTTTCCGGACCGATTAAATAATCCCTAATTCGTACCACACTCATCGTCAATACCCCGCAAATGATGATCTACGGTCAACGCCGGTTCTTAACTAACAAAAACTTAATCAATAACCCACCAAACTTTTTAAGTGATAAAAGAAATTAAACAACAACATCGACATTCTGACCAAGATGAGGTTGGACCGAAAGCTCCAGTGCTTTTGTGGTCTCTTCCATGGCCTCAACTAGATTGTCGGTTTGCGCCGTCACACCCTCCATCGCCATCTTTAAAACCGCCACACTCACCTGGTACTGTAGGTTGATCTGGCTAAGCTGCGTGGACATCCGAGCAATATCCATGAAGGATCAACTCCTTGGGGAGATTTTAATTTAAATGTGGTTCTTTTATAAATTAAAACGCAAAATTTTCTTGCCTAACCGCTTGTTACCCAGTTCTGCTTCGAAAGCCCGGTAAAAGTCCGTAATGTCGCTAATCGTTAGCTCATTTAAGATCAATGGGGATATGTCTGCTTGAAACTCTTTATTTTCGAGAAGGGTAAGGGCTTTTTTAAAATCGTTCCGATTACTCCTCGTCACCCCGTATAAAGATAAACCTTTCTCTAAAATCTTGCGCGTGTTGATTCCGACCTGTTCCTCAGCTACCCCGGTCAGGATAATCCTTCCCCCGACCACAATTTGGTCAATGATTTCATTAATGGCCTCGGCCGAAAATCCGCCCCCGACGCACTCATAGGCAACCTGAATTTCTTCTTCGAAAAGCTTGGGATCGCCAGCCAGATAATGAGCATGGGCTTTAAACTGTCGTAGTTTATCTTCGTTCTTACCGACCACCACAATTTTCCCTTTATGGAGATACCTTAAGGTGGTGCTTAGGATATAGCCTAGAACTCCGTCACCCCAGACCCCGATCGCTTCATCCCCGTTCAGGTTTAATCTCCGAGAGGCCGAAATTGCCACTGAAATGAGTTCGGTAAAGGTTGCTAGTTGAGGTTCCAAATCAAGCGGTATCTTGATTAAATAATCGACCGGATAATTAACATACTCCCGGGCGAAACCATTATAGTTACTGGAAGCAAAAAAGGAATTCGGACAGTAGTTTTCACCCAAATCTGCCCGCTCACAGACACAATGTACGCAATCATGCTTGGTCTTAGGGATAATATTGGGGACTAAAACTACGCGCTCTCCCACCTTAAAACGGTTGGTTTTATCCAAAATGATTGAGCCGACCGCCTCATGTAAGAGGTTCATCGGGTATTTAAAACCTAAGGTTCTTTTGTCTCTGGCACCAATGTAGTAGCGCAAATCGGCCTTACAGATCGCGGCATATTCAATTTTCACGATCGCTTCATCCGGTGCGCAGACCAGATCATCGATATAAAGGTCGAAGCGGCGGGGCTCAACAATTTTAAAGCTTTTCCCAAGCATTATAACAACTCCGTCTTCCCCAGTTTAATCACTGCTTTCAACAAGAGAAGATCATCAAACGATGTGATCTTAAAGTTTAATTTTTCCCCTTGGACAAGATGAATTTCTTCCCCCAACTCCAAAACCAACTGACAATCCTCGGTCGAATCCAAGTTGTTTTCCGCTCTTGCCTTTTCATGTGCCCTCCGGAGCAGGGATAAGCGGAAACTTTGGGGAGTCTGTCCAAGATACAATTCTTTCCGCAAGGGAACCTCTTTGATTCTTTCCCCATCTACACTTCGGACAATCGTGTCGGCGCTTGGGACTACAGTATCCACCGCTCCGAACTGTCTAGCACCCGCGATATTACTGCTGATTATTTTGTGGGTAACTAAGGGACGGACCGAATCATGAACTACTAAAATATCATCTTCAGAACATTCCTGGGAAAGGGTTTTTACCGCATTATAGACCGACAACTGCCGGGTTTCGCCCCCCTCAACCAGCCACTTGACCTTATTAATCTCATATTTTCTTATCAAGATTCGCAAATCATCCATCCATTCGCTTAAACAAACCACGGCGATCGCATCAATCTCCGGATGGTTGTCAAATACCTCCAAGGTATGAACAATAATGGGCTTGCCATAAACATCAATAAACTGTTTGGGCTTGTCGACGATTCCCATCCGGTTCCCGATCCCACCCGCTAAAATCACTGCGATATTCATTCCTAATCTACCTGCCTTTATCATAAACAATAATTAATTTTTAAAGATCATAAAAAAGGTCGCATATGCATATAAAGGTTGGCGGCTCCTTACTATTAACTTACCCTAACTTTCACTTTCGCTTTCGCTTTCTCCCCAAGTAAAACTTCTTACGATAGTCGAATTGAAATTAGACATAGAAATATTTCAAAAACATTTGCTTATAAACTGCTATTGTATTCTTTCACCGGGTGGGGGCTTAGTTTAAAATAATAGCGGATCGCTTGCAGAATCCGTTCTGCCGCTTTCCCGTCACCATAGGGATTGACCGCGGCGGCCATTTTTCGATAAAGATCCGGGTTTACTAGTAATGAGGTTGTTTCTGCTATTATCTTCTCCGGTTCCGTTCCAATCAGCTTTACTGTCCCGGCGGCAATTGCTTCCGGACGCTCGGTGGTATCTCTGAGCACCAGAACCGGTTTTCCCAGCGCTGGTGCTTCCTCTTGTAAGCCGCCAGAGTCGGTAAGCACCAAATAACAACGATCCATCAGATTGACAAACTCCTCATACGCTAAGGGCGGGAGCATCTTTACCCGTTCAATTCCTCTGAAGACCCTTTCCGCCAACTTTTGAACAACCGGGTTTAAATGGACCGGAACTACGACTTCTGTATCATGATGTTGTCGCACAAGCTCTTTAACGGCCTGAAAAATATGCTCCATCCGTGCCCCGATGTTCTCCCGGCGGTGGGCCGTTAGTAAAATAACCTTTCTGCTTTCAAAATCCAGCTGTTTTAGAGTCGCATCTTTAAATTTGTATCCTTTATCTACGGTCTGCAATAAAGCATCAATCACCGTATTCCCGGTCACAAAAATTTGCCCAGCCGAAACACCTTCTTTAAGCAAAGCCTCCTTGGCCGTTTGTGTGGGCGCAAAATGAAGATCCGCCATACACCCGGTCAACTTTCTGTTCATCTCCTCCGGATAAGGGGAATACTTATTATAAGTCCGGAGGCCCGCTTCAACATGGCCGACTGGAATTTTATGATAAAAAGCCGCCAGGCTGCTGGCAAAAGTCGTTGCGGTATCACCATGCACCAACATTAGATCGGGTTTTTCCTTAGAAATTATCTCCCCAATTTTCGAAAGAACACTAACCGTAACCTCGGTCAATGATTGCTCCGGCTGCATAATATTCAGATCATAAACGGGTATAAGCTTAAACAATTGGAGGACTTGATCTAGCATCTCGCGGTGCTGCGCCGTTACGGTAGTAATGGTCTGAATCTCTTCCTGCGCTTCCAAAATTTTTAATAACGGTGCCATTTTGATCGCTTCCGGCCTGGTCCCAAAGACCGGCATGATTTTGAGCATGAATTCCACCTGTCTTTGTTAAAAATAAACGGCTTGATCATACCGCAGCATCGTCAGGTCATGATTATATTGCCCAAGAAAGGGCTGAATGCTCTGTTTTCTAACCATTTGGTACAAAAGCAGTGGATAATCTACCCCCGCCTGGATCGCAAGGGGAACGCCTCCGCCAAAGCGGGGATTAACCTCTAGCCAATAAACATCCTTGCCGTTATCTATGCATTGGGCAGTAACTGGTCCGATCGCTCCTAATTTTTCTACAATATATTTTCCTTGTTCGATTAAATCTCTACGGTAAACCGTCCGGCTTTTACTGACTTCACCGGCCCTCACTTCCAGCCGCTCGCGCGGTACTACCGACAGTACCTGACCTTCTAAATCAGCTAAAATATCCAAGGTATACTCTTTCCCTGGGACAAATTCCTGAATTAACAGTTCAACGTCCTGTTGGATAATAAACTCCAGCTGCTTTAGAGTATCCACCCTTTGCGCGCCCCGCGAACCCATTCCTTTTCTGGGCTTCACGAATATAGGGAAAGAAATATCTTTAGGTAAATTGGTTTTATTCCATGTTTCAGGCGTTTTAATCTTATGGGAAGTGAAAAAACAATAGGTTTGCAGCTTATCTTGACAGATTTCCAATACTTGTCGTTTAGAAAGTAATAATAAAATCCCTAACCTTTCAAACTCGTAACGCTTCGCTTCCAACAAGGAAAACTCGGGTTCGAAGAGAGGGATCAGTAAATCAACTTTCTCTGCTCTACAAATCCCGAGGAGAGTATCGACATAGCTTTCATCATCCACCTTAGGTACTTTGAAGCATCGATCAACAAAATAAGACGCCGGGGCGAATGACGGTTCGGCATCAACCCCTAAAATTTGGGCTTTTAAAGCCATGGTTTCATAGGATTTTTTAAAGGCTCTTACCAGTTCAACCCGACGGCCTATTGATGTGAATAAAACGGTGAACATAATCTCACCTTTTTTCAATATTCTTTACAACAACTAAATTAATTCCCAATATTATTACTTCTTAATAGCATACATAAATATTGAACGTCCAAACCCCAATTGCGCTAAAGTCTCTTAATAATTATAAACCTATAAGACAGATTCCAAGATTCTTTCTACCTTTTCCTGTGTAAGTTCAACCGGATTATAATCCATCCGGCCTAAAGTAAAAGACATCCTCGCCAATTCTGATAGATCCTGTTCCCGAATGCCAAAATATGACAATCTAAGTTTTATTATACCTTTGCTAATTTGCTCTAACCATCCTTGCAATTCATCGGCGCTTTTAATCATTAACACATCTAATAATTCCTCAGATCCGCTAATTGCCGGAAGATTAACCTTCATAACTTCTGTAAGATTTAGCGCACAAGCCAAGCCATGTTCAATTCCAAAACGCATCGTCAAAGGGTAAGAAATTGAGAGACAGGCGGTTGTCCGTGTATTAGAAAATGCCAATCCTGAAAACAAAGAGCCTAAGCAGACTTTTTCTCGAAAATATATCTTGGAAGGTTCAGAAAGGACAAGTGGTAAATACTGAACAAGCAAACGTAATGCAGCTTTCGAGATTTCTTTCACCATAGGATTACTAGCCTTGGCCCAATATGCTTCGATCGCCTGACAGAAAGCATCTAAACCAGTGGATAAGGTAAGCCGCCGGGGCATCGAAATTGTATACTCCGGCACTATATAGGCCCGCTTGGGACATAGGTAAGGCGCATCAATGGAATATTTAGCTGTTCCTTCCCCATCCCAAACCGTTGCCCACTGTGTCACTTCAGAACCAGTCCCCGCCGTGGTCGGTAGAGCATAAATCGGAATCGAAACAGGATGCTTTAAATACATTTTACTCCGAATCGCTTGCCTGACATCCTCAGCCGAAAATAGTTCCATCGCACATAAATAATTAAGCCCAACACAACACTTTGCTAAGTCTATTGTACTGCCACCGCCAACTGCGAAAACAACATCAGGGAGGTACCCTTTAATCTGATATAGTACGTTGTACACATCTATATGGGTTGGATTTGAAGGGATCTGCTGCATCCACGTGACTTGAGCTTTTTGTCTTAATTCGCTAACCCAATTATCCAGGGATAAACGACTTCCCGCGGATGAGGTCATGAGCAACAATACTTTTTTCCCAGTTAGTTCTTTCAGACTAACTTCACGAAACTCGCTAGCTGTCCCCCAAAACACCTCACCTGGAATGCTTATTCTCTTCATAATAAAGTCACCAATACCCCTTTTCAGTAATCTTCAGGAATCAAAGCAATGATTTCCTTAAACGGCATACACATCTCATCAGCTTCTATAGCGCAGCGATGCGTTAAAATTGTCTCTGCCACCTTTTTCATGGCTGGAAATGCACTTCTCGTTAGTTGATTTGCGTAAATAACAATATTGACGCCACGCCGGGCAAACTCATCTTCAGTCACCGAATTAAAAGTAGTTGGTACCACTACTAGTGGAACACATTTTTCGGTCGCACGGAATTTCGCACAGAATTCAAAGATCTCCGCCGGATCTTTCCTGCGTGAATGAATCATAATCCCATTAGCGCCCGCCTTGACGTAAGCAAATGCTCTTTTTAGCGCATCATCCATTCCTTTGTCCAGGATTAAACTCTCAATTCTGGCGATCAAAAAAAAGTCTTTCGTTTTTAGTGCCGCTTTTCCAGCCGTTAATTTAGCACAAAAGTTCTCAATACTATCTTGAGTTTGAACAACATCATTCCCAAATAGAGAATTCTTCTTCAGACCGGTTTTATCTTCAATAATAACCGCGGAAACGCCCATCCGTTCAATTGTTTTAATGTTATAAACAAAGTGCTCGATTAACCCTCCGGTATCAGCGTCAAGGATAATCGGCTTCGTTGTAACATCCATTATTTCATCAACCGTATGAAGCCGTGTTGACATATCAAGTAGTTCGATGTCAGGTTTCCCTTTTGCCGTTGAATCACAAAGGCTGGATACCCACATGGCATCGAACTGGTGGGTTTTACCATCTTTAAGTACTTTCGTCTTTTCTGCAATTAAACCCGTAAGTCCATTGTGAGCTTCAATCGCAGTTACTAAAGGTTTCATTGAAAGTAATTCTCTTAATCTTCCACGGCGGATATCAGGAATAGCCAGTTGCGCTCTTTGGCTCCGCTCTAAACGCTCATATTCCTCTCTATGCGTATACGGATACTCCACCAACTGTCCTCCATACTCATTTAGGACGGCAATAACCTCATCACGAATTGGCTTTTGAAATCCTGTCTTCCAATCATCGCCATGGACAACGTAATCCGGTTTAAATTTTCGCAAGTTATCGGCATAACTGAGGGTGTATTGGGGAACAACCCTAGATACCCCTTTAATGCTTTCAAACAATTTGGCCCTTTCTTCATATCTTAAGACCGGATAACGTTTATAACTGGCGACTACTTCATCGGTTAAGAGCCCAATCGTAAGCTCACCTAATTCAGCTGCCTTCTGAATTATCGAAGTATGCCCACCATGAATCACATCAGTACTGAAACACATATAGACGGTTTTACTCATTGGTTGCTCTCCTCTCATGTATAGTATCTTTCTTCAAAACTTAGCTTTATCATTTAGACTCCATCTATTTCTCATCGATCTAGATAGGCCAATCTTTCCTTGACCACTGCTAGATCCTCTGGGGTATCAATCTCACTGCAAAGCTGATCTTTAACATCGAAAGAATATAGTTGACAACGAGAGGAAACTTCATTAAAGGCATTTTCCGCATAACAGTTAACACGGTTCTGTTGACAAAATTCAATGATTCGTTCAAGCCACACCTTCCAATCACTATATTTTAACTTATACAAAGGTTGTGCCGCCACCGCGTCTTTAAAAAATCCAATACCAATTTTAATAATCCTATTTTGGCTAAGCACGGCTTTAAAATCCTTAGCCGGTAAAGACAGTGTTGAACTTACCGTCATGCAACTATCTGGTTGCTTTATAAGTTTTTGCAACACTTCATCTGCGAAAACCAAATCGCCATGCATCAATAATAAATTGCTATTGAGATATTGTCGTGCCAGATAGATGGAATAAATATAATTAGTCTGGTCATATAAAGGATTTTTTACAAAAACAATACGCAAGGATAAATTGAGACTCCGACAATACTCCTTTAAAGCACGGTCAAAAAGACCGGTTGTAATAACCACTTCTTTTATTCCATATTTCTGTAATAATCTTAATTGCCGGCTAAGGATGGTCTCGCCTTTGGCAATCTCCGTCATGCACTTTGGATGTTCGGTTGTTAGCACTCCCATCCGTTTACCCATACCCGAATTAAGAATTAAAGCCTTCATCTACCTACTCTTCCTTAAATAAATCAATGATATACTCCCACTTCATTAGGTTTTATTCACACTTCTCTAGATAGGCCATAAATACGGTTTTATTATCTGCCGGTGTAGTCGTTGGTCGACCAAGGTTTTTGCGGGAACCAATCGCCGCTTTTACTTCAAGAAAAAGCGGTCCCTCTTGTCCCTTGACTTTTTCCAGAATTATCTCTAAATCATCAAGCTTATCCACCGTATAAGCCGCTTGAT
>JAAYGU010000124.1 GCA_012727535.1 Bacillota bacterium | reverse complement strand
GTTTATGTCTTTAGTGTGACCGATGGGGATGAAAAACCGGTTAAGTATCCGCGCTTGTTCAAAGAGATTGAATTGGTGGTCGTGAATAAGATCGACCTTCTGCCTTTTACCGATTTTTCGCTTTCTCATTTCGAAAAGAGGTTACGGCAGGTTAATCCGTTAGTTCCTTTGATTAAGCTCTCTTGCCGGAGTGGGGTTGGTCTCGACCACTGGCGAAAATGGGTGTTAGAGCTCTATGGGCAAGATATAGTGGAGGAGAGTGGGAATCTCCCCCGGCTGAACAATTACCCGGGGATCTCTTGTTTTTAAGAGCATAGGGGAGCTAAGGAAAACTAGTCAGCCGTTGAGTAATTCTTGGGAAGAAAGCCCATATTTCTCCCCGCTTTCAATATTACCGAGTGGTTCAACATGGACGGCGATATCGTAGAGATTTTCGATTGACCGGCGCAGCGCCTGCTCGACTTCGATCGCCAGTTGGTGGCCTTCCGCTACAGTAAGGTTACCGTCCACTTCAATATCAAGATCGATCAAGTACAGATTGGCAAGTTTCCGCACCCGCGTCCGATGTGGATTGTACACTTGGTCGACCTCGTCTACTGCAGCGAAGATTGCTTCATAGATGGAGGTATCCTCAAGACCATCCATTAGTTCCGTGTTTGTTGACAAAAAGAGATGAATAGCAGTGCGCATGATCCAGAAACTGATTAGAACGGCCAGGATCTGATCGAGCAGAGGGATTTTTAGCATAATAGTAAGGGCAGTTCCGAGGAGGACCCCGGAAGAGAGTAAGACATCACTGAGCATATTGCGGCCGTTGGCGATGAGCATTGAACTATCCGTGCTTTTGCCGATTTTGAACTGGTAGAGGGCGAGCAATAGCTTCACGCCAATTGAAATGAGCGTGGCGATGATGGCCGGCAACGTTGGAACCTCGGTTGCACCCGGTCTAAAGATTTTGGTCAGGGAGAAGATCAGCAACTGTAGACCAGCAAAGAGAATAATAAAGGCAATCAACAGTGTGGCGAGAGCTTCGGCCCGGTGGTGACCGTAAGGATGTTTTTGGTCAGGCTCTTTTGCCATTATGCGGGTGGCGAAGAGAGTAATTAAAAAACTAAAAATATCAGTGGTGCTGTCCAGACCATCCCCGACGACAGCTAGACTCCCAGAGATTAAACCCAAAGTAATTTTTAGCAGCGCCAGTATAATATTGCCGAAAATTCCTACCCAGGAAGCCATCCTAATCCGTTTTAGACGTGCGACCAAAGATACTCCTCCAACATGACCGTTGTCGCTGTATAAGTTATACGCTGATTCCTCGAAAACGATCTTTTATTTTTGCCGTTATTCTGTGGTCATTCCTTAATCGGCAAAGGCAGGCAACCAATTGCCTGCATATAGTTTATGTTAATTAATTAAAAAAGGCATAATTCCTGCCTTCATCATGTTAACATTGTATAGATAATGATAAGGAGCCTCTTTCTCAGGTAGTCGCAAGTCACAGCAAGTCTGGGGCAGAGGAAAGGATGAAAAACAAGCAAAGTTACAGCTCTGCGCTTCGCTAAGAATACTTTGACAAGAAATTATAGTCACCGGAGAACATTTTCACCTCCGGCACTATTGCGCAAACGGCAAGAGACGAGCAACGAGTAAAAGAAAAAAGGAAAGAACCCGGTCACCAGAACCGGGTTCTTTCTTTGGTGCCCTCGGAACCTGGAAAAGAGGGCATCTTTATTGTTACCTTTGTTCAGTTTTTTATACCCCAATGTTTTGAAAAATCTACTCTGAACAGTTGGAAAAGAGCGGAGGTAAAGGGAATTTAACCTTTTCCAAGTTTATCTGGAGAAGACAACATGCTATAATAGATTCATATTATTGGCATAAGGAAAGCCGAGGGGAGTAAAGCGGGGGTCTGCTCCCAAACTAAAGGTCTTTTTTACCAGTTGGACCATAAATACTCTAGTAATTAGAGGATTGCTATATAGTCAATAGCATTGATCAGTTGTATAAAGATTAAACTGATCTTGGTCAGAAAGAGGTGACGATATGTCGAAGGAGTTACTTTATTATCTATCACCGGAGCAGTGTAACCCTACCGCCCTTAGAAAAATCCTGCCTTCCTATCCGGAAATTAAGTTTGTTTCGGTGGTCGGGATTGATCTTGGGGGAAATGATACGGATGCTAAAATCCCGATGACGGTTTTTCTGAATGATATGGATAAGTTTTTCCGGGGGGAGATCCATACTGATGGTTCGAGCGTTGTACTACCAGGGATTGCTACCTTAAATGATGGAAAAGTCAGTTTTGAAGCCGATACCTCCGTTAAATGGTTTGTTGATTATAATTATGAGCATCTTGACCCCGAAACCAATTTGCCAATCGGCACCTTGCGGATCCCCTCTTTTATTATTCATTCCCGGCAAAGGGTCTGTTCCCGTTCGGTGCTCGTACGGGCGGCCGAGCGGGTCCGGCGGGAGTTGTTAGAACTTTTTAAAGCATACCCGGAAAGCATTCAGCAGTTGGGGATCGAACCCGACGAGATTGTCGATCTTAGTTTAACGGCGGCGACGGAATTGGAGTTCTGGGTGAAAACCCCGAATGAAAAAGCGGATATTGAGCAACTGACCGCCTCGCAAGTATTGCAAGAACAATATTGGAAAAGAACAAAAGGGGTAGTGCGGACTTCCCTTGAATACTCCTTATTACTCTTGGATCATTACGGACTGGAGCCGGAGATGGGCCATAAAGAAGTGGGAGGCGTCAAAGCTCAAATCGGGGCCGATGGGGGTTTAACCCATGTCATGGAGCAACTGGAGATCGACTGGAAATATGCGGAGGCCTTACAGGCGGCCGATAATGAATTATTAGCCAGGATTCTCATTAAGGAAGCTTTCCGACGGCATGGGCTAGAAGTAACCTTTATGGCGAAACCAATGGAAAAAGTGGCCGGCAGCGGCGGACATACCCATATTGGCCTGGCCGCCAAATTAAAAGATGGTTCGATTAAAAATCTCTTTCACCCGGCTGATCCCCAGAAAGACTTTTTAAGCCCACTCGGTTGGGGCGGTTTGCTGGGCATCCTTAAAAACTATGAAGTGATTGGTTCTTTTATAAATGCCTCCAATGATGCCTTTAATCGCTTACAACCGGGGTTTGAGGCGCCGGTCTGTATCGTCGCCTCGGTCGGGCATGATGTCGCGATCCCGTCGCGGAACCGTACGGTTCTAATTGGTCTAGTGCGGGAAGGGAATGAACCGTTGGCAACCAGGTTTGAGGTGCGTTCTCCCCACCCCCATACCAATAAGTATCTGGCGCTTGCCGCTTTGTACCAGGGGATGCTGGATGGGATTATTCATGCGATCAAGAACAAGCGCACCAGTGCTGATCTGGAGCGAGAATTTTCGAAGAAAGCCGGTGAGCCCGGGAAGTATCTGGAGAGGGAGCGGGCTTATCGTAGTGAAGAAGATGTCTTTGTCGCCCATAGTCAGGAAGAGCGGAATCGGCTTTTTGGGGTTCCGCCCGCCACGGTCTGGGAGACCATTGCTAATCTTGAGAAGTATCCCGAGAAAGTTTCAGTGTTAACCGAAGGTGGCGTTTTTTCCAACAAGCTGATTAATTCTTATGCTCTCGCTATGTTGAACCAGTGGATGACAGAGTTATGTGACCGTATTCTGCCCGAATATGGGGAAGAGATCCGGGCTCTGGTGCCGCTCAAACACGATACCCCGTTTGATATAGAGCGCTGGCGCCGGATTGATGGGCTCCGTCGTGCCTTGATGAAGGACCGTGCGGATTATACTTCTCTGTTTACCCGTTTGCGCCAGGCGATCGCTGAACGGAAATATGCAGTAATTTCCCAGCTTCAGATCGAAATCGATGCGCAGATGAAAGAGCTAAAGCAGCTTTATCAGCAATTTAAGCGAAATTTATTTTAGTACTCTGTATATGCTATTTATAGTTACCTTTGACTTATTAGCGTATTTTGGTAAAATAAACGTGATAGTATGAAGGGGAGGATTAGTTGAATTGAGGCTGCTTGATCAAAGATTATTGATGGACAAGAAGTTCTGGGAAGGGAAAAAGGTAGAACTGCCTAAGTTTGACCGTGACCGTTTGCCGGTCAAATCAATCTGTTTTTCCGCTGGAAGAATGGCTTATGGACATACCGGTGATATCATGCAGGATCTCCTCAATGCCGATCCGGAGATCGGAGTCATGCTCGGGGTGGAAACTTTTGCCCCCAAGTATGTAACAGAGTTGGCCGCTTCAAATTTTCTCATGACACAGTTAGTCTTCGGCAACGAAAAGGGAGAGGTTAATCCGAAAATCATTGGTGCGATTGATAAAGTGCTCCTCGTGGACGGGGACACAAATAGTCTCGCCTGGGCCAAACTCTTGGAACTGGCCAGGGATCCACAGGTGCAATTTGCGACGATTAACGCGCCGGAAGGGGCTTACGGGGTGAGTTATACCGGCGGTGAGTTCGCCGAACCGATCTACGAGACAGTGAAGCAGGATATGGAAAAGGGAACGGTGAACTCCGATCCGGCGAAATGGACCGCATTTGCCCGCGAAAGGTTTAAAGCCGGTTTGAAATTTGCGATGGTCAGTTGTACGAACTTTTCTGAGAATGGTCATTATACGGCGGCGACGGTAAAAATGATCGCCAAAGCCTGGGAGGATAGAGGATTTGCTCCGAAGGGTTTTGTTGCTTATCTGTCCGATCCGAAGCGCTTTGCTTTTCCCAATTGTATGATCGACCGGATTGCCGTGGCTCCGGATGAGAAAACCGCGGAAATCATGGCGGAACTTGGGATCAAATCCAATCTGGTTGTGACCGAGAAGGCACGCTACTGGGCGGTAGAGGATCTCTTCCCGGCCGGCCGTCCACCCTTCGAAAAGGCCACCGGAGTTTTCATGGAAGATAGTTGGGAAGAGATCAAAAAATATGAAGATATGAAGCTCCGTATCCTGAATATGAGCCATTCCGTGATTGCCGGCTTGGGGGTTTTACTTGGTTACCGGGGACCATATGGAATTTACAAGGCGATGCAGGATCCAGAACTCACGACTCTCATTAAAAAGATTATTTCGTTTGTCATTCAAACGATCGATCGACCCAAAAAACTGGACCCGCAAGCTTTTGCCCAGGATACCTTTGAACGTTTAAACAACCCGAATATTCCTGATGATCCGATGCGGATTGCCCTGAACGCCTCGGCGAAAATGCTTCCGCGCTTTCTGGATACCTACTTTGCGGCACGGGAGAAAGGCTTCAGTGAGGATGAATTGGATCCGGTTTTACTCCCTGTTGCCGGTTTCCTACGGTATACATTAGGCCTTGATGATCAGGGAGAAAAATATGAGTTGGAGGATGATCCGCGCAAAGACTTACTGATCAGCTGTGGTCGAGCTGCCAAGCTCGGTCAAGCGGATTCCGCTGCTGCCTTTAAAGAGCTGATTGCCTTACCGGATGTCATGGGGAAAAATCTTTATACTTACGGCACCACCGGTGAACGGCTGGAGAAGATGGTCGGGAAAATGCTTTCGCGTCCCGGTGCCGTGCGCGAAATCCTAGCGGAAATGGTTAAATAAAAAAAGAAAGCGGGAAAATCCCGCTTTCTTTTTTAGAACCTCTTCTCAGAGTAATCTTCTAGCTCCTTTAAGCCGCCGTTTCCAGGCGCGGGTGAGGCGGGTAATATGGACTCTCTGCCCGCTCATCACATGTAAGAAGGAGTGTTCATCCAACATTACGGCGGCGTGGGTGATGGCACCACCGATCTTAAAATAGACCAAGTCCAAAGGCTTTAACGGTTCCGTGGCAAGGGAGACTTCCTCCCCGACTTGCTGGAGTCCCCGCCAAAAACGTTCCGGATCTTTTTTGTACCAATCAAGGGAGTATTCTTGACCGTCATGATCGGGGAGGTTGATGCCTAATTTTTTATAGAAGAGACATAGCAAGCCCAGACAATCTATCCCTTCTTTGTCTCGGCCCCCGTGGCGGTATGGAATACCCAGTAAATCCTGTGCGAGTTTATAATATTCGTTCCGCTCCATTCTTCTATCCTTTCCTGGTCCGCTGATTCGCGTCCACTTTTAAACTGGCGGAGTGGATCGCGCAGCGACTTTTCAATAATATATGTAAGCGGAACTGAACTGTTGTCTAGAGGAAAGTCAAATAAATAAAGATCGTTTTGCGGTAACAGTCATCATATAACCGATCCCGATTCCAATGGGGGAAAGCCTTAAGACTCGCCAAATAGAGAAGGAGAGTCGCCGTGCGTAGTCTTCCTTGATGGAGATAACTCAGGTATTTAAGTAGATCAAAATCCGTTACCTGTGCTATGGTATCAATGGAAATCGACATTATTCCAACCCCTTTCCGCCAATGCTTCCAGCCGACTAAGGGCCATCGTGGACAGGCTTTTGTTCCGTATTATGATATGTTCAGTGGCGCCAAAGTATTACCAGAAAATTACCGGCGGGGAATTAATTGTTAGATTTCGGTTATCCTTGATCATAGGATTAACGGTTAAAAGGGGAAGGGGAAAGGGGTCTTTTGTCGAAACCTTTGAACATACCGTTGTTAGTTTGGGTTAACTGAACATAGAGGGGGCTTGTGATGAAACATATTGTCAGTGTAAGCCTCGGCTCCTCCACACGTGATCACCGGGTCGAAATGGATCTACTGGGTGAAAAATATGTGATTGAACGGATTGGTATGGATGGAGACTTAAGAAAACTGAAAGCAACCATAAGCCAGCTGGACGGTAAGGTGGATGCGCTGGGGCTGGGTGGGATAACGATGCTTTTTCCGGTTGGGCCCAAAACGTATTTTTTACAGAGCGCCAAACCATTGATGAGAGCAGCGCAGCAGACTCCAATTGTGGACGGGACAGAGCTAAAAATGGTCTTAGAAAAAAAGGTGATTTTTGACCTGGACCGTCAAGGGATCCTACCCATCCGCGGAAAAAAGGTCTTGCTGACGGTGGCTTTTGACCGGTATAGTATGGCACAGGCTTTTGCCGAACTCGGTTGTGAATTAAGTTGTGGTGATTTAGTCTTCTCTTTTGGGCTACCAATTTTAATTCCAAGCTTTAAGGCTTTTCACCGGGTAGCAAAAACCCTGGCACCGCTGGTCTGTCTCCTCCCCTTTAGCATGCTCTATCCGACTGGAGAAAAAGAGGAGTATGTTGAAGACCCTCAAAAATATGCCCGTTATTACCAGGGGCAAGATATTATTGCCGGTGATTATCTCTATATCCAACGCTTTATGCCCGATGATTTAAGGGGGAAAGTAATCATCACCAATACGGTGACCGCGCAGAATATTAAGGACTTAAAAGCGCGTGGCCTCAAGACTTTGGTGACGACCACCCCCAACTTGGGTGGGCGTTCTTTTGGTAATAATCTGATTCAAGCTGTGATCGTGGCCGCTTTGGGAAAAAGACCGCACGAGATCACAGGCGAGGAGTACCTGGCGATGCTCCAAGAGTTGGGTTTTGAACCCCGGGTGGAAAATTTGTCATCAGCAACGGAGGCATGAAGGATTGAAGAAGTTGCCAGTCGAACTAGCAAGATATTTATTAGTTGTCTTACTGCTCATTCTATTAACCATCACCCTGGGCCCCACCGGTGCGGCGGATTATCCATTGGTCATCCAAGACCAATTTGGCCGCGCCGTGCGATTAAACAGTCCACCACAGCGGATTGTTTCGGGCTCGCCAGGCAATACAGAATTGCTCTTTGCCCTTGGGCTGGGAGAAAGGGTGATTGGGGTTACGGATTGGTGTGACTATCCGCCGGCGGTCAAAGGTAAACCGAGGATTGGAAATATTGCCCCTTTGAACATTGAAAAGGTGCTGTCGCTTAGGCCCGATTTGGTCCTGGCCTGTAATCTGAATGGAAAAGAACCGGTTGAAAACCTGACGGAACTTGGAGTTCCTACTTTTGCTCTTAATCCGGTCTCCTTTTCGGCTATTATTGAGGCGATACGCTTGGTCGGGCAGATTACCGGCCAAGAGCAGCAGGCCGCCGAATTGGCAACTGCTTTTATTAGTACGATTGAGCAGGTTAAACGGAAAGGCCAAGCCACCGAGGAACGGATGAAGGTTTTGGTCGCAATCGGCGACAATTTACAAGACCTGTGGACCGCCGGTAGCGGTACTTTCCTTGATGAAGTGGTGACGCTTTGCGGGGGAGAAAATATCGCTGCCGGGCTCGGTTTCAGTTGGGCCCGCCTGGGGATGGAGTATATCCTGAAGATGAACCCTGATCTCATCTTAACCGAGCTAGAACCCCAAGTATTTCTGGAGGATCCTTTTTACAAAGAATTGACAGCCGGCCGGAAGCGTCAAATTTATCAGATTGATGTTGATGTTTTTTCGCGGCCAGGGCCACGCTTGATTGAAGCCTTAAACGAATTAGTTTTGCTCTTTGAGCAGGCGGCTAGGTGAGGAAGAATGACGAAGATTTCTACTAATCCAGTTAAACGTGTTCCCTTCTCTTTCTTCCTGGTTCTTTTAACGCTGGTGTTAGTCTTATTGTGTTTGGTGGCGTTGACTCTCGGCCCCGCCCGGGTAGGTGTGGCTGAAGTACTGCAGGCCCTTACCGGTCGCCTCCCCTTATTGGATCGTATTTTTTTCGGTGAAATCGATTTACTGAACCAAAAGATCCTCTTCGGACTACGGCTTCCCCGGATAATCCTAGCGGTTTTGGTGGGTGCTGCCCTTGCGGTAGCCGGGGTTATTTTTCAGGGTCTCTTTCGCAATCCCATGGCCGACCCCTATGTTCTGGGGGCTTCCTCTGGCGCGGCTTTTGGGGCGACGATGGCGGCGGTCTCCGGTTCCAATCTGCTTGTCTTTGGGTTGGGTGCCCGCCCGCTGTTCGCTTTTGCCGGCGCTTTACTGACGACGACCTTAGTGTATCGTCTCGCCCGGAGCGGTAGGCGTTATTCCCTCACCACTTTACTACTGGCGGGGATCGCCGTGAGTGCGTTTATGTCCGCTTTGACCACCCTTCTGCTTTTCTTTCGCCAAGAAGAACTGGGAAGGGTGCTCTTCTGGACGATGGGGGGGTTTTCTTATACCCGCTGGGTAGAAGTGAAGGTGATCTTGCCATATCTCGTTTTTGGTCTATTGTTGGCGAGCCGTTTTGCCCGGGAACTCAACCTTCTACTATTAGGAGAAGAAAAAGCCCACCAACTAGGCTTGGAAGTTGAGAAGTTACAAAGATACTTATTGTTCACGGCCTCATTATTAGTGGCGGCGGCGGTCAGTGTCGCGGGTACGATCGGCTTTGTGGGTCTGGTTGTTCCGCATATCATGAGATTATTATTAGGCCCGGACCATCGTCCCCTCTTACCGTTGTCGGCTTTGGCTGGGGGAATATTTCTGTTGGTTGCCGATACTTTAGCCCGGATGCTCCTCGCCCCGGGTGAGCTGCCGGTTGGGATCTTAACTTCCTTTGTTGGAGGTCCCTTCTTCCTCTATTTGTTAAGGAAAAACCGACAGATCATGCATTGAAAGGTGTGTTCGCCACCGTGTTCTTTACTAATTCGTTGCCTTCAAGTTTTAAAGCTACCGAAGATGAAAAGGGGAGACCAAGGGGTGAACGCCCTGCAATTGAGCTGCAGGAGCTATCTTTTGCCTATGGGGAGCAAACGATCCTGTCCCGGATTAGTTTTACTGTACCGAAACAGAGCTTCATGGGCATCATTGGCCCGAACGGTTCCGGGAAAACTACTTTACTCAAGTGCCTGGACAAGACCTTGACGCCGACCGCCGGCCGGATTTTGTTGGATGGAAAGGATTTAGCAAAGATTAGCCTTAAAGAGCTGGCGCGGAAGGTGGGAGTGGTTCCGCAGCAATGGGAGGTAAATTTCGCCTTTTCCGCGTGGGAAATTGTGATGATGGGGCGTTATCCTTTCCTTACCCCCTTCGCCCGGGAAAGCCGGGAAGACTGGGTAAAGGGGCGCGCAGCGATGGAGGCTACCAATACCTGGGAGTTAGCTAACCGGCCAATTACCGAGTTGAGCGGTGGCGAGCGGCAAAGGGTCATGATTGCGCAGGCTCTGGCGCAAAATCCGAAACTGCTTCTTTTGGATGAACCGACTTCCCATCTTGATGTCAACCATGCCCTTGAGCTCTGTGAATTATTAAGAGAGCTCAAGCAGAGCGAAGGCCTAACCATCCTGGCGGTCTTTCATGATCTGAATTTAGCCGCTCGCTACTGTGATGCCCTGGTTCTCTTAAAAGAGGGGCAAGTTTATGCCAGCGGTCAGCCGGAGAAGGTGCTTAGTACGGAAAACCTCGAAGTAGTTTTTGGCGTTCACGTTCGGATCCGGCAAGAGGCGGAGACGGGGCGACCATCAATCCTGTTCTTGCCCAGGACAAAGGCCGAGGTTTAAAGTGAAAGAATTTCTTGTCAGAAAATCACGACCATGGTATACTATTATCTGGTGTTTATTACACACGCTTTTGGACCTGGGACCGGGTGCCCTTGAGGGGTTGGTCCGGGGATGAAGAAAGCGGAGGAAAAACCGGAAGAAGGGAGGTGACCAGTTATGGCAGTGATCTCCATGAAACAACTGTTGGAAGCAGGAGTTCATTTCGGTCACCAGACGCGACGTTGGAATCCGAAAATGGCACCGTATATTTTTACGGAACGGAACGGCATCTATATTATCGACCTGCAAAAGACCGTCAAAATGGTCGAGGAAGCCTATAATTTCATCCGCGAAATTGCTGCCAACGGGGGTTCCGTTTTGTTTGTGGGGACAAAAAAACAGGCGCAGGAGGCCATTAGGGAAGAGGCGACTCGTTGCGGGATGTTCTATGTCTCCCAGCGTTGGTTGGGCGGAATGCTGACTAACTTTAGAACCATTCGTTCACGGGTGGAGCGACTCAAAAAGATTGAACAAATGGCAGAGGATGGTTCGTATTCGGTTCTGCCGAAAAAAGAAGTCCTTCAGTTAGAGAAGGAACGGGAACGACTGGAAAAGTTTTTAAGCGGTGTTAAGGAGATGAACCGTTTACCGGATGCCTTATTTGTGGTTGATCCGCGCAAAGAACGGATTGCGATTGCGGAAGCCCGCAAGCTTAATATTCCGATTGTGGCGATCGTTGATACTAACTGCGATCCGGACGAAGTGGATTATGTGATTCCCGGGAATGATGATGCCATCCGGGCCGTGCGTTTGCTCTCCGCGAAGATGGCTGATGCCGTCATCGAAGGCCGCCAAGGAGAACAGCTCTCCGAGGCGGAGGCCGTTACTGAGGAAGCCGAGACTGCAGTAGCCGATACTGAGGAAGCTGATCCGGTAAGCGGCGCACCGGAAACTGAGCCGGTGGTCGAAGAGAATTCCCCGGCCGCAGAAGAGTCGGAAGCGGTGGAGAATTAAGTAATGAAGGGGTGAGCGGCAGGGTTGAAAAGCCTTTCCCTCCCCCTTTTTTTCAACCAATGAATGGGGAATGCTTTAAAAGCAAAGAAGGTCCTACCGTAGAGTCTTTTGTCTGGTTTGCAAGGCGAGCTGGACAAGTGATTAGGATAAAAACACTCTTCAACCCCGGCTGGGTAAAGGCCGACAAAGGCTATCGTTTATTACGAGTGACGAGGATCGAGAGTCTTTAGAAAGAATATAAAAGTACAAAGAAGTGGAGGAATGAAAATGGAGATTTCCGCTTCCCTGGTAAAAGAACTCCGGGAAAGAACTGGAGCAGGCATTATGGATTGTAAGCGCGCTCTAGGACAAAGCAATGGTGATTTAGAAAAAGCGATAGAATTGTTACGGGAAAAAGGTCTGGCCTCGGCAGCCAAGAAAGCTAGTCGGGTAGCGGCCGACGGCTTAGTGGGTTCTTTTATTAGCGCTGATCGGAAAAGCGGAGCGCTGGTTGAGGTGAACTGCGAGACCGATTTTGTAGCCAAAACTGCTGATTTTCAAAATTTCGTCCAGGATTTAGCCGAACATATTGTGACCCAGGCTCCGCAGGCCCTCTCGCCGGAGGAAGGCGGCAATGGACCGTATCTATTGGAACAGCCGTTCAAAGACCAAGCCAAACTGGCCGATTATGTCACCCAATTAGTGGCCTCGACCGGAGAAAAAACGACCGTTCGTCGGTTTACCCGCTACGAAGTGACCGGTGCGGGATTGGTACAAGACTATATCCATATGAACGGTAAGATCGGTGTTCTGATTGAATTATCCCTAGGTCAAGAGGGGTTAAGTGAGCGTGAAGAGGTTTTAAACTTGGCCAAGGATCTAGCGATGCAGGTGGCAGCGGCACGACCGGAATATGTAAGGCGAGACGAGGTTCCGCAAGAAGTGATTGAACGGGAGAAACAGATTTTTAAAGCCCAAGCAATCAATGAAGGTAAACCCGAGGCGATTGCGGAAAAGATTACCCTGGGCCGACTCGGAAAAATGTATAAAGAGATCTGTTTAGAAGAACAACCTTATATTAAAGACGATCAGTATACCGTGGCTAAACTGGTCGCGGAGACCGGGCAAAAACTGGGTACCGAAATTAAGATTGTGCGCTTTGCCCGTTTTGAAAAAGGCGAAGGGATTGAGAAGCGGGAGGACGACTTCGCTTCGGAGGTTATGTCCCAAATTAAGTCGTAAGGGGACACCATTGGTGTTCCCTTTTTTGCAGGATAATTAAGGTAAGACAGAGAATTAAAAAAAGGAAACTGGGGGTAATGGCAAGATGGAATCACCCAAATACCATCGGATTATGCTCAAATTAAGTGGGGAAGCCCTGGCGGGAGAGCGAGGTTTCGGTCTGGATAATGAAGTGGTGCAACGGATCGCGCGCCAAATTCAGGAAGTAGTTAATTTAGGTACCGAAGTGGCCGTGGTTGTCGGGGGGGGTAATTTCTGGCGCGGAGTAACGGCCAGCGCTCAGGGGATCGACCGGGCTACGGCTGATTACATCGGCATGTTGTCAACCGTGATGAATGCCTTAGTCCTCCAGGACGCTTTTGAAAAAATGGGGATGGAAACAAGGGTTCTTACCGCCATTGAAATGCGCGAAGTGGCGGAACCATATATTCGGCGACGGGCGATCCGCCATTTGGAAAAAGGGCGGGTGGTCATCTTTGGTGCTGGCACCGGGAACCCGTTTTTCTCAACCGATACGGCGGCGGCTTTACGGGCAATCGAAGTAGAAGCTGAGATTATTCTGAAAGCAACCAAGGTCGATGGGGTATACGATTCCGATCCGGTACTTGATCCGCAAGCCAAAAAGTTCGATGATCTAAGGTTTATCGAAGTTTTAAACAAACGTTTGGGTGTTATGGATTCAACCGCTACCTCTTTATGTATGGATAATAATATTCCGATTGTTGTGTTTAACCTTAACGAGTTTGGCAATATAAAACGGATTGTTATGGGAGAAAAAATTGGGACAATAGTTAAGGAGGATGATTAACAATGGAAATGATAAAAGAGGTTTGTCAAGACGCGGAAGTCCGGATGCAAAAGGTCGTAGAACAGGCGAAAAAAGATTTTGGGTCGATCCGGACGGGACGGGCGAATCCGGCGATTCTCGACCGGGTAGTGGTTGATTGCTATGGTTCACAGATGCCCCTGAACCAGGTGGCTAACGTGTCGGCGCCGGAACCGAGAATGATTCTGGTGCAACCATGGGACAAAACTATTCTCGGAGAGGTGGAAAAAGCGATATTAAAGGCTGATCTAGGTTTTAATCCAGCCAACGATGGCAATGTGATCCGCCTGGCTATTCCGCAGTTAACTGAGGAGCGTCGTCGTGAATATGTGAAACTTTTAAAAAAGGATGCCGAAGAAAAACGGATTGCGGTGCGGGGCGTTAGGCGCGATGCCAATGAAAAACTGAAAAAAATGGAGAAAAACGGAGAGATTACCGAAGACGAGCAGAAGAAGGGGCTGGATGAAGTCCAAAAGCTCACGGACAAGTATATTGCGGAGATCGATCAACTGATGGCCAATAAAGAGCAGGAGATTATGGAGGTCTAATTATTGAATTTATTCCCCCGTTTAACAGCAGGACTCCGGAGAAAGAAACCCACTGCCACAGACCTTTTGCAACCTGGCGATCCCGCTCTGCCCCAACACGTCGCGATCATTATGGATGGTAACGGACGATGGGCGCAAAGCAAAGGCCTACCACGCACTGCCGGCCATCAAGCCGGTTTAAAGCGGGTCAGTCAGATTACGGAAGAGTGTGCTCATTTAGGGATTAAATACTTAACGCTCTATGCTTTCTCCACTGAAAATTGGCAACGACCGGCGGAGGAAGTCAATTTTCTTATGGACCTCTTTTACCAGACCTTAAAGAACGAAACCGATCTCTTGTGTACAAAAGGGGTAAAAATAAAATTTATTGGTTTGCCGAACCGGCTTGACCCAAAGCTACTGGCTTTAATGGAAGAGTGTGCCGCGAAAACGAAAGACAATGACCGGATAACTTTGAACCTGGCGATTAATTACGGCGGTCGGCTGGAGATTATTAAGGCTGTCCGGGAGCTTTTGCAGGAGGCGGCTGAACGTACGTTAAGGCCGGAAGAAGTAACGCCAGAGTTGTTCGCTGGATATCTTTTTACTGCGGGACAACCCGATCCGGATCTCATCATTCGGACCAGCGGAGAACAACGGATCAGCAATTTTTTGTTATGGCAGAGTGCCTACGCTGAATTATTTTTCACGAAGACATTATGGCCCGACTTTGACCGTTTAGAATTTCACCAAGTGCTCTTGGAATATAAAAGACGCTCCCGTCGCTTTGGCGGACTGGAAGAAGGAGGGGGAACATGAAAACCCGCATTATTTCTGGGACCATTGGTGTGGTCATCTTCCTTTTTCTCATCTTAAAGGGAGGCGCGCTGCTGGCGGCTGCTGTGGGCTTGTTGGTGGCGTTAGGCACCTGGGAACTATCAAGAATAGCTGAAGCAGCCGGAATCAGGTTGTATTTTCCTCTTCTACTGGTGGTCAATCTTCTTTATGTCTTGACGCAAGCCCTCATGCTTAATGGGCATGCGTTTGCTCATGGTGGGTTAGAGGGCTTGTTTTCTGTTGCCATCTTGATTTTCTCCTTTTTGCTCCATTTGAAACAGGGAATATCCCGGGAAGTATTGCTTTCGATCTTATTTCACCTTTTTACTCTGGTTTATCCGGGGATCCTCTTCACCTATACTCTTTGGCTGCGGGCTTTTCCGGAGTCTTACGGTTGGAAATTGTTACTCCTGGCTTTTCTGGTGATCTGGGGTTCCGATACCGGTGCTTATTTTATTGGGTCGGCCTGGGGCAAAACTCCCTTAGCACCTCAGATCAGTCCTCGCAAATCGGTCGAAGGCGCGCTGGGAGGAGTATGTACCGGAGTGTTAGCCGGTGTGTTATGCGCGCTCTTCTTTAAGCTGCCATTCTTTTGGACGGTCGGAACCAGTCTCCTGGCCAGCATCGGCGGAGAACTTGGCGATCTGTTTGAATCCTTATTGAAAAGAATCGCCGGGGTGAAGGATTCCGGCTCCTTTTTACCGGGGCACGGCGGGGTTCTCGATCGTTTTGACAGTGCCTTTTTTGCCTTACCCATCGTTTATTACTTGGCTTGGTTAATCATTTAACTATTTTGCGAGAATGATTCCCCTGGATGGTGCGTAAGCTTAACAGGGTGGTGCCTGTGAAGGCTCAGGAAAGACTCTGTCTTATACTAGCTTTGTTATTACTGGCTCTGGTTTTTCTCTTCCTTCTTAAGTACTTATTCCCCATACTGGCGCCGTTTATTTTTGGTTTAGCCCTTGCTTACCTGATTAAAAGGCCGGTTAAGTTTATCCAGTGTCGTCTGGGTTTTAGCCGCCGGGTGGCGGTGATGGTGGTTTTAGTGATAACCGTGGTGGCAGTGGGCTTACTGCTGACCTTCTGTCTGGCGCGCCTCTATCAAGAAGTCCGTTCATTATTATCTTTTTTACCAGAGCAAGTGGGCATCTGGAGTGCACGGGTCGAGCGGTTAAGCAGTAAAATAGCGACTTGGCTCCGGGTACCAGGGGGTTTTTGGGAATTCAGTAAACTTAAACCGGAAAACTATTTCGCTACCGTCAGTAGTCTCCTGCAGGGGGCTTTAAATCTTGGTAAGCGATTTCCGACCTTTCTTTTCCAGTTTTTTTTTAGTGGATTAGCGGCCTACTTTTTTAGTCGGGACCAAGAAAAAATCCAACAAAGCTTCATCGCTCTCTTTCCGGACCGGTGGCAAAAAACGCTCCTCCGGACAGGTCGAGAGATCCTCCGTTCGGTTTTCGGATACATCAATCTTCAACTCCGCTTAGGGACAGTCACCGCCTTCCTCTCTATTTTGCGCTGGTGGCTGTTTGGTCTTCCCCGGCCTTGGCTCTTTGGCTTACTTCTCGGTCTGCTGGATCTGCTTCCGGTGTTCGGCCCAGCGCTGCTTTATTTACCTTGGATCGGCTGGGAACTGGCCACCGGCGATCTAAAAACTTTACTGGTGTTGGTCATTATTTTTTTAGTGACGATTGGAGTCCGACAATTCTTAGAAATAAGACTGGTCGGCGAAAAAATTGGTGTACATCCACTGCTGGTATTGCTCGCTCTCTATTTAGGAGTTAAAATTATGGGTGGCTTTGGTGTTCTGGGCGGTCCGTTCCTGGTTATTATGATTCGCTCCTGCTACCAAGGGATCACTTCTTTTGCTCACGAAAAGGTATTAAACTGATGAAAGGTGATTAATCGTGCCCATTAATATAGCAATTATCGGTGCTACCGGTTCGATTGGACGCCAGACCATTGAAGTGGTGGAAGCACTTGGCCCGGAATATAGGATCTACGGATTGTCCGCCCATCGTCAGAGTGGGCTATTGGCAGAACAAATCAGACGGTGGCGTCCGGCCAAAGCAGTAGTGACGGACCCTGAACATTATCAAAAAGTAGCGGCGGCCGTTTCCGGTTGGGAAGGGGAGCTTTTGGCTGGCCCGGAAGGCTTGCTTGCTTTAGTGACCGATCCCAAAGTAGATCTGGTCGTCTCCGCCCTAGTTGGCGCCGCTGGCATACAGCCCACCCTAGCAGCGGTGCAGGCCGGGAAGAGGGTTGCTTTAGCAAACAAGGAGAGTTTAGTGGCGGCTGGGGAAGTGATCATCCCAGCACTCGAGACTAGTGGTGCCACCCTCCTGCCGGTAGATAGCGAACATAGTGCGATCTTTCAATGTTTGCAAGGAAGTGCGAAACAGGATCTGCAGCAGATTCATCTCACGGCGTCTGGTGGCCCTTTCCGGCAAATGTCACTTACAGAGATGGAGAGCATCACCCCGGAAGCTGCGCTTCAGCACCCAACCTGGCAAATGGGGGGAAAGATCACGGTTGATTCGGCGACGATGATGAATAAAGGGCTTGAGGTGATCGAAGCCCATTGGTTGTTCGGTATGGAGTACGAACGGATTAAAGTTGTTATTCACCCCCAAAGTATCGTTCATTCTTTAATTGAAATGGTGGATGGCTCATTTTTGGCCCAATTGGGACCGGCTGACATGCGACTACCGATCCAACTAGCCTTGACTTATCCGCAGCGGCGGCCACAGCCGTTCTCCCGCTTAGATCTTTACCGTCTGGCCAATTTAGAATTTTATCCGCCCGATCCCGAGCGCTTTCCTTGTTTGGAATTGGCTTATGAAGCCGGAAAGACTGGAGGTACCATGCCGGCCGTTTTAAATGCGGCCAACGAAGAGGCTGTTTATTCGTTTTTAGAGGGGAGAATCAGCTTTTTACAGATCCCGCGTCTCATTGCGCAAGTGATGAATAAACATATACCGATGGTGAGCAAGCAGCCAGATTTGGAGAGAATATTAGAAGCCGATCAATGGGCGCGGCGTTTAACCAGGCAACTGATCAAGGCAGATTAAATCGCCGGGTGCTAATGGGCAAAGGAGGGGTTTATTTTGTCGTGGTCGACGATTCCGGTTTTTATCATTCTGTTTGGTGTGTTGGTCGTTGTGCACGAATTAGGACACTTCTTTTTTGCCCGTTTATTTGGGGTTACGGTTTATGAGTTTTCGGTCGGCCTTGGTCCGGTGTTATGGCAAACCAAGCGTCAGGATATTTTATATTCGGTTCGTGCTATCCCTTTTGGGGGGTTTGCCAAAGTAGCCGGGATGGAGATCGCACTCGAAGGAAAGACCGAACCAAAACCGGGAGAGCGTCTTTTCAGCGCCTTGCCCCTCGGTAAAAAAATCATGGTTTTAGCCGCCGGGTCGTTGAATAATCTGGTATTAGCGATGTTGACCTTTATTTTCATTGCGGCGGCTTTGGGTCTTCCTGATCAACTCCAAAGCGACCGGGCCCTAGTCGGCTTTGTCGAGCCGAAATCACCGGCCTATGAGGTGGGGCTGTCGACCGGTGATGAGATTGTTGAGCTCAATGGCCAGACGATTAATAGTTGGGAAGAGCTTGCCCGGATCATTCACCACTCTCCCCAGAAAAAACTGATCATTAAGTTTCAACGGGGGGAAGAGATTTTTACGCGTGAGATCATTCCGGTATACGATCCAGCCCTGAAAGCGGGGAGAATTGGTATCCTACCGGCTTATACCGTGAAAAGGCTCCCGCTGGGGGAGGCCATCCGTTACGGGGTGGGTGTCACCGGTTATCAGCTAGTGGCCCTGCCGGTTACGATCTTTAAAATTATTCTCGGGCAGGAAAGAGCGCAGTTCCTTGGGCCGATCGGGATGGTCGGAGTGGTTGATCAGGCTTTAAAATCCGGTTGGTACTTGTTTTTTACGGTATTTGCCAGTTTCAACCTTTTCCTGGGGATCTTCAATTTATTGCCGATTCCCCTTCCACTATTGGATGGAGGTTGGATTGTACTCTATCTTTTAGAGAGATTAAGAGGGAGGGAGTTCACACCGGAACAAAAAGCGTCCGCCCAGATGATTGGCTTATTGCTGATTGCAACTTTTTACCTGGCCGTCATCGGCGGCGATCTGACCAGTGTCCTCCGGAGACTCCTTCCGAAAAGCTAGTTTAGGCTCTAAACTTTTTACCTAGTATCCATTAAAAAGGGTAAGAAGCTCATGACATTGGATCGGAATTTAAAGTAAGGAAAAAAGCCCGATCTAGCTAACGGAGGAACGACGATGGCGGGAAAAATTAAAAATCCATGGCTTGATCCGAATAAGGAGGGGAAGGGGCGGGGGAGACGGGCGAAACGCTACTGTGCGCGTTGCGGGAACACGGTGCAACAAAGTAGAATCTTAAAAGCCCATAATCTTTGCGAATTCTGTGTGGAAGAACTAAAAAGGAAGAAAGATAAAAACTGGGTCTGCCTTGGTTGTGGGCGGTGGGCGCCGGCAGAGGTTAAAACTGGAGGTGGCTATTGCCGGAAGTGCCTCTGTCCGGCTTGCGGGAAACCAGACCCGCAATATGTTGAAACTGCTGGTTTATGCCGGAACTGCGCGCAAACGATTGGCGATTTCTGTCTCAAATGTGGTAAGGAAGCCCCGGGACAAGTCCGTAAAAATAAAGGCTTTTGTGCGGCCTGTATGCAGAAAAGGACCTAAGAAAGGACAAGCCCCTGTTGGTTTGGGGTTCACCCGTTTCTCTAGTTGAGTGAACCAAGTTCTTCCCCAGCAAAGCTTCCGTGGGGGCTGGTGATATGAGGAAAAAAGAGGATGTAAGATGCAGAAGAAAAGAAACACCCGGCCGGTCAAAGTAGGCCGGTTGATCATCGGAGGCGGCCACCCGGTAGTGGTCCAATCAATGACCAATACTGATACGAGAAACATTGACGCAACCTTAAACCAGATTCACGATCTGGCTGCGGTCGGCTGTGAATTAATCCGGGTTGCGGTGCCAGACCAAGCAGCTGCTGATGCTTTGCGGGAGATCGTCAAGCGTTCTCCGTTGCCGGTGACGGCTGATATTCATTTCGACTACCGCCTGGCCTTGGCGGCGATCGAGGCTGGGGTAGCGAAATTGCGAATCAATCCCGGCAATATCGGCGGTACCGACCGGGTGAAAATGATTCTCCGCGCTGCGCAGGAAAACCAGATCGCGCTCCGGGTGGGGGTGAATGCCGGTTCGGTTCACCGCAGTTATCTGGAGAAAAGCGGCGGCGATGTTGTACAGGCTATGTTGTTAAGTGCCGAAGACCAGCTTAATATATTGACCGAAGAAGGATTTGACCAGATTGTAGTCTCGCTTAAATCCTCTGATGTTCTACAGACAGTACAGGTTTGTACCGAATTCTCTACCAAGTGGGATTTCCCTCTCCATCTGGGGGTAACCGAAGCCGGAACCAGGTGGCGCGGAACGATCCGTTCCGCGGTGGGCTTGGGGATTCTTCTTGCGCAAGGGATCGGGGATACCTTGCGGGTCTCGCTAACTGGTGATCCGCGCAATGAAGTAACAGCTGCCTATGAAATCCTTAAAGCGCTGCACTTGCGGGAACGGGGACCGGTGGTCATCTCTTGCCCGACCTGTGGTCGGTGCCAGATTGGACTGGAGAAGCTGGCCGAGGCGGTTGAGGCATTGACCGGCGCTTTGCCTTATCCTCTGCATATAGCGGTGATGGGGTGTGTGGTTAATGGTCCGGGGGAGGCTTCCCGGGCCGATCTGGGACTGGCTGGGGGTAAGGGAGAAGGCATCATCTTCCGGGAGGGTAAAATAATCCGTAAAGAAACGGAGAATAATCTCTTGCCAGCCTTTGAAGAAGAATTGGTCAAATTGATTAAGGAAAAGTATGGAACGGAGGTTTTATTATGAGGTACTCACAATATTATATTCCAACCTTGCGCGAAATCCCGGCCGAGGCGGAGATCGACAGTCATAAACTGATGTTGCGCGCCGGGATGATCCGGAAAGCAGCCGCTGGGATGTATAGTTTTCTCCCTTTAGCCTACCGGGTTCTCCAAAAGATTACTAAAATTGTGGAGGAAGAGATGGACCGGGCCGGCGGTCTGCAAGTGCTTCTCCCGATTGTGCAACCGGCCGACATCTGGCATCAAACCGGGAGATGGGACGTTTATGGCGATGAGATGTTTCGTTTGCAAGACCGGCACAAGCGCGATTTCTGTTTAGGTCCTACCCATGAAGAGATGATTACCACTCTGGTTAAGAATGAAGTCCGTTCCTACCGTGAACTTCCGCTCCGGCTTTACCAGATTCAGAATAAATACCGAGATGAGATCAGGCCCCGCTATGGGGTGATGCGGGCCCGGGAGTTTATCATGAAAGATCTTTATTCTTTTGACCGTGATGAAGAAGGTTTGAACCGCAGTTATGAAGCGATGTACGAGGCTTATACGCGGATCTTTACACGTCTTGGTCTGAAGTTTCGGGCGGTGGAAGCTGATTCGGGGGCGATTGGGGGAGATGTTAGTCATGAGTTTATGGTGCTGGCCCCCTCCGGCGAATCGGTCATCCTCTACTGTGAGGAATGTGCCTATGCTGCCAATAACGAAAAAGCATCGGCCGCTCTTCCGGTTAAGGTCGAAGAAGCATTTTTACCCATTGAGCAGGTACATACTCCGGAGCAGACGACAGTCCCGGCGGTCACCGCTTATCTTGGCGTTGAGCCGTCGAAGCTTGTCAAGACGCTCTTCTACCAAGTAGGGGAGGAGCTGGTTGCGGTGTTGGTCCGGGGGGATGATGAACTCAATGAGATCAAATTAGGGAATCTGTTCAATCAACCATACCGGTTAGCCCCGCCCGAGGAGGTTGCCGAGCGGTTGGACCTCCCCGTTGGTTATGTTGGTCCGGTTGGACTCCGCGAAAAAGAGGTTAAAATTATTGCTGACCTCCGCATTAAAACAATGGTTAATGTGGTTTGCGGTGCTAACCGCCGTGATTATCACCTCCGGAATGTTAACCTAGAACGTGATTTTTCCGTGGATACATTTGCCGATCTACGGTTGGCGAAAGCAGGAGATCCTTGCCCCCACTGTCAACAACCCCTACAGGAAACCCGAGGGGTGGAAGTCGGCCATATTTTTAAACTGGGGACCAAATACAGTAGTGCGCTCCGGGCTCATTTCCGGGATGAACAAGGGGAGGAAAAACCGTTCATCATGGGCTGCTACGGGATTGGAGTTAGCCGGATTGTTGCTGCGGCAATTGAACAGAATAATGATCAGGATGGAATCAAATGGCCGGTGCCGATTGCGCCTTTCCAGGTCCTGATCCTGCCGATTAACAGCGAACAATTGGCGACGGCGGAAGAGATTTATCAACAACTTCGCGCTGCGGGTGTCGAGGTGCTCCTGGACGACCGGGAGGAACGCGCCGGTGTGAAGTTTAAAGATGCCGATCTAATCGGGATTCCCCTGCGGATCACAGTTGGCCCCAAAGGCCTGGCCCAGGGGGAAGTTGAAGTTAAAGTTCGGATGACCGGCGAGGAGTTGCGCTGGCCGCTGGCGGAGGTTACCTCCCAAGTCTTGGCCTTTTTGCAGGAGAATACGCCGGAGGCAAAGTGACAGAAGCATATAGAGAATAAAGAATAAAAATAAAAGATAACAGAATAACCCGCCCCGGCCAGAAGGGGCGGGTGGTCTGCGGATTGGAAACAGAGTGGGGTGAGGTTTTTAAGAGGCGTGAATACATCGGAGAGTTCCCTGCTATAGGTAATTCACATTACTAAAAGAAAGTAAGGTGATGATGATGAAAATTGCTGCCGTAATCCCGGCGTATAATGAAGAGCTTACTCTTCCCGGCGTCTTGGAACCGGTTATGCAATGCGACGAATTATCGCAAGTAATTGTCGTCAGCGATGGTTCTACGGACCGGACTGCCGAAATTGCCAGGGAAATGGGGGCAGAATTAATTGTTTTACCTTATAATCAGGGAAAAGGGGCGGCCGTCATGGCCGGGGTGGCAGCCACCTCTGCTGAGATCATTCTTTTACTCGATGCCGATCTGGTCGGGTTGACGCCGGTACATATCACTGCCCTCCTTTCCCCGGTCATCAAAGAAGAGGCAATGATGGCGATTGGGGTGTTCACGGAGGGAAGGATCAGTACGGACTTGTCACAACAGGTAGCACCGGTTTTAAACGGCCAAAGAGCAGTCCGGAGGGAACTGTTGATGTCGCTTCCGGATCTGGATCACACTAAATATGGGATTGAGGTGGTCTTAACCCGTTACGCCCGTACCCACCACTGTAAGGTGGTCCGGGTTCCGCTGCCGAAACTTACACAAGTGATGAAAGAAGAAAAGCTCGGTTTTTACCGGGGGTTTAAAGCGCGTCTCCGCATGTATTGGCAGATTATTAAAGTGTTGGTGGCCACCAAAACACTTTAAACTCTATCTTGCCGGAAAAGCTCAAAGGCTGTGGCTTTTCTCTCCACCCAGTCGTTACGGAAGAATCAATAGCAAGGACGGTCTGGCTGATGAAGTAGACCGTTGCTCCCAGCGATTCACGAGAACCTGGAGGTCATCATGGCAAAGCAGTACATACTACAACCTAAATTTAAAAATCTTTTGGAATTAAGGGGGATGGAAGAGATCTCCCTTTTGTTTCACGATCAACATTTGCTGAAGAAGATCGAAATCGAAAAGGTTTTGATCAATTGCCAAACTAAGGATGTAACCTTATGTCTGAAAACACCTACTGCTCTTGATGAACAGCTCCGCGCTGAGATTGAACGGCATATTGCCCACAAATTGCAGGCGGAGTGTAAAATCAAACTGCTTGAGGAGAAAGTTAGACCTTTAAATAAAGAATCATGCTCTAGCCTTGAACAACTGGCGGAGACGATCAAAAAGCGCTTTCCCGGAGTTTATGCCTGGCTAACCTCAACACCGCTAGCTTGGGAGGGAGAGGAGACGCTGGTCGTCCGAATCAACTCTTCCCTGGCCTTGGAATATCTCAGGCCGCGGGAGAGCCAGTTGGTAGACTGTTTACAAGAACTGACCGGGAAAAAACTCAAACTCCGCTATGAAGTAGTGGAGGAGGAGAGGCCACTCCCGGTACTTCCTGAGGAATATCCCATCATTGAGGAACCGACTCCACCAGCAGCGCCTCCCCCGCCCGCGCCCACCGCTCCGGGGCCAGTGCTTTTAGGTGCAAAGATCCGCGAAGAAGCCAGCGCGATTAAGGATATCTCTGTGGTGGAAGATAAGGTAGTGATCGAAGGGGAAGTGCTTACGACAGAGGTCCGGAACTTGAAATCCGGCCGTAATTTATTGCTCTTTGATCTAACAGACTTCTCTGATTCGATCACAGTTAAAGCTTTTGCCACCAAGAAATATGATCCTTCCACGACCGTACAAAAAGGAATGTGGCTGAAGGTCAAGGGTACTCTGCAATATGATGATTATGCCAAAGAAGTAATTTTGATGGCGCAGAGTATTCAGATTGTTGCCGCGCCGGAGCGCCGAGATGAGGCTGCCGAGAAACGGATCGAATTACACTTACATACCAAAATGTCCGCGATGGATGGTTTGGTGGACTTAGAGAAAGCCATTAAAACTGCTGCCGGATGGGGGCATGAAGCGATCGCTATCACCGACCACGGGGTGGTCCAGGCTTTTCCGGAGGCAGCCCGGTTAGGAAGAAAATATGGAATTAAGATTATTTACGGGATGGAAGGATATTTAGTGAATGATCGGGAACCAATCGTAACCGCGGCTCCGGATTGTGCTTTTTCAGACCTTCCGTTGGTAGTCGTGGATATTGAAACCACCGGCTTAAATCCGCAGCGGGCGGAACTGTTGGAAATCGGTGCCGTCAAAGTGGAGAAGGGTGAAGTAACCGCAGTCTTTAATGAGTTAGTCCGGCCAAAGCGTCCCATTCCCTATAAGATCACACAACTAACTGGGATTACAGAGGAGATGGTGAAGGATGCGGCCAGGCCGGCGGAGGTCCTAAGCCGCTTTAAAGAATTTGCCGCCGGAGCAATCTTCGTCGCCCACAATGCCCGCTTTGATCTCGGTTTTTTACGGGTCAAGTTTAAACAATATTTAGAGGAGGAGTTTGCGCCGCCGACCGTCGATACACTGGCGTTAAGCCGGGCTTTATGGCCGGAGTGGAAAAGTCACCGCTTGGATGCGGTCGCTAAAGGGCTGGGGATTATTCAGGAACAGCATCACCGGGCAGGCGATGATGCCCTGACTGCTTGGAAGATTTTAGAGAAAAGCCTGGAGCGTTGCCGGGAACGTTCCTACCATAAGTGGTCGGACCTTAATGCTTTAAGCACTGAGGTCCAGCCGGAAAATTTGCATCCCTACCATATACTTCTGTTGGTGAAGGACCAGACCGGTTTAAAAAACTTATATAAACTTGTTTCGGAGTCGCATTTAAAATACTTTCATCGTCATCCCCGGATCCCCCGCTCCTTGTTGGCAGAGTATCGTGAAGGTTTACTCCTGGGTACCGCTTGTGAGGCCGGGGAGCTTTTTTCGGCATTGCTGAACGGAGTAGAGGAACAGCAGGTCGAAAGGATTGCTGCGTTTTATGATTTTCTTGAGATCCAACCCTTGACCAATAATGAGTTCCTGGTCCGGGAAGACCGGCTGACGAAAGAGGAATTGATCGAGTTGAACCGTCAGATCTGCCGTCTGGGGGAAAAACTGGGCAAACCGGTGGTGGCCACTGGTGATGTGCATTTTCTCCGGCCGGAAGATGAGATTTTCCGCCGGATTCTGATGGCCGGTCAGGGTTACGCCGATGCCGAAGAGCAACCCCTGCTCTACCTGCGGACGACCGAAGAGATGCTGGCCGAATTCTCTTACCTGGGAGAAGAATTGGCTCACCAAGTGGTGGTGGCCAATCCCCAGCAGATCGCGGCGGAGATTGGCGAAGTAAAGCCGGTCCCAGACCGGTTTTACCCACCGAAGCTCCCTGGAGCCGAGGAAGAGATCCGGTCGACCACTTACCGGCGGGCGGAAGAATTATACGGTAAGCCCCTGCCGCAATTGGTGGCCGACCGTTTGGAGCTGGAGCTGAAGAGTATTATCGGCCATGGCTATGCTGTTCTATATTTAATTGCGCAAAAACTGGTCAAAAAGTCCCTCGACGACGGTTATCTGGTTGGTTCGCGGGGTTCGGTCGGCTCTTCGCTGGTGGCGACGATGTGTGGGATTACGGAAGTTAATCCGCTCCCTGCGCATTACCGTTGTCCACACTGTCATTATAGCGAGTTTATGGAGACGGGAGCGGTCGGTTCCGGTTTCGATTTACCAGAGAAAGATTGTCCCCAGTGTGGCCAACTGCTGGTGAAGGATGGTCAGGATATTCCGTTTGCCACCTTTATGGGGTTTGAAGGGGATAAGGAGCCCGATATTGACCTTAATTTTTCTGGGGAGTATCAGCCGGTTGTCCATCGCTATACGGAAGAGTTATTAGGGAAAGGCTATGTGTTCCGTGCGGGAACAATCACCGGGCTGGCGGAGAAGACCGCATATGGTTTCGTCCGGAGTTATTTAGAAGAAAGAGGAATTAATCCACGTCAGGCGGAGATTAACCGGTTGGTCCAGGGTTGTACGGGTGTGCGTCGTTCGACCGGGCAACATCCCGGGGGCATGATCGTACTCCCCCAAGACCAAGAGATCTACAAGTTTACCCCCATCCAATATCCGGCGAATGATCAGAAGGCCGAGTGGGTGACGACCCATTTTGATTACCATAACGCTTTGGAGGGGCGTTTGGTCAAACTGGATATTCTGGGGCATGATGATCCGACGGTCATCCGTATGCTCTACGATTTTACCGGGGTTGATCCCTTAACCATTCCTTTTGATGAGCCCCGTACCATGAAGCTTTTTTCTTCGGCGGAACCACTGGGACTCACCCCCGAACAGCTTGGTTTTGACTTGGGGACATTGGGCATCCCAGAGTTCGGGACTGGTTTTGCCCGGCAGATGTTAGAAGAGACCAAACCACAAACTTTTTCGGAGTTGCTCTGTATCTCGGGACTTTCACACGGGACTAATGTTTGGTTAGGGAACGCGCAGGAATTGATTAAAGCAGAGCAAGCAACCTTGTCAGAGGTTATTTCGACCCGGGACAAAATTATGAATGATCTTATTTTCCGCGGAGTCCCACCTAAACAAGCATTTACGATTATGGAGAAAGTCCGGAAAGGCCGTAACCTTGACGCGGAAGATATTCAACTTTTGCAGGAGTACGAGATTCCCGACTGGTATATTGATTCCTGTCTAAAAATTAAATATCTCTTTCCCAAAGCCCATGCCGCTGCCTATGTGATGATGGGGTTCCGGATTGCCTACTACAAAGTGTATTATCCGGAAGCTTTTTACGCCGCCTATTTTTCGACCCGGGCCAATGAGTTCAATGCCGAACTCGTCTTACAGGGGGAGGAGTACATCAAGAACTATCTCAAGGAACTTGATGCCAAAGGTAACGGGCTAACGGCCAAAGAAAAGAGTCTCTATGCCATTCTGGAAGTAGCGCGTGAAGCGATGCTGAGAAAGATCAAATTTCTCCCGGTCGATCTTTATCAGTCTGATGCCACTAGATTCCTTATCACCCCGGACGGTTTATTGATGCCGCTGGTTTCGATTCCCGGCTTAGGTGAGACTGCTGCCCAGGCCGTTGTCAAGGCTCGTGCGGAAGGAGAGTTTGTCTCGATTGAGGATCTGAAAAATCGGGCCCGTCTTTCTTCCAACGTGATTGAGGTTTTAACAGAACAGGGTTGTCTCAAGGGATTGCCGGAGACCAACCAACTCACCCTGTTTTAAGAAGAGAAAAAGAGGCTGGCGCTAAAAGAGATGCTTGACAAAGAATTTTATCTCATTAATAATAGGATTAGCTTAGGCTACATGGAGGTTTCGTCTTGCTTGATTTTTATCTGATTTTCCTGCTTGTGGTTTTCCTCGACCAGATTACAAAGTACTATGTCCAAAGCTTACTACCTTTAAACGGAGGAATAACAGTTCTTTCCGGAGTTTTATCCCTTACCTACATCAATAACCCGGGCGCGGCGTTTGGGATTTTACCGTACAAAACGGTCTTGTTGGTTGTGCTGACATTCCTCCTTTTCTTTTTAGTCTTTCTTTTTCGACACCGGATCCCCCGCAAACCATTAATTTTGCGCTGTGGTTTAGCGCTGGGGTTAGGGGGAGCCGCCGGGAATCTGATCGACCGGTTGCGGTTCGGCGGAGTAGTAGATTTCATCGATTTACGTTTCTGGCCGATGGAAAAGTTTCCGATCTTTAACATCGCCGATCTGGCCATTTCCTGTGGCGTACTGCTTATCTTGTGGTATTTGCGCGAGCAGGAACGAACGACCGGTGATGACTAGAAAGAAAAAGTAACAAGGGGGTTATTAGATGTATCCGGTACTGTTCTCGGTCGGCAGATTTCAGATTTACTCCTGGGGTCTGATGGTGGCCGTGGCCCTGCTCTTCGGGATCCTCTGGGTAGGAAAAACAGCTCAGAAAAGAAAGGTTGCGACCTTCGATCAGATCATTGATTTGGCGCTCTATGTGATCATCGGGGGATTTATCTTTGCTAAACTAGTTCATGTCTTCTATGAATTTGAGACCTACCGCCACGACCTATTGGCCATTTTCTCCGGTTTTTCCGGCTCCTTTTTCGGGGCGGTGATCGGTGGACTTTTACTGGGCGTCTACTATACAAAGCGGGCTAAGATCGATACCTGGCGGTTGGCGGATATTGTTGCTCTTTATGTCCCCCTTGGGCATATCTTAGGCCGGATCGGTTGCTTGTTAGGCGGATGCTGTTATGGGGTGGTATCGGCGCGCCCCTGGGCGTTGCCGTGTGCTGCTTCCGATCACTTGCTCCGTCATCCGACTCAGATCTATGAGATGATCGGTAATCTCCTCCTCTTTGCCGTTTTGCTTTTGATCAGCCGACGGCAAGAAAAGCGTGAAGCCGGCTATTTTCCTGGATTCATCTTCTGGCTTTATGTCGGATTTTATTGTTTGCTCCGGATCGTGGTTGAGGCTTTTCGGGAGAGCCAGATTTTTGCTTTTGGTTGGTTGCGGACGACGCAGGTATGGTCTTTGTTGATTGCGGTGGTGGTCTTCGTTTATATTGGTTTCCGGATGAAAAAGAGAGCAGGGAAAGAGCAGCATGCCTCTTCTAAGGTATACCGTTAACCAGGAAGATGAAGGCTTAAGGATTGATATCTTTCTCGCCCGGACATCCGAGTTACCTTCCCGTACCTTTGTCCAGAAACTGCTGAAGAACGGGCGGGTTACGGTGAATGCCCAGACGGTTAAACCTAGCTACCTTCTGCAAAAGGGCGACCTGGTCACGGTCGATTTTGAAGAACCAAAGCCGCCGACGGTCGAAGCCGAGGATATACCTTTGGATATTCTCTATGAAGATCAGGATCTGGTCGTGGTGAATAAACCCCGCGGCATGGTTGTCCATCCGGCGCCCGGAAATCAGCGTGGGACTCTAGTTAATGCCCTCTTGAATTATTGTAAGGATCTTTCCGGTATTGGCGGGGTGATCCGACCGGGCATTGTCCACCGCTTGGATAAGGATACTTCCGGGGTGTTGGTGGTGGCCAAGCATGACCAGTCACATCTGTCCTTGGCGCGGCAGTTAAAGCAGAGGACAATGGTCCGGCTCTATTTAGCTCTGGTGCATGGACGCCCCTCGGCAGTGGAAGGTACGATTAGTGCGCCAATTGGACGCCATCCTGTGCACCGTAAAAGGATGGCGGTGAGCGCCGAGGGGCGTCCGGCCACCACGTATTACCGGATTCTAGAGGAACTTGGTCCTTACACCTTGCTTCAGGTTCAATTGAGCACCGGCCGCACACATCAGATCCGTGTGCATCTCCAGTACCTCGGACATCCGGTGGCCGGGGACCAAGTTTATGGCCGCAGGACAGAACCGTTTACCATTGAGGGACAGGCACTCCATGCTGCTACTTTACGTTTACTTCATCCCCGGACCGGTCAGTTGATGGAGTTTACCGCACCGCTCCCCTCCGATTTTCAACGGGTGCTTGCTTATTGCCGGAAAAAATGGGAAAAAAAATGAGATTTACTTGACCATTGAAGCTAATAATGATATACTCTTTATGAAAAAAGTAGATTTTGTTAAGTAGAAGCCTCTGCTTCTCACCCAGCGGTCTTTACCAGCTTGGGTTAAAGTTAAGCGCGAAGAATAGTGCTGGATATTTGTTAGAGCGAGCAGAGGTTTTGCTCGTTTTATTTTTCGTTTGTTTTAAGCAAATTTTTATTATTGGGTAGGAGGTGGCGGCTGATTAACATTGAGCTGCGTGTAAACGAAGATATCCGGGCAAGAGAGGTAAGAGTAGTGAGTGCCGATGGTGAACAGTTGGGGATCTTACCTGTTAAAGAAGCACTCCGCATCGCCCGGGAGAAAGATCTGGACTTGGTGGAGGTAGCACCTACGGCAAAACCACCAGTATGTAAGATTATGGATTATGGCAAGTATCGGTATGAGCAGAGCAGACGGGAGCGGGAGGCCCGCAAGCGCCAGAAAGTAGTTAACATTAAAGAAATCAGGTTAACACCGAAGATCGAAACTCATGATTTCCATGTTAAAGTAAGGCAAGCATTGAAATTTTTAGATGGTGGGGATAAAGTAAAAGTTACTGTAAGGTTTAGAGGACGAGAGATCGTTCATGCCGATTTAGGTAGAAGCCTTCTAATGCAGCTTTACGAGGCCGTTAAAGAAAAGGCTACCCTGGAAAGAGCGCCGAAAGTTGAAGGTCGCAATATGACGATGGTTCTTTCCACCAAACAGGAATAATACCAGAATCTAAATACTACTGATAAGGGGAGAAAATCATGCCAAAAATGAAAACTCACCGGGGGGCGGCGAAAAGATTCAACCTCACCGGGAGTGGGAAGATTAAAAAGAACAGAGCTTTTCGCAGTCATATTTTGGAGAAAAAGTCACCCGACCGCAAAAGAAAACTGCGTAAAGCCGATTTAGTAAGTCCGGCGGATCAAAAACGAGTGAAGAGGATGTTAGGAGTATAAAACGATCATAATCATGGTGATGGATAGGAGGAGTAACTTTGGCACGCGTTAAAGGTGGTTATGTGACACGCCGACGTCATAAGAAGATATTAAAACTAACGAAAGGATATCGCGGTGCGAAGGGCCGTCTCTTTCGAGTGGCTAACCAGCAGGTGCTAAAATCATTGTCTTATGCTTATCGGGATCGGCGGAATAAAAAACGGGATTTTCGTAAGCTTTGGATTGCACGGATAAACGCCGCTGCCCGGATGAACGGTCTATCTTACAGCCGGTTCATCAGCGGATTGAAAAAAGCCGGTGTCCAAATTAATCGTAAGGTGTTAGCAGATTTAGCTGTCAATGATGGGCCCGCTTTTGAACAATTAGTAACTCTTGCGAAAGAGCAACAATAAAACGGCCGGAAGGCCGTTTTTTATCAAGATAAATAAGGGGGCAAGCGTTTGGCCTTCTTAACCAGTAGAGATAATGCTTTCATCAAAACCGTTATTGCGCTACAAACCCGAAAGGGCCGAAAAAAGCATCAACAATTTTTGGCAGAGGGTCCTCACTTGTTGGAAGAAGCGTTAAAATCCAGTTATGAAGTGAAAGCGGTACTGACGAAAGGAGAGTTAAAGCGGGAGGGTAGAATATGGGAGCAAATCGAAGCGCAGAGAATACCGGTGTATACTGTTGCTCCCAAGCTGTTTAACGAACTGACGGAGACAGAAAACCCGCAAGCGCTCTTGGGAGTGGTTGCCCAACCGCCTGAACCGTCGGGGTTTCCCCCGGTTGAGCAGGACTTTTTAGGCTTAGTTTTGGTGCAAATTCAAGATCCGGGTAATCTGGGAACGATTCTCCGTACGGCCTGGGCAGCTGGCTTTCAGCATATTTTTATTACACCGGGAACAGTTGACCCTTATGGCGGAAAAGTAGTCCGCGCTTCGCAAGGCGGGATTTTTAATCTGCGGATCTACCCTGCCTCTTTACCGGAGCTTTTATCCTGGGCCAAAGAGGAGAGGATTAAGCTCTGGGCGGCCGATCCCTGCGGTCGGCTCTTGTATTTTCAGGCGGATTATACCGGGCCCACTCTGTTTTTATTTGGCAATGAAGCGCATGGCTTTGCGTTAACGGGTTCCCTAGATCAGTCGACTGTTAAGCGGGTCAGAATCCCCCTGCCGGGCGGTGCCGACTCTTTGAACGTGGCGATCTCAGCCGGGATTTTGCTCTACGAGGCTTTACGCCAGCGGTTTCCCCAGGAAATCCCGGCGGGCAAATTAAGTGATAAAGGGGTAGAGTAAATGGATTTACGTATGGCTGCTTTAAACCTACATAAAAGCAAGCGGGGAAAGATCGAAATGCGCAGTAAAGTAAAGATTGAAGAGCGTTACGATCTAAGTCTGGCTTATTCACCGGGGGTCGCCGAACCCTGCCGGGAGATCAGCAGAGATCCTTCTTTAGCCTATGAATATACGAATAAAGGGAATACGGTGGCTGTGATCACCGACGGTACTGCGGTGCTTGGTTTAGGGAACATCGGACCGGAAGCGGCCTTGCCGGTGATGGAGGGTAAAGCACTTTTATTCAAGGAATTTGCCGATATCGATGCTTTTCCGCTTTGTTTAAACACCCAGAAGGAGGAAGAGATCGTCGAGACCATAGCCCGGCTGGCTCCCAGCTTTGCCGGGATCAATCTGGAAGACATTTCCGCCCCCCGTTGTTTTTCGATTGAGGAAAAATTGGACGCGAGGCTTAAGATTCCGGTTTTTCATGATGATCAACACGGCACAGCGGTGATTGTGTTGGCTGGTCTCCTCAATGCCTTGCGGGTCGTAGGGAAGAAAATTGAAGAGGTTAAGATCGTAGTAAACGGTGCCGGTGCGGCCGGCCAGGCCATCACCAGGCTACTCTACAAGGCGGGTGCCCGCCGCTTACGGATTTGCGATTTACCGGGAATCCTTTATCCTAATTTAGAGGGGATTGACCCGCACCAACGGAGGTTGGCCGAGCTTACCAATGCTGAAGGGGAACAAGGAGATTTAAGCTTCGCGCTGCAAGGAGCCGATGTCTTGATTGGTGTATCGACCGGTCATATTGTCACCGGGGAAATGGTGAAGGCAATGGCGCCCCGGGCGATTATTTTCGCCATGGCAAATCCGGACCCGGAGATTGATCCGGCAGAAGCAAAACTAAACGGAGCTGCCATAGTCGGCACTGGTCGTTCTGATCAACCAAACCAGATTAACAATCTGCTCGGTTTCCCCGGCATCTTCCGGGGTGCCCTTGATGTGCGGGCGAAAAAAATTTCCGAAGGAATGATGATGGCAGCGGCGCGGGCGATTGCCGGTCTGATCAAACCGGAAGAGCTCTCCGTGGATTATGTGGTACCTAGTCCTTTTGACCGGCGTGTGGTCCCGGTGGTCGCTTTGGCGGTCGGGGTCCAAGCGCTGAAAGAAGGCTTGGCGGGTTTAGCGCTCAGTGTCGAAGAGTTGAAGGCGGGGCTGGTGGAACGATTCGGTCCCTGGGAATAAAAAGACATAAACCCTCCGCCAAAATCATAGCTTATAAAGAGTTTTGGCACAGAGGAGGGTGGACCTGATGAGTAGTTTCTTTCTTTTTCTTCTCTTCTTTGTCTTATGGATTACCGGTTTTTACCTCCAACTGCACGCACTCCACAAACAGCTGGGCTTATCGACAGTCACTTCTTATCTCCGGCGCTGTGTATTTAGTCGTTATCCTCTCGACTTTAACGACCGGGAGGATGAGCATCGCCGCTTATTTTTCGGGATCTTCTTAATGATAAAGGTGGGAAAAATACTGTTATTTTCCCTCCTGCTGAGAGTGGTGATCTTTGCCCGGCGGGCAGAGGCGGTCTTACTGATTCTGCTCCTTTTAGCCCTGGGGAGTGCCCTTTATTATCTGTTCTTTTTCAAAGATGAACGCCATACCGGTTACCGGAGTGTCTATACACTTTCCGGCGAATTTGGAGTTTATGAAATTGTCTTGGCGCCCGGTGGATTTTGTGGAGAGTGGATCGGCGCTACCTTAGCCGAACTCGATCTCCGTAAAAAAGATCTATTAGTTCTTTCGGTCCTTCGCGCCGGAAAAGTAATTGTTTTTCCCAAAGGCCCGGAGATTTTGTTGGCTGGTGATCATTTATTGGTTTTTGGTAAAAACACGACCCTGCCGTTGTCTACGCGGCAGGAAGCAATGGAGTCTTAATTTAACCGAGGTAGATGGGGAAGCAACCCGTTGCCTACGGAGCACTTAAATTATGGGGAAGATCTTTTACTGAAGCTTGGCCGGAACGATTTATGAACTTCCGGGTGGGGTTAGAGGGGATGCTGGGTGGATTTCCGGTATTTCATCGGGGAAAGCCCGGTAATGGACTTAAAAACCCTTCCAAAATGAGTTAAGCTTTCATAACCGACCTTTTCGGCAATTTCCGTAATGGTTAAGGATGTTTCCTTCAATAGTTTCTGTGCTTCTTTAACCCGGATACTATTTAAATATTCGACAAAGGAGAAACCGGTGGCCTTATTAAAAATCCGGCTGAGATAATAAGGGCTGATATTGAACTTGGCGGCGACAACTTTTAAGGACTGATGCTGCGCATAATGGTCATTGATATAGCGAACAATCTCCGAGACTTTTTTATGCATTAATCCCGGGAATTCAGCGGAATCATCCTGTTGATAACTTTGTAGTCGATGAACGGTAATTAACATTTCGAGTAATAAGACCCGGAGATAGAGATTGGTTTCTGGTAAGTTTTTTTTATGTTCGTCGATCATACGAAAGAGTAAATTCTCAATGAGAGTGGTATCCTGTTTTTCCGGACGGATTACTTTGGTCCCACTAAAGCAAGATAACGGATTATAATCCTGGCCGACCAACAGATCTTTAATAAACTCTTCACGAAAATAGATCAGAATTCGTTCATGACTATCCGAACCAGCCTCTATAGTTTTATGTATTTCATTTAGATTGATCAGAACCAAATCTCCTTGGTGTACGTGATAAGTACGGTTTTTGATAAAATAAAGTCTTTCACCGGACCAAAGGTAATATAACTCATAATAATCGTGATAATGTTTGGAAGACATACTATAAGGAGTCGTTTTTTTCTCCCACTCAATACGGAAAAGATTCGGATCAACAGCGGGTTCCTTCAAGAAGCTCACCTCATTAATATTATACACTTATTATACACTAAAAAAGTTCATTCGTATAATGAATGTAAAATGGCATGATTGTCTGTTCCCTGATCCGAGCGTTGGCTCATATAATAATCGTAAACTATAGTTACATTGAAGTTCGGTGCAAGGTCACCGCGCAATCTTTGGGTAAATGGACCCGGACGGTTTGACGGGAGGGGTGTTAAAATGTGTTTAAGGTTTGCTGATTTACCTGTTTCCCCCTTTACTCTTTTTTTAATCTTTATCCTGTTGGTTTTGATTTTTTCCGAGGACCGGGCGGCGGATGAACCCCCTGGAACGGAAGGTTAGATTGGCCGGGCAAGAAGGGGCGCTGGCCAGGGGAGAGAGGTGCTTTTAATTTCTTGAAGAAAACGGTCTAATCCTTTATAATAATCTTAAATTTGTTCCATTTCGCGGGAATTGTGATTTTGGGGCTTTTGTAGCCGTTGGGGTACCGCTCTGGGGAGGGCTACTCTTGTTTTAGGTCTTTAACTGATGAGCGATGGGGGATAGACAGATGAGTTTTAAACGCTTATGGGAAGAGAATATTATTGGGGCTATACTTGTATGGCTGGTCTTTTCCGTTCTTGCCCGTCCCGGATGGTTGACCGTCGGCGGAGGTGTATTGATCTGGTTTTTTCTGTTATACTTTACCGCTCCAGGAATTTTCTGGAATTTAATTGCTCTTTTCAATCTTAATCCAGAGAAAAGGGAAGATTTGCTGAATAAGGCCCTTTCTTATCGGCCAGCTTCCCCCCGACCGGATATTAATTTGGCAATCCTCAAGGCTAGGCAGAAAAAATGGCCGGAAGCTGCTCGCTTATTCGAAGAAGCAAGAGAGAAACCGGGTAAACAGTTGGCACCTCGTTTTCAAAATCTGTTATCGGTGTGTTACCGGGAAGCAGGAGAAGATGAAAAGGCCTTAGCGCTGCTTGATAAACTGCTCAAGGATGGTTACTCGCACGGAGCGGTCTATCTCAATCAAGCTTTCATCCATTTTAAAGTAGGCCGTTTAGCGGAGGCATTGACGGCAGCGAAGAAGGCGCGGGCCTTAAATATAAGTGCGGTTGAACCGGTATTGCTTCTCGGTAAGATCCATTTTGCGCTGGAGGATTACCAGGCGGCGAAGGACGATTATGAATGGAGCATCGCCAATACTTCTTGGCCGGTGGAGTCTTATTATTGGTTGGGCCGCTCCGAGTTAGCCTTAGGGCTGCTCGACGAAGCTGTTTCCCACTTGGAGACGGCCGTCCAGCGCATAACCGAAGATCCATTGTTGTCAGATGTTCCGGTTAATGAAGCGCAGGAGTGGCTTGAAAAAGCGCGAGCACTAAAAACAGAGCAGACGGCGGATTAATCCTCTCCGGCTATATACTTCCGTAAATGGTCCGGATTGGTGGTGGGAGAATGGCAATGGTAGTTTTGGCAAACGTAGGCCGTTGCTTGACCGTCAAGCGCTTTTAAGTTGGTAAAAGGAGCGATTTTGGTCAGGAGGGAGGCCTCCTCGTTGAGCGGCAGGAAGAGGACGACTTTATTCGGATGGAAATCTTCGGCGACCACCGCAAGCATTTGTTCGGTGGTTTTTTCGTGCCGACGGCCGACGATTACGATCTCTTGTGAAGGTCCGAGCGCAAAGTCTAAAGCACAAAGGAGCTGAGTATGGTTAGCCGGTGCTGATGAGATTACCTGGGCAAAAGCCTTGGTGAGGCGGCCGGCTTCTTTTTCTAGAGCAGGATCGGCTGTGAACCGCGCTAACCGGATTAGATTCAGCATCATGACTGAATTACCGGAAGGGATAGCCCCGTCATAGCTCTCTTTCTGGCGTAATAATAAATCCTGATTACCACTTGCTACTTGAAAGAACCCCCCGTTTTCCTCATCGGTAAAGTGGCGCCGGACGTAGGTATTAAGTTCGAGTGCTGCTTCCAGATAGCGAAGGTGAAAAGTCGTTTCGTAGAGTTCTAACAAACCCCAGATCAAAAAGGCGTAATCATCCAGAAAGGCTGGGATTGCCGGCTCTCCTTGGCGATAACGGTGCCAAAGGCCTCCGTCCGCGGTGCGCATGTTGGTGAGGAAAAAGGTGGCTGCTTTTTCTGCGGCTGCCGTCCACTTAGCCTCTTTTAACACCCGCCCGCCCTTCGCCAGTGCGGCCAGGAGGAGACCGTTCCAGTCGGTGAGGATTTTATCGTCTTTATAAGGGTGTACTCTTTTTTCTCGGAGTAGATAAAGTTTTTGGCGGGCGGAATTAAATAAGCGGTTGGCCGTCTCCGGTTCGATCTGAAGATGGCGGGCTGTCTCCGCCAGCGTGCCGGTTAAATAAGGAAGGTTCTTCCCGTTCCCCAGCTCTGGAGTTGGCGGGTAATTACCCTTTTCTTTTAGATTGAAATAAGCAATTATCAGTTCTGCTTCTTCTGGCGTTAAGGCAGTGCGAAGCTGAGGGTAGTCCCAGAGATAAAACTTGCCTTCAACGCCCTCGCTATCGGCATCTTCTGCGGTATAAAACCCCCCGTTTTCATCGGCCATAACGGTACAGACATACGTGAAGATTTCAGTGGCGGTTTGGCGGTAGAGGGCGGCACCGGTAATTTGAAAGGCCTCAAGGTAGGCTAGGGCGAGGAGGGCTTGATCATAAAGCATCTTTTCAAAATGAGGTACAAACCAGTGATTGTCGGTGGAATAACGATGAAAACCGAAACCAATCTGATCGTAGATTCCACCGTAACGCATGGCGGTGAGGGTCTTCTCCACCATCTGCAGGGCTTTTTTCTTTCCGGTTCGCCGCCAATACCGCATTAAAAAGAGTAGATGGTGGGGAGTGGGAAACTTTGGCGCATAGCCAAAGCCACCGTGGTGTTCATCGTATAACTCCTCCAACTGTTGAAATGCTGTATCTAAGGTTTCTTGGCCTAATTCATCGCCTGGCGGGATAACGGTCGCGGCTTTTAAGGCAGAGATGTTCTTTTCGGCCATTTGGAGGATTTCGGGGCGGCGGGTCGCCCAGAGCTCTTTGATCTGGGCGGCTAATTCAAGCATTCCGATCCGGCCAAACCTGCTTTGCTTTGGGAAATAGGTTCCGGCGAAAAATGGCTTTTGGTCGGGGGTCAAGAAGACCGTTAACGGCCAACCGCCACTACCGGTCATCGCCTGACAGACCGACATATAAAGAAGATCGAGATCTGGTCGCTCCTCCCGGTCAACCTTAATGGGGACAAAAGCTTCATTGAGTACAGCCGCCACCTCGTGATCGGCAAAGGATTCTTTCTCCATCACGTGGCACCAGTGGCAGGTACTATAACCGATCGAAAGCAAGACCGGCTTGTCCTCCTCTTTGGCCTTGGTAAAGGCCTCCGGCCCCCAGGGGAACCAGTCGACCGGGTTATAAGCGTGCTGCAGAAGATAGGGGCTTTTCTCATTAATCAGCCGATTTGGTTTTTTCGTGTGCCGCATCGGATCCTCCTCCAGTGTTGGTCATGTCTTTAAATTGCCCAAAAACGGACGAAAACTATAACCAGTTGGAGAAGGGGGAGGATTGAGGTATAGCTGGGAGCGGTGGAGAAATAATATTTGAGGTGATAAGCAGCGGAGAATTAGGGTTGGAGGAAGCTCTTGTCAACACGGATCGAGCCTATGGATTTATTACGCGGAATGGCCATTTTAGGTGTGGTGATTGGGCATATCAGCGCCGAAACGCTCTATGCAAAAATTACCCTCATTGGTCTTTATTTTAACCAACTCATCCGTTTTGCCGTTCCGGTTTTCATTTTTCTCTCTGGAATGGGGTTAAGTCTTTCCCGAAAACAGAAGCGGGGTTATCTGCACTTTGTCTGGTATCGGCTCCGCAGGGTTCTACCGCTCTATTGTCTGTGGAGCATCATTTATTTAATCGTGGATGATTCTACCGGTCAACCGCCGGCTCTGTACAGAATCAGCTGGGCGTTAATCAGCGGTGATGCTGCCTACCATTTATATTTTATCCCGCTGATTGTCCAGTTTTATTTGGTTTTTCCCTTCCTAAATCAATATTTACAGCGAACTACCGGTCTTTTGGTCTCTTTAGCTATTACTGTTGCCATCCAATTTACTAACATGTATCTGTCGCTTCCAACACCGTGGGCTTACTTGATTGACCAAAGAAATTTTTTAAGTTGGGTTTTTTATTTTGCGTTAGGGATTTGGAGCGCCTCCCGACCGGCGCTCCTGGAACGCTGTGTAAAACAAAAACAGTCAATAATCTTCTTCCTCTTATTGGTTGTGCTCGGCGGAGTGACCATTGAAGCATTTATTTATCTCAAGTTTGGTCGGGGCTTGAACCTTTCTTTGACGCAAATGCGCCCTAGTGTGCTCATCTACAGTTTGCTGGTTGGTCTTTGGGTTTGGTCCTCTTCTGCCTGGCCGGCAGCAGTGAAGTCGTTCTTATCCTTTCTCTCGACCATTTCCTATGAGATTTTTCTGGTCCATGTCTTTATGCTCACTCAATTTACACGGTTCTATCTGAACACTGGGGGTAATAAAGCGACGGCGGCTTATGGAATTTCGGCTCTGTTGGTTGTGCTCTCCACTTCTATTCTGCTCGTTTTAGTCCAAAGGAGGGTGTTGAAGTGGTTGGCAAAGCTGAGAGCAGAGAGGTGAAGTTTCTGGTTGAACGGCCTTTTCCGTGGAAAGCACCAAGAAAGCGGATTACTCTTCAGTAACGGCTCAGAGCCGGTGGTAACGGGGATCGTATGGAACGTAATCGTCGGTGAGTACCGGTATATCTTCTAACCAGATCGTTTCAAGCTCTGTCTCCTCGACTAACGTATTGACAAAATCAGGTACCTCTTCAGTGATCAGCTTCTGTTCGTAGCAGGCCTTTGCCTGTTTTTGCCAAACATCCTGATTCCATTTGTCCGGGCTTAAAGTAGCAATTAAGATAATATTCCGCACCGAGGTGTCACTCTCTCCCGACCAGCCCCCGACGGGAAAGAGATATTTCTGCGGAAAAACCACACTATAGGTGCGGGCCATGGAGCGAAAGAACCGGCTGTGGGAGCCGCTGAGGGCGCCGATCAGGGTGGAAACGACCACGCCGTCCGGGGAGAGGATTTTACGTACCGCCCGTAGAAATTCAAAAGTGACGAGGTGGTACGGGATGTTACTGGCGGAATAGGCATCGATGATGACCAAATCGTAAGGGTTGGTGCGACCGGCGGCGATCGCCGGTCCGCTTTCTTCAACGAACAATCGTCCGTCTTCGATCTTCACCTTGAGGCGCGGATCATCCGGGAGGTCAAAATAGGTGCGGGCAATTTTTACGACGTCCGGATCGATCTCCACCACATCCACGGCCGTTAAAGAGGGGTAATCGTGGAGAAATTTTCTTGGGGCAGAACCGCCGCCGAGACCGATAAAAAGCGCTTTGGTTGGTTGGGGGTGGGCGACCACTCCTAAGTGCAGATAGGAAGTGTAAGGAAATACCATCCGCAAGGGATCCTCTAAATCGAGCGCGCTTTGGTTGGAATTTTTAAAGCGCAAGTAGCGGAGGTTGCCGCTTTGGACCACGCTGATCCGCTGGTATGGAGAGTTCCGCTCATAAAGAACTTTATTCCCGGAAGCTTCCCCAACGGCAGCGGATGAGATCCAAATTAACCCCAAAAGCAAGATCAGAAGGATGATTGACATGCCCAAGCACTACACCTCTTGAGAAAATTATCTCCCTTAGCATACTAAGCGTTTATATTTCTTAACAACCAATTCGGCGGAGAAGCGAGAATCTCCTGTCGCTGATCGGTTTACCGTAAGGGGAATTTTTCCATCACGCTTGGATATACTAAAATCCAAGTAAGGTGGTGGAGTGATCAAGATGAAATGGTTATATAATGTAGATCTATTCTTCTGGAATCTGCAGAAGATTTCTACTTTTGTCATCGTCGGTTGGTTATTGCAACTGTGGTGGAGAAGATATCGCGGACAATATAAGGAACTAGTGGCCAATTTAAAGAGTAAAGAGCCGATCTACCGGTTTGTTACCAGAATGCGAACTTATCGTTCCCAAATCCGTGAGCAGGCGACCCTTGTCTTCGGTCGCATCAAAAACTTAACCAACAAATAAGAAGCAAAAAAGGCCTTGCTCGAAATAACCTATTGTCAACTGTGTGTCCCTTGTAATAAGATAAATAAGAAAACTTCCCCCGGGAGCTTGGTCCGGGAGGGGAAGGAAGGTGTTTTATTCTGAAAAAGGGTGTAGCTGTGCTGGGGCTGGGGATTGAAAACTTAGCCTTAGCGGATTATCTTATTGGGCAGGGAGAAAAAGTGACGGTTTGTGACAACCGGAGCGCAGAGGAACTGGGCGAGCGCTACCAGAGACTGGCTGCTCGGGGTGTAGATTTCCGGCTGGGGGCAAGGAGCCTGGAACAGCTTGATGATTTTGCCATGCTGTATCGTTCCCCCGGTTTACCTTTATTTCACCCCGCCTTAATTAAAGCCAGGGCTAACGGCGTGAAAGTGACCAGCGCGATGCGGCTCTTTCTGCAACTATGCCCTTGCCCGGTGATTGGAGTGACCGGCACGAAGGGCAAGGGAACCACTGCGACTTTGATCCATCGTATGTTGGAGCGGAGCCAGCGCCAGAAGGGAGCCCGGGTTTATTTGGGCGGGATTATCGGGATCGCGCCATTTTCTTTCTTTACTTTACTACAACCCGATGATCTGGTAGTTTTAGAATTATCCAGTTTTCAGTTGGAAGATCTGGAGGAAAATGTGGATATTGCGGTCTTCACCAATATTACCGAAGACCATCTGGCCCCGGCCGATCCGGTAAATCCGAATTACCATCAATCCCGTGAAGCTTACGTGCAGGCGAAAACGAATCTCTTACGGTATCAATCTCCTTCCGGGGTCACGATTCTGAACCAAGATGACCGGACCTGCCGGGAGCTGGCTTCCTTAGTTCATGGTCGCTTACTGCTCTACGGCAGCGTTCCGCCACCGGCTGGCGCGTGGTATGAGCAGTTGCCGAGTGGCGAGTATGCCGTTTACTGGAATCTAACCGGTGCGCCTGAATTACTGATTACCAGTAAAGAGATTAAACTCCGGGGCGAACATAACCTCTTAAACATCGCGGCAGCGGCTTTAGCCAGCTACACTGCTGGTGCCGACCGCGAATCAATTACCCAAGCGATTTCAGAATATAAGGGGTTGGAGCATCGTTTAGAGTATGTAACGACGATCAACGGGGTGCACTTCTTTGATGATTCATTTGCCACCTCTCCAGAACCAACCATCGTAGCCTTACGTGCTTTCACAGAACCGGTGATCCTGATCGCCGGCGGTGCCGATAAGGGTACGGATTATAGCGGTTTAGCCGAAGAAATTCTTAAAAGTACAGTTAAAGTAGTAATTTTGATTGGGAGAATGGGACCAGTGATTCGTGAGGCCATTAAACAGAGGGCAGAAAAGACAAAGCGCCGCCCGCCGTTACTGGTTAACGGGGGTAGTGATATGAAGTCCATCGTTGCGCAGGCTAATCAATACGCCACCCCGGGTGATGTGGTTCTTTTGTCTACCGCTTGTGCCAGTTTCGACCTTTTTAAAAACTATAAAGAACGTGGTGATCTTTTTAAGGAGCAGGTGCTGGCGCTCAATCAGGGGTAAGATAAGTGATATTATTTCCTGATTTTTGTTATTATTACGATTAATGAAAGTTGGAGAAGTTATGGCTTATGATGTAACCTGTGTTATTCCCAGATGGGGGAGAACGTTTCAAAATATGATGAAAAAGATGGCAGCTCTTTCACCGGACAAAGCAGAGCTTGACTGGGTCAGAGAGCTGGTGGCCGCCGGGAAAAAGCACGCCACAGTCGATCCAGTCCAGGCCAGACGGTATCTGGACGAGCTTGACTGTCCCTATCTTACGTTGGCTCCGGATCGCAAACGGACGGAGCGGTACTACCGGGTCGGATTTTTAGGGATGGAGGTAAGGATCGGTGATCTGGTTGTACGACTGGAGGGAGATGAACCGCATAACGGCTCTTCTCTGATCAAGCTGGATGAGGTTGATCTGACCGTGGTCGGTATGGATGAACTGCTCTCCATGAATCAGCACTTTCTACGCTGTCCGGAGTTGGTCCGAAAATGGGGAATGTATAACTACAATATTGATAAGGATACCGACCTTCGGATTGCCGGTTCGGCAAATCTAAAAGCCTTTAACTCCCTTGCCGGCCGGGAGATTACTGATTTTGTCGGCTTTTTTCTGATTGCTAATCGTGATTCGATCGACTACAACCTTGGTTACGAGAAATTAATCCGGCACGGCGTTCCCATCTTCGTCAAAGGACGCTATCAAGGGGTGGTGCATACGCTGTTGCCCGGCTCCAATACCGTTTCTGTCGAGAACGTCGAAGATGCAGTGTTGGCCAACAAAGGGAGTGTCGGAATTGAGATCATTCAATCCGGTACGACGATCAAGGAGAAGGGGTTATCGGTTTATGGCCCCCCCCTCTTCCTCTCGGAAAGCCTGTATGTGGCCGACTATCACCGTTACCAAAAGAGTGAAAAGTTCCGCCGGTTGCTTGCTTATTTAAAACCCCTCGGTTATTTTGACCGTGAACACATTATTAATTACGTGGCGTGGTTTAAAGCCTTAGCGGCCAACTTACAAGATAGCTGGATCAACAAACCTTCGCCCGGTGAGATCTTCTGTACCCTGGAAGAAATGAAAAACGGGTTACGCCCATACCGGCTTAGAACCAGAGGATGGGTGCCTTCGGACAATTATAAGGTGGAGGAAGCAGTGGCGTTGGTCCTCAGGAGTCTGGCCTTGATCGAAAAAGAATATGAAAAACCCCGGATTTAAACTCCGGGGATTTTTTAACGGATTAATCTGGCTTTTCAGGTACGCAGCATAGAGGGTTTATTCTACGAAAGCGTGGTAAATCCGGCGCACTGCTTCTTCGAAATCCTTATTTTCAACGCCGATAATAATATTAATCTCGCTGGAACCTTGGTCGATCATACGCACATTTACTTCGGAGAGGGCGGAAAAGAGACGACCGGCAATGCCCGGGGTATAAGCCATCCCGAGGCCGACGGTGGCAATCAGAGCAATATCATGGAAAACATCAATCGCATCCGGTTGGCAGTCCCGTTTAATCTCGGCCAATACTTTGTCCAGTTTGTTATTGAGCTGTGTGTCGGCGATTACTAAAGAAATAGTGTCGATTCCGGACGGCATATGTTCAAAGGAAATGCCATTATTTTCGATGACGGAGAGGAGCCGGCGGCCAAAACCTAACTCCGAATGCATCAGTGTTTTTTCGACGGCGATAATTGTAAAGCCTTTCCGACCAGCGATCCCAGTGATCGAACCCGGTCTTTTTAATTCGCCGTTATCTTTAACAATTAAAGTTCCCGGATCAGTTGGGCGGTTAGTATTTTTTATATGGATCGGGATCCGGGCTTCCCGTACAGGAAAATTGGCTTCCTCATGCAAGACCGAGGCGCCCATATAGGCTAGTTCGCGGAGTTCACGGTAAGTAATCTGCTCAATCGGCTTGGGGTTTTTGACGATCCGGGGATCGGCCATCATGAAACCGGAAACATCAGTCCAGTTTTCATAAAGATCAGCCTCAACGCCCCGAGCGATCAGCGCACCGGTGATATCGGAGCCGCCGCGTGAGAAGGTTTGTACCCGGCCGTCGAGCGTAGAACCATAAAACCCCGGGATCACCGCATATTTTTTGGGGGTTAATTCTTTGCTGATCATGGTTTGGGTCTTTTCGATCGCTAAATGTCCCTGCGTATCGAAGAAGATTAAGGTTGCCGGATCAACAAACTCAAAGCCAAGATAGTTGGCGAGGATTAATCCATTAAGATACTCGCCGCGGCTCACGGTATAGTCGAGGGTAGCACCGGCGGCGATCTCATTCTTAATCTGTTCAAGGGTGGGTGCCAAATCCAGATTTAGGCCTAATTCTCTGATGATCCCTAAATATCGGTCTGCAATTAAAGAAAAAATATCCGCAAACGAGAGCCCTTGTTGTACATGGTCGTAACATTGGTAGAGGAGATCGGTGATCTTGTGGTCTTGGGGATGACGTTTACCTGGGGCGGAGGGAACAATATAGCGACGACTCCGGTCGGCCTCCACAATCGACCGGACTTTGCGAAACTGTTCGGCATCGGCCAGGGAAGATCCCCCAAATTTGGCGACTTTGATACTCATCTGGTTCCTCCTTTTGGTGGATACTAACACGTATATCCTAAATGTATTATCCATTAACTTGTTATCGCCCTTTCGCTTAACTAATTTTTAATGTTTAAAATTTAATATTTAGACTGGAGGCCAAGGATAAATGATCGCCAAGCAGAAAGAGCCGACTCGTATAGCGGCGCCGGAAGAACCGGCGGTTGTTAATGACTTCTCCATTGAACAGCGCTTTATCGAAAAATGGGGGGGGAGAGTGGCGGCTGATTTTCGGACCAGGCTTATTGTAGAGCGTGGAACTGGGAAAAAAGACGGTTCTGCAACTAAGCCCGGGAAAAAACCACTCTCTTTAAGGCTCGCTTTTTTATTCAATTTACTAAATTATCCCTTGTTTTTCTTAGGGATCTTGCTGGTGCTCTGGTTGTTGGCCGAACCAATTCTCCAGCGTACGCTGCCGGTGGATTTATTCCAACCGCTCCAAGCCTATAGCGCTCCCCTCATCTCTGTTCTGAGTCCGGCGGTGGTAGGCTACTGGACGAACTGGTTGGCGATTAAAATGCTTTTTCATCCCCGCCACCCGAATGCAGTTTGGCAGGGGTTGATTCATGCCCGCCGGGAGGCGCTTATTGAGAGTATGGCTGCCGGTATCATGTCATCTTTAATTTCTCCGGAAATCGTCGATCTTTACCTCCGCGAAGAAGGAATCTACGGAAAACTAACCGCCGGTTTCTCCTCTACGCTAGAGGAGGTATTCCAAGAGGCGGAGTTTCGAGCAGAATTAAAAGCGGCCTTGTTTAACTTGGTAGACCGGTTGGTTAACAACCCTAGAACCCGGGAAGCGGTGGATCAGTATCTGGCACAGGCGATCGAGGAGTGGCGGGGCGGAAGCTTAGGGGAGAAGATGATCGAGTGGACCAAACAATTTTGGGGTGAGGTTGTTCGTAAAGAAGCGCTCGGCTTTTTGCCGGAGGTTCCCAGAATCGTTGAGGCAGTTTTTCCCCGGATTGAAGCCTACCTTCAAACACTCCCCCAAAAAATCGAAGCAGGCGGGCCGGCCCTTGAATCTCTTGTCGCCGGCGCGATCATTGACGGCGTGCGCAGTCTTGATTTAGAAGCAGTGATCCGCGGGCAATTGGAGCGGTTGGATGCGGCGGCTTTAGAGAAACTATTAACCTCTAATGTCTCTGGAGAATTGGTTTTCATCCAGACTTCCGGGGGCGTTTTCGGATTTTTAGTGGGACTAGCGCTGATCTACCAACCATTGCGTTTAATCTTACTAGCAGGAGGAGTCTTGATTTGGGGTCTTTATCAGCTAACGGTGGAAAAAAGGGAAGCGGACAGAACCCCCAAATAAACTTAAAAGGACAAAAAAAAAGACCGGCGGAGGCCGGTCAAACGATTTTTGCTTTTATCGTGGACAAAGTTACGGACTGGGTGGTCCGGTCATTAAGGATCTTTTCAATACTGGCGAGTTGCAGGCAGATCGTAAATAGTTCCATTGCCAATTTTAACTCGTGGAGCGGAGGATAGGTAGGAGCGATTCGAATGTTTTGGTCGCGGGGATCGTAGCCGTAAGGAAAAGTTGCTCCCGCTTTGGTAAAGATGACCCCAGCTTCGGCTGCCAGCCGGACTACTTTTTTGGCACAACCTTCCAGGGTGTTAAGGCTAATGAAATATCCGCCGTTTGGTTTGGTCCAAGTAGCGATGTTTTTATTACCCAGTTCCGTCTGGAGAATCTCAAGCACTAAATCGAATTTCGGTCTCAGGAGCGCAGCGTGCTTTTTCATATGAGCTTGGATGTTGGCCACATCTTTAAAGAAGCGTACATGGCATAATTGGTTTAATTTGTTCGGACCGATCGTTTGAAAGGACATTAATTTGGCCAGGCGGCGAATATTCTTGACACTGGAGGCGAGCATGGCTACTCCCGCTCCGGCGTAAGAGATCTTGGAAGTAGAACTAAAAATATAAACGCGGTCCGGGTTATTCGCCTCTTTACAAGCCTGAAGAATATTAAGCAGACGATCCGGCTGATCAGTCAAATGATGTAAAGCATAGGCATTATCCCAGAAGATCCGGAAATCCGAGGCTTTGGTTTTCATGGTAGCCAGGCGGGTGACCACTTCGTCTGAGTAGGTGACGCCTGTGGGATTGCTATACATGGGCACACACCAGATTCCCTTAATGCTTTCATCGTGCGCGACCAATTCTTCCACTTCTTCCATGGCGGGACCATCTTGCTGCATGGGAATTGGAATCATTTCAATCTTAAAAAGCTCACACAAGGCAAAATGCCGGTCATAACCCGGGCTAGGACAGAGGAACTTTACTGGTCTTTCCCCCCAGGGGCGTTCTTGGTCGTCAACCCCAAAGAGCATGGCACGGGCAATCAGGTCATGCATCAAAGCCAAGCTGGAGTTGCCATTGACCATAATCTCCTCTGGCTGTACTCCTAAACAGGCGGCAAAGAGGCGGCGGGCTTCCGGTAATCCTTCAACCCCACCGTAATTCCGGCAGTCGGTTCCATCTTCCGCCAGGTAATTTCCATCAAGACTGGAGAGTAACCCATTGGTTAAGTCCAATTGCTCGGGGCATGGTTTGCCACGGGACATATCGAGTTTTAAGTTTTTCTTTTTAAACCCTTCGTACTCCAGGAGTAGTTTCCGGTGGAGACTACTCAGGGTAGCAGTGTCTAACGTTAAAAAGCCAGCCATCTAAATCCCCCTGAACAGTTTGTATATAGTTATTATACTCATTATAAGAGAGGCGGGATTTAAAAGCAACAAAGGTAGAAAAAGTATACATGTATACCGTATGCTCTTCCCCAGTAATTCCCTTACGAAAGTTATCGACCACCGTTGAGCAGATGAAATGAAGAAGAAAAGCAGCGTAAAACCAAATTTTAACTCGATGATTAACGGGAGGATTTTCCGGTTGATCATAGAAATCTTAAAAAAGTGATAACTTATACATATGACTTGTATTTCTTGACAGTGCAAACGTTAAAAACCAGTAATGGAAGTAGTTACCTATGACTATCCAGTAGTTTAATGCTGAGGAGGAGAAGAAAATGTGGCAAATATTTTTAAGCGGTGGTCCGGTTATGTACCCTCTGTTATTATGTTCGGTGTTGGTTATGACCATTACCATTGAGCGTCTATGGTATTTCCTTAGTCAGCGTGGAGATCTCGAGGAAATAAGAAGAATCGTTTTTCGTTTAATGGAAAAGGATGCTCCCCTGGAAGCAATTCAATATTTGCAAAAACTGAATCAGCCGGTAGCCCGGATGTATCAAGCTGCTTTGTTATATTACGGCAAAGACCGGGCGCAGATCGAGACTAGTCTGCGTGACTCCGGTGAACTGGAGATTAAGAAGATGGAGCGGGGTTTGGGTCTACTCGATGTGATTATCACGGCTGCTCCTTTGCTGGGCTTGTTGGGAACAGTAACGGGGATTATCGATAGCTTTAACGTTCTCTCGGCAGCGCAGGGTTTACCTTCGGCGGCGGATCTTAGTCGGGGAATTGCCGAAGCGCTAATTACTACTGCTTTCGGTCTAATCATCGCCATTCCCTCCCTCTTCCTGATGCACTGGTTCAATCGGATGATCGATAAAAATCTGACCAACATGAACCAAATGAGTAAAGAGTTTTTGGAGAACTACGGAAACAGGGGTGAACAATTATGATGTTCAGCCGAAAACCCAAAACTCCTCGTTTGGATATTGTCCCGATGATCGATGTGCTCTTTTTTGTACTGGTCTTTTTTATGTATTTTACGACGTTCAAAACTGCGGTCTCTGGGGTCCCGCTGAATCTGCCATCCTCTAGCCGAGCTGTCAGCTTGGAACAAAACCGCATTGTCGTGACGATTGACCAAAAGGAGACGGTCTATTACGGCGCCGAACCAGTCTCCCTTGACCAACTGACCCGGACCTTGGCGCCGTTAGCGAGCAAGGATCCTAACTTATTAGTGATCATTAATGCTGACGCGCAAGTTAGTTATGGAAAAGTAATTTCTGTGATGGATGCGGTTACCGATGCCGGGGTTTCCCAACCGGCCTTTGGGGTAGAAAGGAAGAATAAGCGCTAAACTGGGGGGCGTGTTCAGCTAGGAGGTTTAAACAATGAATAAGCTCCGCTCCAGAGAATTAAATAGAGTGGTCGGCTCTTTTCTGCTGGCTGTAGGGTTGCACGCCCTGCTTTTTCTGTTGCAGATCAACGGAATCTGGGGGGCGAGCGGTGGCGGCCTGGACTATACGCTGATTCATCCCCGGGTGATTGAACTCGAACCGCCCAAAGCAGCGGCACGAACAGCACAGGTTAAGGTTACCCCGGAGGAAAAGACGGCACCGCAGCCCAAGCCTCCGGCACCAGCGGAACCACCCGCTCGGTCAATCGAGGAAGCAGTAGCGCGGTTGGAAGAGGTGCATCAAGAACAACCGGCGTCCCGGGAAACAAAAGCCGAACCGGGAGAGCCGGTTACGACCAGACCGGAAGAGCCTGCTCCGCCGAGCGAGACCGAGGCGGAGACCGGTGAAGCCCAGACTGTACAAGCACCGGAGGTACCTGCTTTGCCACCGTTAGGCAGCGCCGGGGGAATGGTCCTCTTTGCTCCTGGTTTTTCCTACCCGAAAAGTGCCGAACATCGTGGGCTGGAAGGAACCGTCCAATTAGAACTGTATCTTAACCCGGAAGGGAGACTTTTGTCCGAACCGCAGATTCTTGTCTCTTCGGGACATACCCTTTTGGATGATTATTGTTTAAGGATTTTAAAATCCGGGGAATGGAAGTTCAAACCGGCACCCCAACCTTACAAGATTCTCTTCGAAGTTCGTTTTGAAGATTATAAAGTAGAACCCAGATACATCGGGGAGGCCGTTTACCTTTCACCGGAGGAAGGAGGAGAAATTAATGAAAGCAAAGACCCGTAAATGCCGCTTCTTTATCCTACTGGCCTTGACCCTTTTCCTGGTGACTCCCGGGTTAAAGGGTCAGCTTCCCGGGGTGACAATTGTGGAACCACCAGAGGAAGAGCCGGAGATGGATTTCTTTTTAAATACAACGAATCAAGAAAGATTGATTTTAGAAAATGACTATATTGCGGTCGCTGTTAATAATTCAGCCGATGCGACCGGTCGCTTCGGGGTGAAGGTGACCCAAGGCGATCCTTTGCGCACCGACGATGATGGACAGGTATTAATTTATGGTTTTGAGCGACCCTGGACTTCGTTTACCACGGTGCGGATCGATGGGCAGAACTACATATTTGGCGGACCGACCAAGAAGCGCTCCGGGGGAACAGGCGAATACGGAACGGTGGTTAGCCCGCCGACCTGGGATCCCGAACTCAGGAGTATCACGATGACCTGCCGCATAGGCTTGGTTGATGTCATCCAAGAAATCTCCATTGTCGAAAGTACGACGACCGGCTATCCGGATACGGCGAAGATCAAATATTCCATCATCAACCGGGATACGGTGGCGCATGAAATTGGGCTGAGGGTCGTGATCGATACGATGCTCGGAGAAAATGACGGCGCTCCCTTCCGGATTGGCGAGACCGCAATTCAAACGGATGCGGTGAGAGAGCAAAGTCAGCTGCCCGAGTTTTGGCAGGCATTTGATACCCTAACCGCGCCAAAAGTGATTGCCCAGGGTACCCTGAAGGGGCGAGAGGCGACCCCGCCGGATTTTCTGTACTTTACCAACTGGGGTAGTGTGGCTGACTCACATTGGGATGTTCCCCTGGAACCGGAGCGTGATTTTACTCGGGCTGGCGAGTTCGAATTGGACAGCGCGGCGGTTTATATGTGGCAACCGGTAACCGTACCGGCCGCCGGTAGTTCCACTTATGTCATGTATTACGGATTGGGCGGGGTAACGGTGGTCCCCGGTCAACTGCAGTTAGGGGTAAGCTCGCCGGCGGAGGTTTTATGGGACGAGAGTGAGCGTTCATTTTCGATTGTCGCCTATATTCAGAATACCGGAGCAGGTCCAGCGATGAGTACTAGGGCGCGGCTTAATCTACCCCCGACTGGCCTGGCGCTCACGGGAAAGAAACCACTGGAAATTTATATTGGACGGTTGGAACCGGGAGAGATGACCCAATTACACTGGGAGGTCAAGCCAACCGGGACTTTCGGTAAACTCATGCCCTTCTCGGTGGTAGCTTCCGCGATTAATATTCCGGAAAATAGAGTGGAAAGAAGTGTCACTGTTGTCGGTCCACCCAAATTAACGCTGGCGGTTAACCCTCCGGCAACGTTAAAAGTAGTAAATGAACAGGTAACGCCAGATCCTTATCCAATTACTGCGCGCATTAAAAATACGGGTGAATCGGAAGCCTACGGGGTCGTGGGCAGTTTGCAACTGGGCGAAGGAATGGAACCGGCACCGAAAGAGATTCTCCGTCGGTATGTAGGTAATTTAAAACCGGGAGAAGAATATGAATTGACCTGGTATTTGCGGCCGGAAGGGATCGGTAAACGGTCTTATCTTGGCATCCAATTTGAATCGAACTCGACGAAACCAGTAATGTATATAGCGGGTGTTCGTTTACCGGTGCTCACGCCTAAGCTGCGCTTGACAGCTTTAAACAAGCCCCAAGCCGGTGAATTACTTATCCTTGAAGCCCGAGTCGATCATTTCCCCGTGCTCAGCGGCGTAGAATTTGACTTACTTTATAATCCGGCGTTTATGGAGATAATTAGGGTGTCAAGAGGACTCTTCTTTGTTGATCAGCAAGCCATGACGCCCTGGCATCCGGGGACGATCGATTCTTCCGCCGGGAAAATCAGCGGGATTGGCGGGACGAGAACCTCCACCGCTACTGGAAATGCTTCGGTCGCGACCTTTTATTGTCAATTAGGAACAGAGCCCGGCGAATGGGAACTGTTGCCGGCGAATATCAAGCTCCAAAGTGACCAGGATAAAATACCGGCCTTTGTGGTGGAAGGCCTGAAAATTAGGATAAATGAGCAGGGGGGAGTGACAATTGGTACATTTAAAATTGACCGGTAAACGGGTGGTAAAATTTTTGCTGGTACCCGGTTTAGTCCTATTATTGCTTGCCGGGTCGGTCGCTGGGGCGCGTCCGTTCTCCGATGTTCCGGACTGGGCTTATCAGGCGGTCAAGAAGCTGGTGGATGGTGGCTACTTAGAACTTTACGAGGATGGGACCTTTCGAGGGAATAATCCGGCGGACCGGTATACGCTGGCAATGGTCGTAGCTAAGCTGCTGGTAAATATGGGTGAAGGGGTGGCACCGGCCAGCCGCGATGATCTTAGACTTCAACGCCAACTATCCAATGAATTTCAGAATGAATTAGTCTTACTGACGATTAAAGATCAGGAACTGGAGAAACGCTTAGCGAAAATTGAGGAAGAAAGGTTGATTTTAGCAGAGGATCAAACCCTGACTACCTCAGGGGTAAAAACGCTACAGGAAGAGCTCACCGACTTGCAAAGAGAGGTCGGTGCGATTGCGGCGCAGATTTTAGAAGAAAAAAGACGCGTGGATGATCTTGATCTCCAATTAACGGCTGTCCAGGAGACCCAGGCGCAGCAGGCGAAAGCAATTGCCGATCTGAACGAGCAGTTGGCCAAGGAAAAGCGGACGAACCGCCTGCTTCTAGTGATTATCGGCGTTTTAGGGGTGGCGGGGATTTTCCTTCCCGGTCCGGGCCAATAAGTTCTTCTTGGCGGATTAGAGAATACACTTAATGCTTAAATCTAGAAGATAAAATTGACAACCACTCCCTTACTCGTTTATAATACAGAGGTGAAATGAACTTGGAATCACTTTTTAAAGTGAATATCTCCCCACTGCAGGATGCACCCGGGGAGACGATGGAATTTCATACGAAGCTGTCGATTCCTAATTTAACTGGGGTAGGTAACCGGTTAATCGAGATGATCAATCCTTGGGTATTGGAGCTTCAGGTCACCAGTCTCAACCAGCGTTTTCAAGTGAGCGGTAGACTAACCGGTAATTATGAATTATCCTGCGACCGGTGCTTGGAAAAAGTCCGTTTGCCAATGGATACCGAGTTATTCGCGCTCTATTATCCGGATGGTGACCACTTTCCACCTGAAGAAGGTCTGGCTTATACCGGGGATGAACTTGATTTAACGCCGTTGTTACTTGAAGCGATCAACTTAAAGCTTCCCATGAAGAATGTTTGCTCTTTGGATTGTAAAGGGCTGTGTCCGGTTTGTGGGATCGATTTAAATACCCACACCTGTAACTGTCAAAAGGAAGCTTTCGACCCCAGATTGGCAGGACTTCTCAAGTGGAAGGAACAAGAAGGAGGTGGAAGTGGTGGCCAATCCTAAAGGCAGAAGTTCGCGTACGCAGAAGAGGCTGCGTAGAACACACTGGAAATTAAAAACATCAACGGTATCCCGTTGTGGACAGTGTCAGGCACCTAAATTGGCCCACCGGGCCTGTCCAAGTTGTGGGTATTACCGGGGGCGCCAGGTTGTGGCGGTAGAATCGTAAAACCAAAATAAAGGAAAAAGGTCTTTAAAACGACCTTTTTTTCTTTCTCGCGAAAAGTTACGGGAAAACAGGAGTTGGAATAAAAAAATATCCGAAAAATAGTATATAATAGCTTTACTCCCTCTTTTTTCTTTGTTATACTCATTCTATATTAGTACTAGATACTAGAAGGAGGTGTAACCATGCAAATTGCTGTTGATGCGATGGGTGGTGATCTGGCACCGAAAGCAGCAGTTTTAGGTGCGGTTTTGGCGGCGAAGGAGGCACAAATCCCTTCGGTCTTGGTCGGAAAAAGCGAGGAGCTTAATCAGGAATTATCGCAACTAGAAGATTTTCCCCGTGAGTTAATCACGATCCAAGAGGCACGGGAAGTGGTGGAAATCACAGATCAGCCCGCCGTGGCGGTCCGTAAAAAACGTGATTCTTCAATTGTAGTCGCCAACTCGCTAGTCAAGAAAGGAGAAGCGGCTGCGGTCGTTTCCGCCGGCAGTACGGGGGCGGCGATGACTGCTTCCTTGTTTGTTCTGGGCCGGATCCGTGGGATTGCTAGACCGGCGATTGCCATTCCTTTACCGACCCTAAACGGGGTGACTGTCCTGCTGGACGCTGGAGCGAATGCGGAGAATGACCCGCGCGACCTTCTGCAGTTTGGGATTATGGGTTCGATTTATGCTGAAGCAGTCCTTGGTTTAGCTTCACCGAAAATAGGCTTATTAAGTATTGGCGAAGAAGAAACGAAGGGGAATAAACTGGTCCTGGAAACCCACCGGCTGTTTAAAGAGAGTAATTTAGAATTTATCGGGAATATTGAGGGTAATGATCTACCAATGGGCCGGTGCGAGGTGGCGGTCTGTGATGGATTTACGGGTAATGTCATTCTAAAGTTTGCCGAAGGAATGGCTGCTGCGCTCTTTCGGATGATGAAAGAGGCAGTCACGGAGTCTGCCTGGACGAAAATGGGAGCGCTCATCATTAAGCCAAGTTTACAGAGGCTCAAAGACCGCTTTGATTACTCCGAATACGGCGGTGCGCCGCTATTAGGGGTTAACGGGGTGAGTCTGATCAGTCATGGACGTTCCGATGCCAAAGCCTTTAAAAACGCGATTATTGCAGCAGCCAATGGGGTAAAGCAAGATATGATCGGAAAAATTCGCACTGCGATTGAAGAACGGAACCAGGAGGAAGATGATGTCTGAGCAAGTTGCCTTTCTCTTTCCCGGCCAAGGCTCCCAGTATGTGGGGATGGGGTCTTCCTTATACCAAGAATTTGCGCTGGCTAAAACGATCTTTTCCGAAGCAGAAGAGATTACAGGTTTACCCCTACGGCAATATTGTTTTGAAGGGCCGCTCGCGCAATTGACGCGGACTGAAATTGCTCAACCGGCGATTTTGACAGTCGAATATATCATCTTGCGGCTCCTAAAAGAAGAGGGAATTGAGCCCGCCTGGGTTGCCGGGCATAGCCTCGGCGAATATGCTGCCTTAATTGCCGCTGGCGCTCTTTCCTTTGCCGCGGCCTTAGCACTGGTGAAGAAGCGAGCCGCACATATGGCCGCGGTACAAGTAGAGGGAGGAATGGCCGCCGTTTTAAACCTGCCAGTTGACCGACTGGAAAAAATGGTTCAAGACCTGCAAACGGAGGGGACGATTGTGCTCGCCAATTACAACACTCCGACACAAATCGTCATCTCCGGGGAGAAAAAGTTGGTGAATCAGTTAGTGGAGAAAATTAAAGAGGAAGGTGAGGGGAGGGTTGTTCCTCTGGAAGTGGAAGGGGCCTTTCACTCTCCCATCATGAAACCAGCCGCGGAAAACTTCCGGCTTGACTTAAAAAAGACAAGCTTTTCCGCACTGAAAACGCCAATTATCTCTAACGTAACAGCTGAGGCGGTTTTGTCTTCTGACCAATTACCGTTGTTATTAGAAAAGCAAATTTATTCTCCCGTTCGGTGGACGGAGAGTATTGAAAAGCTGGCCTCATTAGGATGTAATATATTTTTTGAACTTGGAGGAAAGATCCTCACTGGGATGGTCAAGAAGATATTACCCGCCGCTAAGTCTTACGCCTTGCGGGAAAGCCGGGATTTAAAAAAATACTTGCAAAAGTAAAGGAGGTTTAGTAATATGAAGTTAGCTCAGGAAGTAGCGATTGTAACCGGTGCGGCGCGCGGGATCGGGCGGGCGATTGCCCAGGCGTTAGCCGCCGAAGGCGCTAAGGTTGTGTTGGCAGACCTCCTGCCTGATGTGCAGACCACGGCTGACGAATTAATGCAAGCAGGTTACCAAACCTTCGCGGTGACCGGTGATGTTTCCCGGTTCCAGGATGCGGAGCGCATCGTCGAAGCAACGCTCAATCAATTTGGACAAGTTGATATTGTTGTGAATAATGCCGGAATTACCCGGGATAATCTATTATTACGTATGTCCGAAGAGGATTGGCGGAAAGTCATCGATATCAATTTGACCGGTACTTTTAACTTGACGAAAGCTGCGCTTAAACATATGATTAAACGTAGAAGTGGAAAAATAGTGAATATTGCGTCGATTATTGGGGAAATTGGTAATGCCGGTCAAGCTAATTATGCGGCTTCAAAGGCCGGGGTGATTGCCTTTACCAAATCGGTGGCGAAAGAAGTAGCTTCCCGGGGAATCCGCGCTAATGCGGTAGCTCCCGGTTTTATCCAATCGAAAATGACCGATGTTTTACCGGAGAAGGTCAAGGCAGAGATGGAGAAACAGATCCCGCTCGTGCGCTTGGGAAAACCGGAGGATGTCGCGAAAGCGGTTACCTTTTTAGTTTCTCCCGATGCTGAATACATCACCGGGCAGGTCTTGAATGTTGATGGCGGAATGGTGATGTAGATAAAGCATTCGGCCAAACATAACTAATCCTATAATTTTGCAAAATTAAACTCTATATAGTCTACGTAATAGTGGAAGGAGGTGAAGCAGTTGGAGAAGATTCTGGAAAAAGTAAAGGAAATTGTCGTTGATCAACTGGGGGTAGAGGAGGAAGAGGTAAACGAAAAGGCCTCTTTTGTAGATGATTTAGGTGCAGATTCTTTGGATATAGTGGAATTAATTATGGCTTTCGAAGAGGAATTTGAGATGGAAATTCCGGATGAGGAGGCCGAAAAGATTGTTACTGTTGGTGATGCGGTGAGATACATTAAAGAGAATCAGTAGGAAGTGAGTCCCGGGTAAGCTCGGGACTTACCACAAAACGGTCTTATCTTTTTTTCCCCGCCATAATTTGGTGGGGTATTTTATAATTGTTAATTTATTTTGGTTAAAAGAGGTGAGCCAATGAAAAGAAGGGTAGTCGTTACCGGGATGGGCATCATCTCCTCCCTTGGACTTGACGTACAGACTTTCTGGTCCAACATTATTCAGGGGAAATCTGGCGTGTCTCTGGTAGAATCTTTTGATACCACTGAGTTTGATACAAAAATCGCCGCTGAGGTAAAAGATTTTCAGCCAACCGATTATTTATCGAAAAAAGAAGCGCGGCGAATGGATCGGTTTGTCCAGTTTGCCGTCGTGGCAGCCCTGCAGGCGCTGAAAGATTCCAACTTCGAAATCACCGAGGAGAATGCCCACGAGATAGGGGTATTAATTGGTTCTGGGATTGGGGGAATGAACACCCTAGAAGAACAAGCCCGGAATCTGTTTGAGAAAGGTCCCCGCCGGGTCAGTCCGTTTTTTATTCCCATGATGATCCCCGATATGGCTTCCGGACAAGTTTCCATCTATACGGGAGCACAAGGCCCTAATTTAACGGCAGTGACTGCTTGTGCTTCTAGTGCACATGCGATTGGCGAGGCCTTGCGGATTATTCAGTATGGGGATGCGCAGATGATGATTACCGGCGGCACCGAAGCAACCATTACCGGACTGGCGATGGCTGGCTTTATTTCGGCCGGTGCCTTATCAAAACAGAATGCTCATCCGGAAAAGGCGAGTCGGCCGTTTGACGCCACGAGGGACGGTTTTGTGATGGGTGAAGGTGCCGGTATTTTGATTCTGGAGGAACTTGAACATGCTCGAGCCCGAGGCGCCAAAATTTATGGTGAAATTGTCGGGTATGGTCTCACGGGCGATGCCTACCACATTACTTCCCCCCACCCAGAAGGAAGAGGCGCGCTGAAGGCCATGGAGATGGCGATAAAAGATGCCGGCTGGCAACTGGAGCAGGTTGATTATATTAATGCGCACGGGACATCCACGCTCCAGAATGATCTCTTGGAAACGAAGGCTATCAAACAGCTGTTTAAAGAAGAGGCGCGGCGTCTGGCTGTGAGCTCCACGAAGTCTATGACCGGACATCTTTTGGGGGCAGCCGGGGGAGTGGAAGCGATCATCTGTTTACTTGCGCTGCAACACGGGATTATTCCTCCGACCATTAACTATGAAGTTCCCGATCCGGAGTGCGACTTAGATTATGTTCCCAACAAAGCCAGGGAGCAGACCATTAACTGTGCGCTCTCAAATTCTTTTGGCTTCGGCGGTCATAATGCAACTTTAGCTTTTGCCAGGTACCAATAGGTGCAGATGGTCCCCCAGCCATGGGGGACCACGTTCTTATGAGCCTTAATCGGTTAATCTAAAGTCGGGCTCGGTGGTGAGGAAAGGAAACTTTAGTAGTGCTTTTCTTGTGGTGTCTTCTAAAAAAAGAGCCCGAGACCATATATATGATACAGGGCTCTTTAAAAGTAAGAACAATGTAAAAAGCGTAATAAGAAGTGAAGGGCGAAAAAGAATGAATTCAGGTGATCCATTAACAAAAATAGCGTACTTAGCGAATAAACTAGGACTCTTTCATAATAAACTTCCCGTGCTCATGAGGGCCCTGGCCCATCGTTCTTATAGTCACGAAGCAGGGGGAGAATCCAACGAACGTTTGGAGTTTTTAGGTGACTCCGTTCTTTCGTTAGTGATTAGTGAATATATTTATCAGCATTTCCCTCATAAATCCGAGGGGGAGCTTTCCAAATGGCGGGCTTACCTTGTTAGCGCCAAAACCTTAGCGAAGATCGCGAAAAAAATAGAGCTCGGCCGATATTTGTTGTTAGGCCACGGCGAAGATAAGTACGGTGGGCGGGAAAGAAAATCCATACTTGCCGATACGATGGAGGCGATCATCGCGGCCGTTTATCTTGAATATGGTTGGGAACAGGTGAAAGCGTTCATTATTGAGCAATGGGAACCATATCTTACCTTAATGAATAAATATAAACAACCACTTGATCCCAAGACACTTTTACAAGAAGCTTTACAGAGTAAGGGTTCCGTTCCCCAGTATCAATTAATCAAGATGGAAGGTCCCGACCATAACCGGATTTATACGATGGCAGTCTATGATCAGCAAAGATTGATCGGCAAAGGAAGCGGCCAAAGTAAGAAACAAGCTGAGCAGGAAGCGGCCGAGGAAGCTCTTAAATTTTTGGCTAAATTTCCAGAGTAAGGATAAAAAATTGGAACAAAGGAGGAATTTATCACTAATTGTGGAATGATTATCTAACTATATTAAATAGATTAATATTTTTTACATAGGAGGGTTAACTATTTGGAGATCCTAAAAGTCTCAGCTAGCTCTAATCCTAAATCAGTTGCAGGAGCGTTGGCAGCGGTCGTCCGAGAAAACACAAGTGTCGAACTTCAGGCGGTCGGAGCGGGCGCTGTTAATCAAAGCATCAAAGCCATCGCCATCGCCCGTGGTTATGTCGCTCCTAATGGAATTAATTTAATTTGTGTTCCAGCTTTTTCGGAAATAGTGATTGATGGAGAGGAAAGAACAGCGATCAGGTTTATAGTCCAACCACGCTAGAGGTAACGCCCGTTCGGGCGTTTTTTTTATTTAGAAGCATAAAAGGGACAAACCAGCCATATAAATTGATCAGAACTTAACTTTAATGGTAGGGGGTGTACGGGTTGAGGTTGGCCACTCCAAACCAGAAAAGAGATCTAGAGCTGCTGGAACGGATCAGGAATGGACAGGATGAAGCGGCCAAAGAAGAACTGGTCGATAAGTATCTGCCAATGGTCAAACATATAGTCCAAAAAAAATATGACCAACGCGGCGAATTTGATGATTTAGTGCAGGAAGGTTCAATCAGCCTATTAAAGGCGATTGATAACTACAATGGAGAGCAATATGCGATCAAATTTAGCACTTTTGCTTATCTCTGTATCTTAAGGAGGATCATTAATATCCAAAAGTACTTTTCTACGATCAAGCATTACCATACTGGCAATCCTCTCTCTTTATACCGGTCTTCTGAGGATGAAGATTCACGCTCTTTGCTGGATTTGGTTGGTGACCAGTCCGCGGATCCCCTGGAGGCGGTGCTGGAAAAGTTATCGGTTAAGCATTTAAAGCGGGTGCTTGAGGCGTATCTTTCGCCCGTTGAATATAGAGTTTTTTTGATGTATCTTCAAGGTTTAAACTGCCGTGAGATTAGTGAAAGCTTGCAATTGGAAAAAAAAGTGGTTGATAATGCCCGCACCAGGGCACGGTATAAACTCCAAAAGTTAGTTGAGGAATATGGTTCTCTTTTCAACCGCTGTCTGCCCTTGCAGGCGAGAAAACGGATGGATTTAGCCATCAAGGTTAATGTTGGTTAAGCGCCGGAAAAAAACTTAGCGCGATAGCAAACCCCGGAAATCCGGGGATTTTTTATTGCCGCTAATACTTTTGTCACAATCCATTGCCTATGGCTGATGTATTTTTGCGCAAAATATGGTAAAATAAATAGAATTGGATGGGTTGCAACTTATTTTATATTTCAGGAGGGGCATCTGTGCAGCTGAAACGTCTGGAAATTCATGGATTTAAATCTTTTGCGGACCGGACAGTATTGTCGTTTCAACCAGGGATTACCGCCATTGTTGGACCAAACGGCAGTGGTAAAAGTAATATTGCGGATAGTCTCCGCTGGGTGATGGGGGAGAATAATCTGCGCAATATAAGGGGAGTCCGCTTCGAAGATATTATCTTTGCCGGCAGCGAAACACGGAAGCCCTTGGGGATGGCTGAAGTTACTCTAGTCTTAGATAATACGGACGGGACATTGCCTTTAGACTTTACCGAGGTGGCAGTAGCCCGGAGAGTATACCGGTCCGGGGAGAGTGAATTTTTAATCAACCGTTCTCCGGTGCGGCTCAAAGATATCCAGGAGCTGTTCTTTGATACGGGTTTAGGTAAAGAAGCTTATTCGGTAATCAGCCAGGGGAAGATCGATGCGATTCTTTCGCTCCGCCCCGAAGAGCGGAGAAGTGTCTTTGAAGAAGCCGCCGGCGTCATGAGATATAAAGTCAAGAAAAACTTAACAATGAAAAAACTGGCGGAGACCGAGAATAATATTCTTCGGATTCAAGATCTATTACAAGAGCTGGCGGGACAGTTGGGACCATTAGCGGAGCAAGCCGCCAAAGCCGAGGAGTATCTTAAGCTCCAAACAGAGCTCCGCAAACTGGAGATTAACCACTTTAATGCGGAGTTAACCGAGATAAAACTAAAATTGCAACAGTTGGAAGAGGAGCAAACAGAAAAAAACAAAGAACTATCTGCTTTGAAAGCCGAAGAAGAGAGTTTAACCCACCAGGTCCATTCCGTCAAAGCCCGTGCCAACCATATGGAAGCAGAGATTGGTACCAAACAGCAACAGTTGTTAGAAGAAACAACACTGCGAGAACGGGCTTTGGGAGAGCTAAACCTCTTTGCGGAAAGAAAGCGCGCTTTAGAGCTGCGTCTGCAAGAACTGGAGGCGATGATTACCCAGCAGACCGCCAAAGCTGGTGAACTAGAAGAGAAAAAAGAAACACTGGTTCGGTTAGTCGCGGAGGTTGAGCGGGAAAAGGACCGTTTGACCCTAGAGGTTAACCAATTAAAAGAATTAATCGCCGCTACGGAAGAGAAAATTAAAACGGTCCGGGTTGAGCTTAACGCTAAGAAACAGCTTTTTACCGATAAGTTAGACCAAGTATCCCTCTTGAAACAGAAGATTGGTGAGAGCAACGTACAAAAAGACGTGCGTTTTGAGAAAGTGACCGAAGTGCGAGAAGAGCTGGAGGCGCTCCATAGAGAACTGGCGGAAAAAGCGGAACAGATTAAAGAAGGCCAACGACGCTTGCAGGAACTTCAACAACAGTTGGCTGACGTAAAAGAGCAAGAAAAGGCGCTCGCGGAGGAAGTGAATAAAAACCAAACATACCTGGTGCGTCAGGTGGAAAATAACCAGGAGCTACGGGGCCGGCTCCATGGCTTGGAATCAAAACTAACCTTACTGACCGAGATGGAACGGAGCCACCAAGGTTACTTTCAAGGGGTAAAAGCACTGTTGGAAGCCAAAAAGGAACCATTCCGCCGAGAAATTCATGGGATCGTCGCAGATCTGATTAAAGTCGAAAAAGGCTTTGAATTAGCGCTTGATGTCGCAATGGGTACTTCACTACAGTATTTGGTGATTACCCATGATCGTGATGCCCGTCAGGCGATTGCCTATCTAAAGAGAAATTCCTTAGGGAGGGCAACTTTCTTACCGCTTAATCTGATCGAGGAAAAAACAGATCGCTTGTTGGAGGTAAAAAACGTATTAACGAAATATAACGCCCGACCGGCGACGGAAGTTGTTTTGTACGATCAACGTTATGCCGCCATTATCAATCACTTATTACGCGGGACGATTATTGCGCCGGACCTTAAAACAGCAGTGGCAATCACCGAACAGACCGGGAAAAGATTTCGTCTGGTCACGGTTGAAGGGGAGGTAATCGCGCCGGGCGGAGCGATCACCGGGGGAAACATCGAACGGCGCCAAGTCGGCCTGCTGAGCAGAAAAGGGGAGATTTCCCGGTTGCAACAGGAAAAAGAGGACCTGCTGGTCTTTATGAATAATGGGTTAGCCGCGGAAAAGAAGTACGAAGAGGCGATTAGCCGGTTGACTAAAGAGTATGAAGAACAAAAAACTTTACGCGAAACCTTAAATTTGGACCTGAATTCCGCCTTGAAAGATCTGGAGGTTTTGCTTGCTCAGGAACAGAGCATCCGGGACCGCCGGGAGAAGCTCCAACAAGTGCTCGTCAAATTGGAAGAGGAAAGTTCCCGCCAAAATTCGGTGGTTGACAGTCTGGAGGAAAAGCTTAAACAGGAAGAAGCGGAGTTGGAATATACAACCGGAGAGATTAATGCGCTGGAAGAGTGGGAAACTAAAATGGTGGAAGAGCGGGAACAGAACCTACGCGTGCTCTCTGAGCTTGCTTCCCAGTTGGCCGGGGTGACCAAAGAATGGCAAGGCAAAAAGGAGAATCTTCAGGGATATGCCAATTCCCTTTCTGAACTGACCGCCGAGATTCGCAAGCGCCAACTTGAATTGACTCAAGCCCAGGAAGAGATGGAGTTTTTAGTAGAGCAAAAAACGCAAATGGAAAGTAAAGTGCTGACGACGACCAGGGAGCAGGCAGCGCATGAAGCGGAGATTCAAAATTTAAAAACATCCTGGCAGGAAGCGCTTTCCCTCCTCAATCAGCTCGAAGAGCGTCTGCGTGACCGACAAAGAAAGAATGGAGAAATAGTGTCGGAATTACACCGTCTGGAGCTGCAGTTAAACAGGTTAAGAATGAACGAAGAGAGTATTTCTACGAATTTAAGCGAGGCTTATGGAGAGGACTGGGCGTTGGAGGCGATCGCTGATTGGCAAGCGCCGTCCCATCCGAGGCTGGAGATTACGCGCTGCAAAAGGAAGATGAAGGAGCTTGAGCCGGTTAATCTGCAGGCGATTGAAGAGTATCAAGCTTTAAAAGAAAGAGTGGATTTTCTTTCGCAACAAATTACTGATTTGACGGAGGCGCGAGAATCATTAGAAAAAGTGATCAGGGTCATTGAACAGACTATTAAAAAAAGATTTACAGAAACATTTTATCAAGTAAGGAAGGAATTTATTAAGTTATTTGAAGAGTTGTTTGAAGGTGGAAAGGCTGATCTGGAGTTGATGGACCCTGATAACCCCTTAGACTCCGGGATCGAAGTGTTTGCGCAACCACCCGGGAAGAGGTTACAGAATCTTTCCCTCTTATCGGGAGGCGAAAGAGCGATGACAGCGATTGCTCTGCTCTTTGCCATCCTGCGGATTAAGCCCTCACCATTTTGTATTTTGGATGAGATTGATGCCACCTTGGATGATGCTAATGTCAAACGCTTTACCGAATTACTGAAGATTTTCAGCGAGGAACTACAGTTTGTTGTGATTACGCATCGCCGCCGAACGATGGAAGTAGCTGACGCACTTTATGGGGTGACCATGGAGGAAAAAGGGATCAGCAAAATGATCTCACTCGAGCTAAAGCAAGCAGCAGGTTAAGGAGGAACTGTAATGGCCGAGGGATTTGTTTCGCGTCTTAAAGCGAGTTTAAATAAGACCAGACAAAAATTGCTGGCGCCACTGGAAGAAGCAGTACTCTCCCATAAAAAAATAAATCCCGAGTTCTATGAGGAGCTCGAAGAAATTCTAATTATGGCAGATGTAGGCTATCCGACAACAGTTTTGCTTCTAGAACGACTGAAGGAACAGGTTAAGCAGGAGAAGGTTGACGAAACCGAGAAAGTCAAAGCCTACCTCCGCGAAATAATGATTGATCTCTTGACCGTTCCGGCTCCTGCCGGGTTGGAAGCGAAAGACCCGTTAGGACTTTTGGTGGTAGGTGTGAACGGGGTAGGAAAAACCACCTCGATCGCTAAATTGACAGAGTATTATAAACAGAAGGGAAAATCCTGCCTCTTGGTGGCGGGGGATACGTTCCGGGCTGCCGCCATCGACCAATTGGCGATCTGGAGCGAACGACTGGGGGTGACGTTGGTTCGTCACCAAGAAGGCTCTGATCCGGGAGCGGTAGCGTTTGACGGAATTACGGCCGCGAACGCTCGGAAGACTGATGTAGTGATCTTTGATACAGCCGGACGCTTACATACCAAAGTCAATTTAATGGCGGAATTACAAAAGATTCAGCGTGTTGTCAACCAAAACAGCGGAGGGAGAAAACTATTGACCCTCTTAGTTCTGGACGCGACCACGGGTCAAAATGCACTTTCCCAGGGCCGTACCTTTCACGAGGCGGTGGGCGTGGACGGAATCATCCTTACCAAGCTGGACGGTACCGCCCGGGGAGGAATGGTTTTGGCAATCACAGCGGAATTGGGTTTACCCTTGCTTTGGTTGGGTGTTGGGGAACAGGTGGAAGATCTTAAACGCTTTGACCCTGAGGAGTTTGTCACCTTACTGTTTGCCGGAGAAGATTGAATCTTCGGCCTTAAAAGATATTTTCTAAATTAAGGCGTAACTGATCCGGAATTCGGTTAATCGTCTGTTTCATTTCGGCGATCCCGGCCAGGGCGAGAATATGAGCGTTATTGGCCAGGTGAGATTTGGTGCGGGCGAGATACAGCTCAAAATCGTCCAGGTCGTGATGGTCAATGAGTAAAACCCAGATCCGCCTTGAAGTTAGCCAGAAATGATTGATCCGCTCGAGATGCTGATCGATCTCGGCGGTTTTTCCGTCTTTAACAGATGAAGCCAGGTTTTCCAGTTCGGAAAGGATGGTCTCGGCCTGTTGGGCAATTAAGATTTCGGAATACCATCCTAACCCGAGGAAAACTAAAGTTAGAATAACTACATAGATAAAAAGTTTCATTCGTCTTCCCTCTGCTTGATCATTATTTACTAGGCTTCCTTCACTTCAGGGCGTTGGTGTTTAAGTTGGTAAAAGAGTCTGCCTTCTGTATCAAGCATGGCGATTAATACTGACTGAAGGTCTGTTACTCCGTGTTTTTTCAGTTCTTGACGCAACCACTCTTCGGAAAGTCCAATCTCGGCTAGGTTCTTTTGTTCGAGACGGCCATCTAAAACTAAAGCAGTAGGCAGCCTTTCGCTCGGTGGTTTCAGATGCAAATCTTCCCGGGTGACCGGCTGCTTAATTGATTTAGGAAGGATGGTCAAAGTGCCGTTGGTTTCCAAGAGGGCAAATTCAACATCCGTAAGGTTAAAATAACCTTGTGCTCTTAATTGTTCTAGGAGATCATTGAGGTGATAGAGGTTTTTATGCATCTCATCCCAGTTGATGATGCCATTTTCAATAATGACACTGGGTTGTCCACAGAGCATCCGCCGAAAGCGTTGGCTTTTCAGGGTAAAAAAGGAGAAGGCGACCTGGGTCAGCAGCAAGGTAAATACCGGAATCACTCCATTTAAGAGTGCTAACCGCGATCTTGCATCGGAACAGCAACCAGGTCTGCGATCATAATAGTGATCACAAATTCATAGGGTTGTAACTGTCCAATCTGTCGTTTCCCCATTAAACGGGTGATAATGACTACTAACAGGTAAAGGATGAGCGTACGAAAGAAAATGACCAGCATCTTTACTCCTGAGTCTCCTTCGTCAATCTATTCTATTATTTACTGTGGTTTTAAAACTATGCGGAGCTAGTTTAGCTCGTGTATACTATATACTTGTTCCGTGGGTGATTATATTATTGACTTTACCGTTTGAATTAATTATTCTAAGAATATGCTTTGAATATGCTTTATAAGTTAAACAAGAGAATTACCGCAACTTATATAACTTTTATACTTATACTTGAGTAAATTTTTAGAGTTATACCCACAGGGGATGACCATATATACGGGTTCTTGAAGTTATTACCTGAAGCAGTCAGATCATCTTTTAATCTGGAGATAAAAAAATGGAGGTTGGACAAAGATGGAAGCAAATCCCTTAACTGTCGCCCAGCAACAACTAGATATGGCGGCGGAAAAACTGCAACTCGATCCGAAGATCCACGCCATCCTGCGCGAACCAACGCGTGTCCTGGAAGTCAGTATCCCGGTGAAGATGGACGATGGTTCGCTTAGGGTCTTTAAAGGATACCGGGCTCAGCATAATGATGCGATCGGACCCGCTAAGGGTGGAATACGTTTCCATCCGGACGTAACGATGGATGAGGTTAAAGCACTTTCGATGTGGATGACCTTTAAATGCGGTGTCTTATGTTTGCCCTACGGTGGCGGAAAGGGTGGCGTGGCCGTTGATCCGCAAACTCTTTCCCCGGCGGAACTAGAACGTCTGAGTCGGGGTTATATGGCGGCAGTTGCCCCCATCGTCGGTCCGGAGCGGGATATCCCAGCGCCTGATGTGGGTACCAATCCCCAGATTATGGCCTGGATGATGGATGAGTTTAGCAAAGTTAAAGGCGGGGTAACTTATCCGGGAGTAGTTACCGGTAAACCGATTATTGTCGGCGGTTCCCTCGGACGCAGTGAAGCTACAGGCCGTGGTTGCGTGATTATCATCAGGGAAGCCGCCAAACGCCTGGGAATAAAGCTTCAGGGTGCGACTGCCGTTATTCAAGGCTTTGGTAATGTCGGCAGTGCCACCGCGCTGTTTTTGGCCAAGGAAGGGGTCAAAATCATCGCAATTATGGAGATTGATGGGGGTATTTATAATCCCGAAGGCATTGATCCTCTGGATTTACTGGAATATAGAAAAAAAGCCGGGACGATCAATGGTTATCCGGGCAGCAGGCCGATTGACAATGAAGAGCTGTTTAGCTTAGAATGTGATCTGCTCGTGCCGGCTGCGCTAGAGAATCAAATTACTAAAGAAAATGCCGGTCGGGTGAGAGCCAAGTTAGTCGCGGAAGCTGCTAATGGACCAACCACTCCGGAAGCCGATGCGATTCTAGCGGAAAGAGGGATAACGGTTACTCCAGATATTATGACGAATGCCGGCGGTGTTACCGTCTCTTACTTTGAATGGGTACAGAATATCATGAATTACTATTGGACGGAGGAAGAAATAAATTCCCGACTAGAACAGAAAATGGTTGCGGCGTTCGATTCCGTCTATCAAATGAGCCAGGAATATCAGGTCACTCTACGCATGGCAGCTTATATGCTTTCCATTGCGCGTTTAGCGGAAGCTATTAAGCTGCGCGGCTGGGTTTAAGAGTGGGTTTCCACTCTTTTTTCATGCTGGTCCTTTGGAGTAGCCGATCGTGATCTGGCGCAAAAAAGTTTCAGGGTTAATTATATAATATGTAAACAGCGAGATCATGATATTTTCAAACCACACAAATAATGATACAATATCAATGTCGATCATTTGTAATGGAGGAGAACAAGTTGAAGATCATTGATAAGAAGCAACTCGCGCCTGGAATTGTGCAGTTTCTTGTTGAAGCGCCTTTAATCGCGGAAAAAGCCGAACCGGGAAACTTTATCATTCTACGGCATAAAGAAGAGGGAGAACGAATCCCCCTTACGATTGCTGATTTTGACCGGGAACAAGGAACTATTACCCTGGTTTGTCAGGGAATCGGTAAAAGTACGCAGGAAATCAACGAGATGCAAAAAGGAGAGGCCTTTTTGGATCTGTTAGGTCCGCTCGGAATAGCCTACCCCATTAAAAAAGTGGGAACGGTCGCTTGTGTGGCCGGTGGGTTAGGGGTCGCTCCGCTCTATCCCAAAGCAAAGGCTTTGCATCAAGCCGGTAATCGCGTCCTCAGTATGATTGGAGCTCAGCGTAAAGAGATGCTGATCATGACGGAGGAGATGACGGCGGTCAGCGATCAGATCAGTTTTAGCACCGATGATGGCAGTTTCGGACATCATGGTTTCGTCACTGATCTTCTCCGGCAAACATTGGAGAAAGAAGATGTTCAGGAAATTGTGGCGGTTGGACCGGTGCCGATGATGGCGGCCGCTGTTAAAGTCGCTAAAGAATTTAAGGTACCGATTGTGGTAAGTCTAAACGCTTTGATGATTGATGGCACCGGGATGTGTGGCGGTTGCCGGGTGACCGTCGGTGGGGAGACCAAATTCTGCTGCGTAGACGGTCCGGCTTTTGACGGCGCCTTAGTGGACTTCAAGGAATTAATGTCCAGACAAAGGTATTACCATGAACAAGAACAAGAAGCATTACACCGCTGTCGACTAGAGGAGGCTGGAAAATGAGAGAACAAATGCCAAAACAGGATCCACAGCTCCGACGGAAGAATTTTGACGAAGTAGCGCTCGGATTTACCAGTACTCAAGCTCAAGCTGAAGCGAAGCGTTGCTTAAACTGCAAAAAACCACTGTGTGTACAGGGCTGTCCGGTGGAAATTAATATTCCCAAATTCATCATGCAGCTGGCGGAGGGTGATCCAGAGGCGGCGCTGGCGACGATTAAAGAGAAAAATAGCTTACCGGCGATCTGCGGCCGGGTCTGTCCGCAGGAGAATCAGTGTGAAAAACTGTGTATCTTGGGGAGAAAAGGGGAGCCAATTGCGATCGGGGCATTAGAACGGTACAGTGCCGATTGGGGTCGGGCGCACCAGAGTGATGAGCCTGTGCAAAAAGTTGAGGCGACCAAAGGTAAGGTCGCGGTCATTGGTTCCGGTCCCGCTGGTCTGACCGCCGCTGCCGATCTGGCGCAAATGGGCTACCAGGTAACCGTCTTTGAATCCTTGCATGCCCCGGGCGGGGTGTTACAGTACGGTATCCCCGAGTTCCGGCTGCCCAAAGAGATCGTTGAATATGAGGTAAAAAACCTGGCTAAATTGGGAGTGGAGATTAAAACCAACTATTTGATCGGGAAAACGCTTACCCTTAACGAGCTTTTTGACCAAGGTTATCAAGCGAGTTTTGTCGGGACCGGTGCCGGCCTCCCATATTTCCTCGGGATTCCCGGTGAGAATCTTAATGGGGTTTACTCGGCCAATGAGTTTTTAACCCGGGTTAACTTAATGAAAGCCTATAAGTTCCCGGAGTATGATACACCGATTCGCCTCGGTCAACGTGTGGCCGTGGTGGGGGCAGGGAATGTGGCGATGGATGCGGCGCGGACGGCTTTACGCCTTGGCGCGGAGGAAGTAAGTATCGTGTACCGCCGTTCCCGCGAAGAAATGCCTGCCCGCTTGGAAGAGATCGAAAACGCGGAAGAAGAAGGGGTTATCTTCCGCCTGTTGACCAATCCGCTCCGGCTGGAGGGGAATGAAGACGGTGATGTTACTACCATGGTCTGTCAAAAGATGGCCCTTGGGGAAGCAGATGCTTCTGGTCGTCGGCGCCCCGTACCGATCCCCGACTCGGAATTTGAGCTTCCGGTCGACACAGTAGTGATCGCGATCGGTCAGGGACCGAACCCAATTTTGCTACAAGGAACCGAGGGTCTAGCCCTTAATAAGTGGGGTTACATCGAAGTTGATCCGGAAACGCAAATGACCAGTATTCCCGGGGTCTTTGCCGGTGGTGATATTGTTACGGGTGCGGCGACGGTGATTGCCGCTATGGGAGCTGGGAAAAAAGCGGCGCGAGCGATTGACCGTTACCTCACGGAAAAAGAGCAATAAGGTAACACGGAGCCCAAAACCATTCTACTTGGTCTTTTACGGGTATGTTGTTATTAGCATTAAGGAGGCGGGATAAGTCCGCCTCCTTTACAATTCATCCAGTGAGATGAATTTTTGTTCACTCCAAAAACTTTTATTACCGCCTTGGTCGAAGCTGTAGACGGCGTAGCCCAGTTTTCCATTCCAGAACATCTTGGCCTCGATTGCATCGACATAAGAATGGATTCCTGGTGGCACTTTATCACGGTAGATAAAGCGTCCTTCCTTATCGGTACGGAGGATCGTGTATCCGGCCAGGTCGGAGAGATTGACCCCTTCCCAACTGAGCTCAATGATCCCCGGTTCGATCTTCTTTATGTTGAAATTCTCCGGAGGGGGCGGGGATGAGTCGATTTTGCCCTCAACCATTACGCTCCCGTTGGCTTCAATCGTTAGCTGCCTGCTTTTTCCCGCCTGGATCGTGAAGGTAATATAAGGACTCTGATAATAAACAGGGCCGCTTTTTTGTGGTATAAAGAGATGTCCATTATAAGTCCCTTCCGGGATTTTGCCTTCACCGCGCAACCAGTCTCCGTCCAGTTCCAGATCGAACCATTCCGATTGGTTGTTTTCGGGATTAGGATAATAGTAAAATTTCCCCTTTGTAATCTCCACTCCAGTGGCGCGTAGTTCCGCAATTGCCATGTTAACTTGCAGCAGGCCGGGGGCCGGCCCAATTGTGATGGAAACATTTGCGGTCTCCCCAGGCTTGATGTTGAGGGTAGATTCCCCGTAAAAAATAGAAACTTCATCCTCATCAAGCCCGAATACTTCAATTTTCCAGGTTCCAGGATACAAAGAATCAAAGACGATTGTTTCCTCGCCCGTACCGCTGTAAGCCACTGTTTTGCTGCGGGGCGGGATTTTATGATGACTGATCGTGGCCTGCAGTGACTTGATCTCACTGGCGGCCGCATAGAGACTGAAGGCCTTTTCCTCCTCGGCCCGGGAGATATGGAGACAGAGGGTAGCAAGGTCTTTACCGGGGAAATAGGGTTCTTTCAGACAAGCGCTGCCGATCAGGAAGAAAAAGAGGAGCAAAAGCAGACAGAGTAATCTGTTTTTAGCAACCAAAACATAACAAACCTCCCTTTTTGTGGTAATAGTTAGACATAAAATCAAAGATTCCTGCATGCGTCTTTGCTTAACACTTTTCCTAAAACAGGCTTGTCCGGTGTCCAGATTCGGAACTGAAAGCATGGTCGGGCTGAGCACTGTGCTCAAAAAGCGCTTTGCCTTAACAACGAGTAATAAAAAAAGGATACCGTGGAGGTATCCTTGGTTGTTAAAGGAGCCGCTTGTTCACGAAGAATTCAGTCTCCCATATGCTCGACGATCCCGCGATAAATATAATATGCCTCCCGCCAAAGATATTCGGGATTCCGTAATTTCTTCTCTTCCTGCGGATTGGTAATAAAGGAGGCTTCCGTCAGAATCGCCGGCATGGTAGTATGGCGGAGAACATAGAAATTAGCGGAATTCGCGCCTAAATCGCGGAGTTTTGTCATTTTCAACAGATTTTTTTGCACTTTATCGCGGAGATCGCGGCTTTGCGGGCGGGCGTGGGTTGCGGAATAAACCGAGGTGCCGTTATGAGCCGGATTCACCGAGCCGTTATGATGAATCGAGATAAAACGCTCAGCCTTGCTGGTGTTAGCCTTCGCGACTCTGGACTGTAAGGAGATATAACGATCATCAACCCTGGTCATGACGACGGTGGCACCACCGTATTCGATGAGACAATTACGGAGGGATTGGGCTACGCGTAAGTTGATCTGTTTTTCTGTTAAACCATTAACTCCCACAGCACCCGGATCCCAACCACCGTGACCAGCATCAACCACGAATTTTTTACCAGCGAGCGGTTTTGTTGCGGCAGCAGTTGTCAGTTGTACCCCTAAAATCAGGGTAATCGTTAAATAGAGAATAATCAATTTTCTTTTCCTCAAAGTAATTCCTCCTTTAAGCGCAAGCACTGTGCAGTTTAAAAGGCGGTGGCAAACTGCACCGATAACCGATTATAGCGGGAGAGCTCCAGCTTGTCGACACTTGGTTCAAAGATGGAATCAACCCCAAAATCTAGACTAGTGGCCGGAGAGAAGGATTTACGGAGACGTCCAGAGAAGACCAATTGTGGCCCAGAAAAACCAGTCTGTTCGGGAGAGAGTAGCAGCCCGCTTTTGATGGTGGTCTCCCAGTTGTTAGTGAGTTTTCGTTGCCAGGCGCCGCCAATCCCATAAGAATTACTGGTGAAGATTTCAGCTTTCTCCAGATCATTTAGCGAGGAAGAGATCGGGGCAAATCCTTTGGCGAAATACCAGGCATAAACATTATAGATGTTGTCGGCTACAGCTTTGTTCCAGGAGACTAAGCCTCCTAAAGCTCCTTGGTGTTTATATTCTTGGAAATTATCTTTTCCTGGTCGATACCATGCTACTTCACTTTGGAGGGTACCACCGTAAGCATTGGCGATCAGATCGAAACCGATGGCGGTTTCACTCAAATCCCCGCTGGGCGTGGTCACCAAGGTCATACCGAGCATATATCCAGGTTTGGGGAGAGCAATCCGGAACCCAAACTGATCATCACTGGTGATTTCAAGCTTTTCCCCATTTAAACCCCGCGTGTTTAAATAAAGACGGGAATAGTAGCCACCAAAGTAAACGTCGGTATTGCCGGTTTGTAAGGCAATTCCCTGAATGGGAGAGACGCGATGGTCGGCAATGAGACCGAGCGGATCAAGGGTAAATTTGAACTTGCCGAGATCAGCCAGGAGATTGGAAGAGCGATACCTGACCGCTGCTTCATCGACATATAATTGGTTGAGATAACCATAGTTGTCATAATGCGATAAGAGCAGATAAAAGTAGAAGTTCTGATCAATATGTGAATCGAGATAGATGTTTAAATAGTTTTTTAAATCCGGCGTCCGGTACTCTTCATAAGCCCGTTGTTTATAGTCGGCCAGCAAGTTAAATTCTCCACCCAGTTGGAAACGGCCCCACCGGCTTTCTAAATTCGATAGGCGTTTGGCGATGGTCGCCTCGGCGCGCGGACATGGTGTGCTCAGAATGAGCATCAACACTAAACAGGAGATTAATAAGAACGACCTAAGGAGTTTGGGAACTTTTGTAGTAGAGTGTAACAAAGATTCTTCCTCCGTTTCTGTGCATGATTTGTGGTTAAGAGATTACTAACTCAGTTGATTGCCTTAAAAATAGTAATTTCTTGGCAAAGATGGTAGTAAACCGGTGAACCCTCCGGTTGCTTCTTTAGCTTCTCTTTTTTAATAAAAAACCCTGCTAAAGGCAGGTTTGGAATTTATGGTAAACCATAAGACGGCTTGATTTAATCAATATTTTGTCTGACGACAGTAAAAACTGGGAGTAGCCAGCGGAGGGATGGAAAATGAAGACTAGCTGTTGAATGAGGGGCGTTTTTAACGCCCCTCATTCCGGCTCATCATCTGTTCGGCTTTTTCGATCAGGCCGCGAACAATGAGGCCGGCTTCGCGGGTAGTGAGATTGCTGTAGTCGTAGTTATTCCCTTCGCGCCGAATCCGGTCGGCGAAACCGAGTTCTTTGGCGATTTCGTATTTGACCTCATCGGAGACGATACTACGTCGGGCCACAGCTACACCTCCCAAGCATATCTTCCCCGCTCCGTTTAGCTAAAAACCATTCAGTTATTACCTAAGGAAAGGCCAAGGTAAGGAAGTAATTATTTAACCGATTAAATTGTGAATAGGTAATTATCTTTTTAAGAAAAATAAAAAAAACAGGGAGGTGAAAAGATGAGCAAAGATGATAAACTTCCCCTAAGCAACCCAGAACGGGCAGATAATTCTGAAGAAAGCGTAAAATGTCCGTCTTGTGGAATGATGATTGGACTTGGCTATGAGGATGAGGCGATGATTATGTGTCCGGTCTGCGAGGAACAGATTCCAACCGATGAAGTCAATACCTTTTACGCTTCTAATGAAGATTATTAAAGAACTTCTACCCGGGTGCTTCCCGGGTTTTTCATTTTTTAAACCTGTTAAGACAGCAGTAGATTATTATAACAAAAAATGGTTATAATATCCTTGAAATACCAAAAAATGTAGCTTATTTTTGTAGGAAAATACTAGTTTCAGGAATTATTATCGAAAGGCTATTGTTTTATGCCTTTTTTCGTCATAGAATAGAAAAAGTGAGAATATACGGAGGAGTGGCTGAAGAAAGGACGGATCGGGTTGAAGCTAGGTGATCATATTTATTTTATAGGGATTGGCGGTGCGCGCCTAAGCGCTTTGGCCAAAATTTTACTAGAAAGTGGGTATCAAGTATCCGGTTCTGACCGGACACGCAGTAGAAGTACGATCGAACTTGAGAAGAAGGGGATTAGAATCCATTATGGCCATGATGAACGGCAGATTACTGATGAGATTGATGTTGTTGTTTATACGAATGCTGTCGGTGAACAGAATCCGGAGCTAGTAAAGGCCAGGAAAAAAAAGCTCCCCGTTTATGAAGGGGCGGAGCTGTTAGGCACGCTCATGAAGGAGAAGGGTGTAGGGATCGCGGTGGCCGGGACCCATGGGAAGACGACCACAACAGCGATGATTGCATTACTCTTAATCGAAGGGGGTAAAGACCCGACCGTGGAAGTGGGTGGCGAGATGAAGGAGTTGCTTGGCAACTACCGAACCGGAAAAAGCCCCTATTTCGTGGTCGAAGCTTGTGAGTTCCGCCGTTCTTTCCTTCACCTTTCTCCAAAAATTGCGGTGATTACCAATGTTGATTGGGATCACCCGGATTGTTTTCCCACGGCCGGTGATGTGGTGCAGACTTTTAAAGAGTTTATTTCTTTAGTGCCTCCAAAGGGAAGATTGGTCTGTTGGCGTGAGGATCCCCATTTTTCAGAGTTGGCTGCCGCCTCGCGGGCACCGCTTAGAACCTTCGGTCTGTCACCGGAGGCCGATTGGTATTGTCAACAGATTGAACCCTGTGCACCGCTTGGGATTAAGGGTCGGCTCTATCATGCCGGTCAAGAGGTCGGTGAACTAAGACTAAAAGTGCCCGGAGAATATAACCTTCTTAATGCCTTGGCCGCGGTGGCGACGGTGACCGAAGTGGGTGTTCCGATTGGCGAAGCGCTGACTTACATTCAGAAATTTACCGGCGTGCGGAGACGGTTTGAAGTAAAAGGTGAGGTCGGGGGAGTTTTAGTGGTCGATGATTATGCCCATCATCCGCTGGCCGTTAAAAACATACTAGCCGCTGCGAAGCAGCAGTTTGCGGGGCGAATCTGGTGTGTTTTCCAACCTCATCTTTATAGTAGGACGAAGTATCTCTTCTCCGATTTTGTGCATGCTTTTCAGGATGCTGATGTACTTGTCTTGGCTGATATCTACGCCGCCAGGGAGACTGATCCGGGCGATATCTCCAGTCAACTATTATCGGAGGAAACGAAGAAGCATCATCCTGACGTTAGGTATATCGGTGACTTAGAGAAGATTAAAGACCATTTGCTAACGGCGACCCGCCCGGGTGACATGGTGATTACAATGGGGGCCGGTGATATATATAAAGTAGGGGAGCAATTTATCCAGGCAAAAACGGAAAGTCTTAAGTCCAGGTAAAAATTATCCTGTAGGAAAAGGAGTCCCTTTATTCTCTGGTGAAATTAACCAGAGGATTTTTTTTACCGTAATAGATTGTCGATCAAAGGAGAAGAAGATGAACAAAATTGCGTTGGCCCGGTGTGGAAGTTACGAACGAAATGAGGTTGAAAAGGCTGTCCACCAATGCCTGGCTGAGCTTGGCGGCCTTGGGCGTTGGATTGCCCCAGGGCAAAAAGTATTGGTGAAACCAAACATTTTAGCCGCCGAGCCTCCGGAGAAAGGAGTGGACACCCACCCGGAAGTCGTACGCGCAGTTTTGAAGGCGCTCCTGGAAAGCGGGGCCAGGCCAATCGTTGGCGACAGTCCGGGCGTAGGTAGTCTGGCGCGGGCCGCGGAGAAGGCGGGAATCGCTGCCGCCTGCCGTGAACTTGGTGTTCCTTTAGCAGCTTTTAACGAGGAAGTGGAAGTACGTACCGCCCCGGACGGAAAGATCTTAAAAAGCTTTCCGTTGGCGCGGGAGGTTACAGAAGTTGATGTGGTGATTAATCTACCCCGAGTAAAAACACACGGCTTAACCCGCTTAACCGGCGCGGTGAAAAACCTTTTCGGTTGCGTGGTCGGCTTACATAAAGGTGAGATGCATTTCCGGCTGCAAAGAGCTGACGTTTTTCAAGAGATGTTAATTGATCTTGCCCTCACGGTTAAACCAGCGCTGACCCTGGTTGATGGGGTGATGGCCATGGAGGGAGCAGGTCCCCGGAATGGCGATCTGCGGTTTATGGGTTTAATTCTAGCCGGTGAAAATCCCTTTGCAGTTGATGCGGCGATTGCCCGCTTGGTCGGCTTGGAACCAACAGAAGTACCGGTACTGGCGTTAGCAGCGAAAAGAGGAATTACGGGAATTAAGGAGAGCGAGATGGAGCTTTTGGGAGAGAAACTTGAGGATTTGCTCATTCCTGATTTCAATGTCCCGGCTGCCAAGAACATGATCAATCTACGGGTTCCCGACTGGGTGGTCCGTCTGTTCCGCCGTTTTGTCTCGCCCTATCCGGTGATTCGTGAGCATTGCCGGCGGTGTCTGGTTTGTATGCAGGCCTGTCCGGCCAAAGTGATTTCCGTGGCCCACGGGCAAATGGTGATCGATGATCAACATTGTATCCGTTGTTATTGTTGCCAGGAATTCTGTCCTCATGATGCGATTGAATTGAAGGTTCCCTTTGGGGGGCGGTTGATTTAGTATTCTTTGAGCAGTTTGACGAGGCGGTGAAATTCGCCTCTATTCCCTTTGGCTAATGCTTGATCAATCTCTGCCAGGAGCTGATTACGTTTGTTTTCGTTTTCTCCTTCGATTTTTAGTAATTGAAGCTCCAAATCAATCTGTAGACTCCTGATTTTTTCTACCTCTAAAGGCAGGGGGATCTCTTCTAAGACATCAACAAAAGACAGGCATTGGGAACGATTGGGGAAATAAAGTGTCAAAAAAAGATGGCCGTTTTTAAAAGCCGATAGATAATCCAAGATCGCCTCGGTTTTGGTGAGCATGGTCTCGTATGTTAAAAGCAGGCTGGGAGGCATCCCTGTTCCTAAGCTGGAGATGACTAATAACGGCCGGAGGAACGATCCGTTTTCAATAATCTTGATCTGCTCGAGGATGGAGTCCTGCTTAAGGAGTGCGGAGAGGATTGTGGCTGGAGCTTCGCTTCGGAATTCCCAAGCATCGAGAAACCAGTTGATAAAGTGCCGTTTTGCTAGTGGACTGACCATCGGTTTCATCATCATACCTCCCTGGGACAGGTGAGTTATGAAAGTCCTTGCTGTAATAAGATGATCGGTTTTTTTCGGTTGAGTCTTAATATAAAACTCGTTTATTTATATTACTATTACGTCACGACTGTTTTCATGAGCATATTAGCCAATCTTTCGGGTATACGAATATGGCCATGTTATTTTGTTTAAACCTACCACTGGAAGCAGGGAAAGAGCGGATGATGATGAATAGTAAACATACTATGCCTCCGGTGCTTGTGAGTGCTTGCTTATTGGGCAATCCGTGCCGTTATAATGGAACAGGTTATGACTTGCCAGTTTTGGTCGATAGTTTACGAGAGTTTACCGTCATTCCTGTTTGTCCGGAGGTATTAGGAGAACTGCCGGTGCCTCGTCCACCCGCTGAGTTGGTGGGGGGCGATGGGCGTGACCTCTGGCAAGGAAAAGCCGTGGTGCAAACGGAAGACGGCGCTGACCTTACTGCTGAGTTCAAAGCTGGCGCGCGGCGAACATTAGAACTAGGTAAAAAATACGGGGCAAAAATGGCGATTCTCAAAGAGCACAGTCCATCATGTGGTTCTCTTCGGATCCATGACGGTTCTTTTGGGGGAAGGTTGGTTCCGGGAATGGGAGTCACCAGTGCTTTGCTGAAAAGTAACGGGATTACGGTCTTTTCGGAAAAGAATTGGCTAAAAGCAAGGGGGAAGGGCATGTGTCCGGCAAATATCGATGGCTGAAAATTGTGGGTAATCTAATTCTGATCACGCTCTGCCTCATCATTGTCAACGGATTTTTCCGGGAGAATCTGAGATTGTTGGAAGAACGTAATTTATGGCAAGAAAAGACGATGAAGCTAGAAGAAGCGGTACAGGAGCTCAAAACAGCGAACGAAGCATTGACGGCGACCCGGCCCGACGGAGTCATCATCAGGGAATTCCAGGCCGAGACCGTTGTTTTTCTACCGAATGGGGCACAACAGTTGACATATGAATTAACTGCAACCGTGGAAAACACTTTGGCGCAACCAGTACCAAACACGAGCGGACTGTTGCTTTTCCATCTGCGGGCGCCGGGGGGCAACCAGCTTCGGACCACGTCCCGGGTTGTCGAGATACCTGCTTTAGAACCGGGAGAGGTAAAAACATTAGCTTTTTCCGGTCGGATCTCTGCCCAACAGCGCGAAACACTGCTGGTCGTCTTCAGTCTGGACCAACAACCCGGTATAGCTAAAGAAGTGATTTTGCTCTCCGGCTTAGCGGCTAATAAATTTAATACACAGAACTCAGCGGAGGAGAATGGAGGAACAAGGCCGTAAGCCTTAGATTTGAGGTGATACCGGATGACTAGACCAGACAAAGCCCGTTATTACTTGGATATTGCGGCGGCGGTGGCCAGGAGAGCAACCTGTTTACGCCGGCAGTTCGGCGCGATTATCGTCAAAGACGACCAAATTATCAGTACCGGTTATGTCGGAGCGCCGCGGGGCAGTATTAACTGCCTTGATTTAAATGATTGTCCCCGGGAAAAGGCGGGCATACCTTCCGGGGAAAGATATGAATTATGCCGCTCCGTGCATGCGGAGATGAATGCGATTATCCATGCTTCCCGCCAGGAAATGCTGGGGGCAACCCTCTATTTAGCCTGTCTTGACCCGCGGACTGGTCAACGCGTGACTGGGGTCCGTCCTTGTAAATTATGTACCAGGATGATTATTAATGCCGGTCTAAAGGCAGTGGTTGCCGACGGACCAGGAGGAGAGGTTGTCCGCTATTCGGTAGAAGACTGGGTAAAACAGGATCGCGGAGAATGGACTCCCGATAACATAACCGGTTATTAAGGCTAAGGATTGCGGTGCGTAACCGCTGGAAAATATGAAAAAGCTTGCGGAAGGAGAGATTTAATTGGCTTATCGGATTACCTTAATCCCGGGAGACGGAACCGGACCCGAACTGACGGCAGCGACCAAAAAAGTGATTGAGGCGACTGTAGTGGAGATTGAATGGGAGATTGAACACGCCGGGGTCGATGTCATGGCGGAACAAGGAACTCCCCTTCCGGATCCAGTGCTGGCTTCCATTCGCCGGAACAAAGTGGCTTTGAAAGGACCGATCACCACGCCGATCGGGAC